>NZ_CP149803.1:1533928-1840714 GCF_037943105.1 Pseudomonas sp. TMP9
GCGCATTAACTCGGGGATGTCGCGCGCACCGCTGGCTTCGATCAGCGCGCGGTCAATCACCGAAACGCTGCCCGGTACGGCGGCCGGGGATTGTTTCAGGCGGGTGGCGCTGAGAATTTCAGGCAACGGTTGGTCTAAGCCGAATAAGTCTTCAGCCATTACCAGCGGTGGTACCAGAAGAGACAGGGCACTGATCAGGTGCACCAGTGGAGGCGTTTTGGCCATGCGAACGCTCGAGTTTGTTTGCCGATTTGCAGCATGGTAACTGAGGCTTCTGGCTTTTGCAGTGGCTGATAGTCGTGGCTTAAATTGGTCGCACGGGCTCAGCGCCGTATAATGCGCGCCAGCAAGAACTCAAATGGCCACTACGGATGCGTTATGACTGATCAGCACCCCATCGCAGTGCTTGGCGGCGGTAGCTTCGGCACTGCAATTGCTAATTTGTTGGCTGAAAATGGCCAGCACGTTCTGCACTGGATGCGCGACCCTCAGCAGGCAGAGGCGATCCGGCAGAACCGGGAAAACCCGCGTTACCTTAAAGGTATCAAGGTTCACCTCGGCGTTGAGCCGCTGACTGATCTGGCGGCGGCGCTTGATGCGTGTCAGCTTATTTTTGTGGCGCTGCCCTCCAGCGCGCTGCGTCAGGTGTTGCAGCCGGTGGCGGCGCAGCTGGCCGGCAAGCTGCTGGTCAGCACCACCAAGGGCATCGAGGCGCAGAGTTTTCTGTTGATGAGCCAGATTCTGCAGAACATTGCTCCGCAAGCCCGTATCGGTGTGCTCTCAGGGCCAAACTTAGCCCGTGAGGTGGCCGAGCACGCGCTGACCGCCTCGGTGGTGGCCAGTGAGGACGAAGACCTCTGCCAGCAAGTGCAAGCAGCGCTGCATGGCCGCACCTTTCGCGTGTATGCCAGCGCAGACCGTTTTGGTGTTGAGTTGGGCGGTGCGTTGAAAAACGTGTATGCGATTATCGCCGGCATGGCGGCGGCCATGGGCATGGGCGAAAACACCAAAAGCATGCTGATTACTCGAGCCTTAGCCGAGATGACCCGCTTCGCCGTCAAGCTCGGCGCTAACCCCATGACCTTCCTCGGCTTGGCCGGCGTGGGCGACTTGATCGTTACATGCTCCTCGGCCAAAAGTCGTAATTACCAAGTTGGCTTTGCCCTCGGCGAAGGCTTGAGCCTTAAAGATGCCGTTGAGCGTTTGGGCGAGGTGGCGGAAGGGGTGAACACCATCAAGGTGTTAAAAGCTAAAGCCGAGGAGTTGCAGGTCTACATGCCACTGGTGGCAGGCTTGCATGCCATCGTGTTTGAAGGGCGCACGCTGGATCAGGTGATTGGAGCGCTGATGAATGCAGAGGCAAAAACCGACGTTGATTTTATTCCCACCAGCGGTTTTTGAAATTTATCGTTAAGGGCTGTTAAGGAGATGAACATGACTAATGACAATCGACACCTGCAGCGCGAATCGATGTTGTTGCGCATGCTGTGGATGGTGATTTACACCATCGTCTGGCAACTGGCAGTTATTTTTCTGGGCGCCGTGGTGGTGCTGCAACTGGGTTATCGCTTGTTTTACGGCGCACCGAATGGCGCTTTGCTCGGGTTGGGCGACAGCTTGAGCCAGTACCTCGCGCAGATTGGTCGTTTTGGTACTTTTAACAGCGATGAAAAGCCGTGGCCGTTTGCTGATTGGCCAACCCCGCAAGCACCCCAAGGCGAAACCCCGCACAGCATTGCGCCCGCTGCTCACCCGGTGCGCGATGAAGAGCCCAAGCTGTGACACCTTCAATGGTCAGGGCCGGGCGATGAAACTGTGGCTGCTGCGCCACGGTGAAGCTGAGCCGACAGCGCGCAGTGATGCCCAGCGCAACCTAACGGCTTATGGCCGGCAACAGGTGGGTGAGGCGGCTGAGCACTTACGCGATCGCCCGGTGCAAGTGGTGCTGGTCAGCCCCTTTGTGCGTGCACAACAGACGGCGGATGTGCTTTGTGAGGCGCTGGCGTTTAGCGGTAACCGGGTCACCGTGCCTTGGCTAACGCCTGAAAGCGATCTGCGCCACACCCTGCGAGAGCTTGCAGCGTATCCGCTGCAAGAGCTCCTGCTGGTGACCCATCAGCCTCTTGTGGGGGCGCTGGCCGGGTTGTTGATACACGGACATCGGCAACAGCCGTTACCCATGGACACCGCCAGTTTGGCCTTATTGGAAGGCGACGAACTGGTCGCCGGATTGATGCATCTGTCTGTGCACCTGCACCAGACGCGCAGTTAGGCCACTACTACACACCGAAACATTTCTCCTCTTGCGGGCCGCCTTTGTGCGTGGAATAGTCCAACCAAGCAATTGCTTGGTTGGCTCCATAAAAACTACAAAGGAGGATGCCCTGTGGCTGATGAAATCCGTTTACCCCTTGATGTGTTCTATGAGCGTGAGGCTCGGCACCCCAATAAACGCTACATGGTGCAACCACTGCCGGGCGGTGAGTTGCAGGAACTGAGTTGGGCCGATGTGGGCGAGCATGCGCGCCGCGCCGCCAACTGGCTGCGTGCTCGCGAACTGCCTGCGGGCAGCCGCATCGCAATCATCTCGAAGAACTGCGCGCATTGGATTGTTGCCGATTTAGCCATTTGGATGGCCGGTCACGTATCAGTGCCGCTGTACCCCAACCTGACAGCTGAGTCGGTTGGCCAAGTGTTGCGCCATTCCGAGGCGGCACTGGTGTTTATCGGCAAGCTGGATGACTGGCCGGCCATGGCCCCGGGTGTACCTGATGAGGTGCCGACCATTGGCCTGCCCTTGCGTGCGCAAGGCGAGTTCAGTTTTGTTTGGGACGACCTGCAAGCCTGCACGCCGATTCAGGATAACCCCAAACCTAGCGCCGATCAGCTCGCCACTATCATCTACACCTCTGGCACCACAGGCACACCGAAAGGGGTGATGCACCACTTCAAAAACTTAGGTTTCGCAGCCAGCAAGGCCACCACTTTGTTCGGGGTGGGTGAGGATGACCGCGTCTTGTCCTACTTGCCGCTGTGCCATGTGGCCGAGCGCATGTTTGTCGAGTTAGCCTCGATCTACGCGGGGCAGACGATCTTCTTTGCGCAGAGCCTTGACACCTTCCTTGAAGACCTCAAGCGCGCACGGCCCACGGTCATGTTTGGCGTGCCGCGGATCTGGACCAAGTTCCAGATGGGCGTTTACAGCAAGATGCCCGCTGAGAAGCTGGATTTTCTCCTCAAGCTGCCAATCATCGGCCGCATTGTTGGTAAAAAAGTGCTGGTTGGTTTGGGCTTGGATGCCGTGCGCTATGCATTGTCCGGCGCGGCGCCGGTGCCAGAGGCCTTGCTCAATTGGTACAAGCGCCTGGGTCTGGATGTGCTTGAGGTGTATGGCATGACCGAGAACTGCGGTTACTCACATGTGTGCCGCCCGGGTAAGTTCAAGCAAGGCTGGATCGGCCAGAACAGCCCCGGTGTTGAGGTACGCATCGCCGAAGACGGCGAGGTACAGGTGCGCAGCGGTGCAACCATGCAGGGTTATTACAAAGACCCCGAAAAAACCGCGGAAACCATGACCGCCGATGGCTACCTGCGCACCGGTGACAAAGGTGAGCAAGATGCCGATGGCAATCTGCGCCTGACCGGGCGGATTAAAGAGATTTTTAAAACCAGTAAAGGCAAGTACGTCGCGCCGGCGCCGATTGAAAACCGCTTGGGCGAGCATTCGCGTATTGAGATGGTCTGTGTGGTCGGTGACGGTATGACCCAGCCCATGGCGCTGTGTGTGCTCTCTGATGTAGGCCGCAGCGAAGCTGCTAATAGCAGCCGTGTCGAGCTGGAGACCAGCTTGAAAAACCTGCTGGAGCAGGTCAACAAAAGCCTCGATAAGCATGAGCGGCTGCAACGCTTGGTGCTGGTGCAGGAGGTCTGGGCAGTGGACAACGGCTTCCTTACGCCGACCTTGAAAATCAAGCGCGCGGTGATTGAAGGCACTTATGGTGAGCGCTTCGGTGAGTGGGCTGAACGCAGCGAAGTGGTGCTTTGGCACAACTGATCGAGCCTACGGCCGGCACGCAGGTGACGGCCAGTTGTGCGCTAAAACTTAACTCGAAGGACTGACTTATGGCCGTCTGGCAGCAAACCCCAAACCTCGACCAGCTCAATGGGTTTTTAAAAAATACCATCGGCGAACAGCTGGATATTCGCTTTGAATGCTTCGATGACGAGTCGATTACCGCCAGCATGGTGGTCGACTCACGCACCCACCAACCCTATGGCCTCCTGCATGGCGGTGCATCGGTGGTGCTGGCCGAAACCCTCGGTTCAACCGCCAGCCACCTGTGCATCGACAGCAGTAAGTTCTATTGCGTCGGCCTTGAGGTCAACGCCAACCACTTGCGCGGTGTGCGCAGCGGCCGGGTAACGGCAGTGGCCAAACCCTTGCATTTAGGCCGCACTACCCATGTGTGGGATATTCGCTTGAGTGGCGAGGACGGCAAGGCCAGTTGCATCTCGCGCCTGACCATGGCCATCGTGCCGCTGGGGGAAAACGGCCCGGCGCAGCGCTGATCAAACACTCGCCGGCGTTTGCGCGCCGGCGGGCTCCCAGCGGTTTTGGCCATAGCGCCGTCATTCACCGGCTGTCTTGTCATTGCTGCATCGACAGGGCTGCCGGACAATTATCCGTAACTTCCCTGATAAGCCCGCTGCTATGACCCAGTCTGTATTCTTCGCCCATGCCAACGGCTTTCCTTCGGCTACCTACGGCAAGCTGTTCGCCGCGCTGGCCCCTGATTATCAGGTGCAGCACCTTGAGCAGCATGGTCATGATCCGCGCTTCCCGGTGAATGACAACTGGGGCAACCTGGTTGATGAATTGATTCATCACCTTGAAACCAACCCGCAACCGGTCTGGGGCGTCGGTCATTCGCTGGGCGGGGTGCTGCATTATCACGCCGCTTTGCTGCGCCCTGAGTTGTACCTCGGGGTGGTGATGCTTGACTCGCCGGTACTGACCTTTGCCGACAAAATGGTGATCCGCGCGGCCAAACGTTTTGGCTTTATCGACCGCATCACGCCTGCCGGGCGCACCTTGGGCCGGCGCGAAGAGTTTGTCGACATGGCTGAAGCGCGTGGTTACTTTGCTGCTAAAACACTGTTTCGCAGCTTCGACCCGGAGTGTTTAGACGCCTATATCCAGCATGGCTTGCAAGCAGGCACCACCAGCCTGCGCTTGCGTTTTGATCCCGCCACCGAAATCAGTATTTA
Organism: Pseudomonas sp. TMP9; assembly: GCF_037943105.1. Classification (NCBI taxonomy): domain Bacteria; kingdom Pseudomonadati; phylum Pseudomonadota; class Gammaproteobacteria; order Pseudomonadales; family Pseudomonadaceae; genus Pseudomonas; species Pseudomonas vesperimontis. The sequence continues at coordinate 1,539,197 of NZ_CP149803.1, forward strand.
CCGCAGCGTCCCGCACACCAGCCCCGGCCGTGCCCAGCAACTGCAGGTGCCGTTGGCGATGGTTCGCGGTCGGCAAAGCCGGGTGGTTATGCCGCACCATGCGCATCTGGTGCGGCGCGTACCGAAAGGTGAATACCTGACGTTGCCTGGTGGCCATATGTTCCCTTTGGAGCGCCCGCAAGACACCGCAGAACTGCTGAAAAAATTGTTCCTCCGCTGGTCCGGCCAGCCCACTGATGAGCAACATGCATGAGCCTGAATTTTGAAGAGGTGCGCCTGCGCCTGCCGCACATTGAATTGGCGGCCCATCTGTATGGGCCAGAAGACGGCCTGCCGGTGATTGCACTGCACGGCTGGCTGGATAACGCCGCAAGCTTTGCCCGGCTGGCACCGTTATTACCGGGTTTGCGCATCGTCGCGTTGGATTTTGCCGGGCACGGTCACTCTGATCACCGCCCGCCAGGCGGCAGTTACGCCATTTGGGATTATGCCCACGATGTTTTACAGGTCGCTGAGCAGTTCGGCTGGCAGCGTTTTTCCTTGTTGGGCCATTCCATGGGGGCCATTGTCTCGGTGTTGCTGGCGGCGGCCATGCCTGAGCGTGTTGAGCGGCTGGCACTGATTGATGGGCTGATCCCTTACACCGGTGAGGCCAATACTGCACCGCAAAAACTGGGTGAAGCATTAACCGCACAGCTGGCCCTGGCCGGTAAAAGCAAACCGGTGTATGCCGAGTTTGACCGCGCGGTGGAGGCGCGTATGCGCGGCGTGGGTGCTGTCAGCCGTGAAGCGGCTGAATTGCTGGCTCAGCGCGGCCTTATGCCGGTCCCCGGTGGTTACACCTGGCGCACTGACAGCCGCTTAACGCTGCCATCGCCGCTGCGTTTGACCCATGACCACGCCCTGGCTTTTATCGCCGGTCTACAATGCCCGGCCAAACTGGTGATGGCGGAGCAGGGCATGTTGCTCGCGCAACCGAGCATTAACCAGCTGGTTGAGGGCGTGGCCATCGAGGTGGCTCAGCTGCCGGGCGGCCATCATTTGCACCTGGATGACGACAGCGGCGCCGCCTTGGTAGCAGACTGTTTCAAAGCATTCTTGGGCGCGGCTTGACTTGGCAAAGGCAACTGGGGAAAGGTGACGCGATAGCCACGGAGATTCGCATGATTGACCTGTATACCGCCGCCACCCCAAACGGCCATAAAGCGTCCATCGCTCTAGAAGAAATGCAGCTGCCCTATAACGTGCAGGCATTGAGTTTCGACAAGCAAGAGCAGAAATCAGCAGCCTTTCTCGCCATCAACCCCAATGGCCGTATCCCGGCGATTGTTGATCGTGATAACGATGATTTCGCGGTGTTTGAGTCCGGTGCCATTCTGATGTACCTGGCCGAAAAAACCGGGCAACTGCTGCCCACAGACGGCAAAGGCCGCTCGCGGGTGATCCAGTGGCTGATGTTTCAAATGGGTGGTGTTGGCCCGATGCAAGGTCAAGCCAATGTGTTTTTCCGCTATTTTCCGGAAAAACTCCAAGGCCCAATCGATCGCTACCAGCGCGAAACTCGGCGTCTATATGAAGTGCTTGATAGCCGTTTGGGCCAAGCGCAGTACCTCGCCGATGATTACAGCATCGCCGATATCGCCACCTACCCTTGGGTGCGTATTCACGATTGGGCTGGCGTTTCGGTCGAAGGGCTGGAGCACTTGCAGCGCTGGATGAATGAGCTGTCGGTCCGACCGGCAGTGCAGCGCGGCTTGTTAGTACCGCAGCGTGAAGAAGACGGCGAAAAAATCGTCAAGGCTGCCCAGTCGATGTTGATCAAATGAGTCGCTTTAACCGCTTCGTCCTCGGCTTAAGCGTGATGCTGGTCAGCGCGGCTGCTTTAGCTGACGTTGCCGGCAGCCAAGATCTTGAAGTGCTGCCGCGTTTTGCTGGGAGCAAAATTGTCAGTTTTAACCAGGCGGCTGATCAGGAACGCATTTACCCGCAAGGCACGATCCGTCGCATCAGTGGCACCTTACGCTATGAGCAGGAAGTGGCCACACGCGGCCAATTTACCGCCGTAACCTATGAATTGCCGCGCACCCATACCGCCGATGAGGCGTTCGCCTATGCTCGCGCCGCTTTGCAAAGCCAAGATGCTGAGCTGCTGTATTGGTGCGTAGGCCGTGAGTGTGGGTCGAGCAGCCTGTGGGCAAACGCCGTGTTTAATAACGCCACGCTGATGGGTTCCGACAACCAGCAAACCTACGCACTGATGCGTCTGGCCGCGCCGCGTCAGGACAGTTTGGTCGCGCTGTACAGCATCACCCGTGGCAATAAACGCGCCTACCTGCATGCCGAGTTGTTAACGGCGAATGCGGCCTTGGGTGAGGTGTTGCCGACACCGGCCACGTTGCAGCGGCAGCTGAAAAGCACGGGTGAACTGCGCCTTGTAGAGCAGGTCGAACCGAGCACGGCTTGGGTTGAGCTGATGGCGCGTAGCCTTAAACTCGACAGCACGTTGCGTGTCATTATCAGTGGTGCGCAGGCTGAAGCGTGGCGTGAGGCGCTGGTTGCACAACGTATACGCGCCAGTCGTTTGGAGCTGGGTGAGCCTGATGTGAAAGGTGTGCAACTCACCGTGCTGCGCTAATACGTCTGCGGCGTTTCGCTAAGCGTTATCAATTATCCGGCTCTGCCCTTTATGGCAGAGCCGTTTTCGTTTTGCAGGGAGCTGGGTGAATGGCCAATAACGATCGGCTGCTGGTGCAGATACTGCTTCTGGTTTTGTTGGGCGCAAGCCTGTGGGTGCTGGCGCCGTTTTGGTCGGCGCTGTTTTGGGCTGCAGTGCTGTCCTTTGCCAGTTGGCCGGTGATGCGCGTACTGACACGTCTGCTTGGCGGCCGCCAATCGCTGGCTGCTGGTTTACTGACACTGGTGTGGACCGTGCTGGTGGCGGTGCCGCTGGTGATGCTGGGCTTTAACTTGGCCGATCACATCAAGGACTTTACCGAGCTGCTTAAGGGCTTCCAGGTTGAAGGTTTTCCGCCAGCGCCCACCTGGCTGGCTGACGTACCGCTGATTGGCGAACGTTTGATGGGCTTTTGGTTAACGATTGATCAACAAGGCTCAGCATTTTTTGCCACGGTGCAGCCGTATCTTGGCCAAGTCGGCAACTGGTTACTGCTACGCAGCGCGCAGATTGGTGGGGGCATGCTGGAGCTGGCGTTGAGCTTGATTCTGGTGTTCTTTTTTTACCGTGATGGGCCGCGCTTAGCGGCTTTTGCGCAAAGCCTGTTGCAGCGTTTGATCGGTTCGCGCGCCGACCATTACCTGGAGTTAGTCGCCGGTACAGTGCAGCGCGTGGTCAACGGGGTGATCGGTACTGCCGCCGCGCAAGCCATCCTCGCCTGGATCGGTTTCACCATCGCTGGAGTGCCGGGCGCTCTGGTGTTGGGTATTTTGACCTTTGGTTTTAGTTTGATCATGGTGCCGCCACTGATCTGGGGCCCTGCTGTGGCTTGGTTGTTTTGGCAAGGCGAAGTCGGCATGGGTATCTTCCTGCTGATTTGGGGTGTTTTTGTGATCAGCGGAGTCGATAACATCCTCAAGCCTTACCTGATCAGCCGTGGCGGAAACCTGCCATTGATCGTGGTGTTGCTGGGGGTGTTTGGCGGCATTTTGGCATTCGGTTTTATGGGGTTGTTCCTCGGCCCAACCTTGTTGGCGGTGGCCTATAGCCTGCTGAGTGACTGGGTTGAGATTCCCAGCAAAAGCACGCTGGTCAGCAGCGCCGAGCCAGCAGAAAAGCCGTACAGCTGATGATCTAGGTCACGTGTGGGTATTCGAAATGCTTGGGTGCAGGCTTAGCGCGGCGAGCATCACCACGTCTAGGGGTTGCCCGGAGAGTTAATACGGCCAAACGCGCTTTGCAGCTCGCGTCTGGCCGTTTTGTTTAGTTGCTGCCAGAGCCCACTTGTTGAGAGGCTCTAACGCTCACCGCGCTCGTACTTGTCGAGGGTGTCACTGGCGATCTGGCGGCCGAGCATGATCAGCTCTGGGGCTTTGTAGAATTCAAAAAAACGGCACACCCGCTTGGGCACGTTGATCAGAATATCCGGCGGATAGCCGGCGATCTTGTACTGCGCCAACGAGGTTTGCATCACCTCAAAGCTTTGGTTGATCAATTCCAGTAACGAGGCCGGACCACTGAGGTCGGCCACTCGCGAGCCACTGGCGGATTTTGGCGCAGCGGGTTTACCTAAGCTGCCGCGCGCGTTCTGTTGCCAAGGGTTCATGGCTTCGGCTTGCAGTGGGCTGCTGTTGTCATCGAGCAACAGCAGTTCATCGTCGTCACCGGTTTTGCGTTTGAACGAGGGCATGCGTGAGCCAAGGGTGCTCATCATCTGGTCGAAACGCCCCTTCAGCGCAGGTGTTCGTTCGATGATCGGCAGCTCATAATGCTGCTGATGGGTTGAGTTGAGGTTGACCGCGACAATTAAATCGCAGTGGCTGGACACCACCGGCACGATAGGCAGCGGGTTAAGCAAGCTGCCGTCGACCAGCATGCGGTTACCTTGGATCACCGGGGTAAACAGGCTGGGAATGGCTGCTGACGCGCGCATGGCCTGATGCAGGCAGCCTTCCTGAAACCAGATTTCTTGCTGGTTGGTGAGGTCGGTGGCCACAGCGGTAAAGGGGATTGATAGGTTTTCAATGTCAATCTCACCGACCATTTCACGAATCTTGCCGAAGACCTTCTCACCGCGAATCGCGCCTAAGTGAAAGCTCACATCCAGCAGGCGCAATACGTCGAGATAATCCAGGCTCTGCGTCCATTCACTGTATTCCTTGAGCTTGCCCGCGGCATAAATCCCGCCCACCACCGCGCCCATGGAACAACCTGCAATGCAGGCAATTTCATAACCACGGGCTTCCAGCTCTTCGATCACCCCGATGTGCGCATAACCCCGCGCGCCACCAGAACCCAGTACCAGCGCAATGCGCTTACCCATGCGGATGTTCTCCATCATTTGTCGTGTCGTCATTCATGCGGCGAACATACGCGCGCTCGGCCGCCCCGCCAAGGCGCGATTTACTAGCATCCACGCCTTTGCAGCCTACTGCGCGACGGCTTAGGGCGTTGCACTTTTATTAGGTTTGCGCGTCATAGTGGCGGTGGTGTTGTCCTGTGATTAGCCGTCATGCGCGGCCTGATCACTCATTAATCGTGTGTTTAACCTATGGAGTGAGCAGATGAAACTGTGGATCGCCTTACCTTTGGTGCTGTTGGTGCTCAGCGGTTGTGCGGGTAAAACCGCCTATCGAAACAGCTGCGCCAACCAATCAGACGCCGCTTGGCGCGAGCTGGACTTGGCCAAAGCCGAGGGGTTTACCGGTACGGTAAGTTACTCCAAAGCCTTGTCGCTGCTGACGGCGGCGAAAACCCAGCAGCAGTTTGAGGCCTACAAGGGTTGTACGGCGAAGTCTGAGCGTGCACGCTTTTATATCCGTGAATCGCGAGCAGGCCGCTAATGCAACTGGATTTCAGCACCCTCGAACCGCTTGAGCGCTACCGTTGGCTGGCCTCAACCATCACCCCACGCCCGATTGCCTGGGTTTCAACCCTGTCGGCAGATGGGGTCAGTAACCTCGCACCGTTTAGCTTTTTCACCGTGATCAGCGATGACCCGGCGACCTTGCTGGTTAACGTCAATCACCGCGCTGATGGCAGCTTCAAGGACACTTTGCTCAATGTGCAAGCCACCGGCGAACTGGTTATCCAGCTGGTGTCTTTTGAGCAGGCTGACGCGATGAATGCAAGCGCCGCCGTGCTGCCTTACGGCATCAGCGAGTTTGCGCAGTGCGGTATTGCCAGCGTGCCATCAGTGCAGGTTAAGCCGCCTCGCGTGGCAGCGGCGAGCGTGGCGTTTGAGTGCCGGTTGATCGAGGCTAAGCCTTACCCGCCGACAGCCTCCAACTGCCACTTGCTGTTTGTTGAAGTGCTGCTGGCCCATATCGACCCGTACGTGCTCAATGATAAGGGGCGAGTCGATGCCGGCAAGCTCGATCTGATTGGGCGTTTAGGCGGCGCATCCTATACCCGCACCACTGATCGTTTTGATTTGCGTCGGCCCTCTTGAGTTATTGGCCGCACAAGTTCGTCAGCAAAAGTTTCTGGCCGCTATGCCGTGGCAACGCCGCGCAGTAGCATCGCCGCTCAGGCTTTGAAGGAGTGATACATGCGCGTCAAATTGGAAGCGGTGCTGCAGACGGTCAATCAAGTGCTCCTGGGTAAGGAGCCGCAGGTGCGTCTGGCGCTGACCTGCCTCTTAGCCCAGGGTCATTTGTTGATTGAAGACTTACCGGGCATGGGCAAAACCACCCTTAGCCATGCGTTGGCCAAAGTGCTGGGCTTAAGCTTTCAGCGTATCCAATTCACCTCCGATTTGTTACCCGGCGATATTCTCGGCACCTCGGTATTCGATAAAGACAGCGGGCAGTTTGTCTTCCATCCGGGACCGATCTTTGCTGAATTAGTGCTGGCTGATGAGATCAACCGCGCCACGCCGAAAAGCCAGAGTGCGCTGCTCGAAGCCATGGAAGAGGGCCAGGTGACTATCGAGGGCGCAACCCGGCCGCTGCCTGAACCCTTCTTTGTCATCGCCACACAAAACCCGGTGAGTCAGGGCGGTACCTTCGCGTTGCCCGAGTCGCAACTGGACCGTTTTCTCATGCGTCTGTCGCTCGGTTATCCCGGTAAAGCGGCGGAAAAAGCCTTGCTGCTGGGTGATTCGCGGCGCTCGTTGCTACCCACTCTGCCGGCATTGCTGGATCACGCTGAACTCGCGCTTATTCAAGCCGAAGTGCCGAAAGTGCGCGCCAGCGATGCGCTCATCGACTATGTGCTGCGCTTGGTTGATGCCACCCGCACCCAGCCGCAGTTCGCTTGGGGCCTTTCGCCACGGGCCAGCCTGGCATTGCTGGCTGCCGCGCGGGCATGGGCGTTTCTGGCTGGGCGTGATTATGTGATCCCGGAAGACGTGCAGGCTGTGCTGCCCTCGGTGGTTGGTCATCGCTTGCGCGAGCGTGCCGACCCGGCTGGGCATGGCGCGGGCAGCTTGGTGCAGTGGTTGCTGCGTGAGGTGCCAGCGCTTTGATCGCTCAGTTAAGGCCGCGCTGGAACCGCTGGTTGTCTCGGCGCATCCCGCCGGCTGCCAGCGTGCGGCTTAACCAACGGCGCATTTTTATCATCCCCAGTCGAGTCGGTGCGGCTTTTATGCTGGCGCTGCTGTTGATGCTGCTGGCAGCGATCAATTATCAAAATAGCTTGGCCTATGGCCTGACCTTCCTCTTGGCCTCGGTGTTTGTGGTCGCCATTCTGCATACCTACCGCAACCTTGCTGGTTTGATTCTTAAGGCTGGCAGTTCGCCGGCAGTGTTTGTTGGCGAGCCCGCCGGTTTTCGCGTGCGCCTAGAAAGCAGCCAGCGGCCCCATCAAGCGGTCAGCCTGGGTTGGCCTGTGGCTGAGATGCAGGTTCAGGATGTGCCCGCACAGGGCGTTAGTGAGTGCCAGTTGAACCTGCCGGCTATCCAGCGTGGCTGGCTACGGCCAGGCCGGCTGCGGGTTGAGAGCCGCTTCCCACTGGGTATTTTAGTGGCCTGGAGCTGGGTGGATTTAGAGCAGCAAGTACTGGTTTACCCGCGACCTTTACCCGGTGATCTGCCGCTGTCCGCCGGGAGCAGTGATGATCAAGACGAGCAGGGCAGCCGGCCTCATGGGCAAGGGGTCGATGATTACCAAGGGCTGAAGGCGTACCAGCCGGGCGACTCCAAACGGCGTCTGCACTGGAAGGCCTATTCCCGGGGTCAAGGGCTGCTGGTCAAAGATTTTGCTGCAATCACCGGGCGAGACGTGCAACTGGATTTCGAGGCTTTAGCCGGTGATGCAGAGATGCGCCTGTCGCTGCTCTGCCACTGGGTGTTGCAACTCAGCGAACGCCAGCAGGCCTTTGCCCTGAGCTTGCCCGGCCAACTGCTCAGCGCCGACAGTGGTGAGTTGCACCGCGATGCCTGTCTGCGCGCTCTGGCCTTGTTCGGTCGCGGGCCATGAGCCGGATAGGCTCAATCCCACGGGTCAGCCTGACGTGGCTGCTGGTGGCGCAGGTGTTGGTGATCATCCCGCACCTGACGCATCTACCGTTATGGATTATTGGCCTGTGGCTGGGCAGTGCAGCCTGGCGTATTCAGATCTTCCGTATGCGCGCACGCTACCCGAATGCTTGGGTCAAGGGTGCGTTGATGCTGGCAGCGGCGGTTGGGGTATTTCTCTCGCGCGGCAGCTTGGTGGGCTTAGACGCCGGCGTGGTGCTGCTGATCGCCGCTTTTGTGCTGAAGTTGCTGGAAATGCGCACGCGGCGTGATGCCTTGGTGCTGGTTTTCCTCGGCTTTTTTGTGGTGGTCACCGCTTACCTGTTCGATGACAGCATGCTGATGGCGTTTTACAGCCTACTGCCCGTGACAGCCTTGCTTGCAGCATTGATTGGCCTGCAGCAAAGCAGCCTGGCCAACCAGCCGTGGCCAACCGCGCGTTTGGCCGCGAGCATGCTCCTGCAAGCGCTGCCGGTGATGTTGCTGTTGTTTGTATTTTTTCCGCGTATGGGTCCGCTGTGGTCATTACCCGTGCCCAACGACAAAGCCACTACGGGCCTGTCGAACAGCATGACACCGGCTGACGTCGCTGATCTCAGCCGCTCAGCGGCCTTGGCTTTTCGCGCCAGTTTCAGCGGTGACACGCCGCCGCGCAGCGAGTTGTATTGGCGTGCGCTGACTCTTGATCAATTCGATGGGCGGCGTTGGTCACAATCTGATTACGCCGAGTTTGCGCCTGGCGCGCAGTGGCAAAAGCAGGGTGAAGCGCTGAGCTACAGCATCGTTATGCAGCCCAGCTCACAGCGCTGGCTGTTTGCCCTGGATGTGGCCGAAACCACGCTGGAGCAGACTCGGCAAATGAGTGACTTTCGTCTGCAACGGCGCCAGCCGGTGGACCGCTCGTTGATCTATCAGGTTACCTCCTGGCCGCAGGCGTTGCGTGAGCTGCAGCCGAGTCAGCAAACATTGCGCCGTGCGTTACAACTGCCGGAACAAGGCGAGCCGCGCAGCCGTGCTTGGGCTGCACAGCTCAAGCGCGACTACCCTCAGCCTGAGCAACTGGTGCAGGCGCTGCTGAGCCATTTCAACCGCGAGCCTTATGCCTACACCCTGCGTCCGCCAACGCTGGGGGTGAACAATATTGATGATTTCCTCTTTGAAACGCGTAGCGGTTTCTGCGCCCATTACGCTGGGGCCATGACCTATGTGCTGCGCGCTGCCGGCATCCCAGCGCGGGTGGTGGCAGGGTATCAGGGCGGTGAATTCAATCCGTCGGGCAACTACGTGCAGGTGCGGCAGTTTGATGCGCATGCCTGGGTTGAGTATTGGCAAGCGGGGCAGGGCTGGGTCAGCGTCGATCCCACATTTCAGGTTGCGCCCGAGCGCATCGACATGGGCTTGGAAGAGGCCTTGGCGGGGGAGCAGAGCTTTCTCGAAGATTCCCCCTTTTCACCGCTGCGCTACCGCAACCTCAGTTGGCTAAATGAACTGCGCCTGGCCTGGGACAACGTTAATTACGGCTGGCAGCGCTGGGTACTCGGCTACCAGAGCCAGCAGCAGTTGGAGTTTCTCCAGCGCTGGCTGGGGCAGGTCGATGCTAAGTCGCTGGTGGCAGGCTTAGTCGGCGGTGGTGGCGTGCTACTGGGTCTGCTTGCGCTCTGGCTGTTCAAACCCTGGCAGCGCGAACGTGATGTGCAGCAGCGTCTGTTCCGCCGTTTCGAGGGGTTGTTAACGCGCCATGGCGTGCCTCGTGCGCCCGGCGAAGGGCCGCGTGATTATGCGGCGCGGGCAGGCCTGCTACTGCCTGCGCAAGCACAAGCGATTACTGATTTTGCTACGGCCTTTGAAGCGCAACGTTATGCCGGGCAGGCACCGTCGGCAGCCGTGTTGCGTCAGCATTTAATAACGCTACGGCGGGCACTGCCGTGGCGCTTTACCCGCTTGGAGTTGTAGCGACTATTGGCCACTGGTGGCTGCTCCCAGGGCGCGTAAGCTCATGAGCACTGTCACAGGAGTGAAGCGATGCAAGGCTTGATTAATGAAGTGCAGCAGCATGTGCTGCGTACACAGATCCGCCTGTTTGCCTGCCGTGAACGACTGCTGGCGCACACAGACGATGAAGCACTGCATGACCTGCGCATCGCCTTGCGCGAGTTGCGCAGCCTGCTGCGGCCTCTGACGGCGGCACCTGCGTGCGCCGATCTGCAACAGCGCGCTGCTGAGTTGGGTCGCTTGACCGGGCCGCTACGCGACCTTGAGGTGCTGCAGGGCTATTTGCAGCAGCAAGGCATGCATGCCGCCGCGCAATCACGTCATACACAATTGCTGCAGGGTTACAGCAGCTTGCTCGGCAGTGCGTCCTTGACTCAGTTGTTGCGTGCACTGGATGAGTGGCCGCAGCAGTGGCGAGAGGCGGCTGGCCGTGGCGAGTTGCGCGGCTTGCATAAGCTGATTAGGCGGCGCTTGGCTAAAGACCATAAACGTCTGGCGCAGGCCCTGCTTGACCCCGCGCATGATCGCCACCGCCTGCGTTTGCTGGTTAAACGTCTGCGCTACGCCGCTGAGGCTTATCCGCAGTTAGCGGGTTTTTCGGGGCGCGCGCGCATGCGCCTTAAATACGCACAGTCAGCACTGGGCGACTGGCATGACCACTGGCAGTGGTTGCTGCGGGCCGAGGCTGAGGTTGATCTACGGCCGTGCGTAACCGGTTGGCGCGAAGCCATGCAGCAGGCTGAGCAAGAGGCTGATCGGGCGTTGCAAAGATTGGCCAAAGACTTTACCCACACCACGGGATGATCACGGGGTATACCTCCGGCTTATTTGGCTGAAATGCCATGCCAATCACTGCCATCTTTGCCCTAAGATCACCCCCATCTTTAGTGGTTGAGGTGGTTATGGGCTTTTCCGAGTTACTCCAGGCGGTGCGCGATAACCCGCATGCTGTGCAAATTCCCCCGCAATGGGCGCAAGGTCGTGCCAGCTTTGGCGGCTTGGTGGCAGCGTTGGTGTTCGAGGCCATGCGTGCTCGGGTACCAGATGGCCGGCCGGCACGCTCTTTGGCCATTACCTTTGTTGGCCCAGCCGCGCCAGATGTAGCGATTAGTTTTGAAGTGGACGTGCTGCGTGAAGGTAAGGCCGTCAGCCAGGTGCTGGGGCGTGCCATACAAGACGGCCAAGTGGTAACCATCGTGCAGGGCAGCTTTGGTGCTGGGCGCGAGTCGCGCATCGCGGTCCAAGCCGAGGCTGCTCCGCAGGCTAAGGGCGTGGATGAGTGCCAGGAAATGCCCTACATCGCCAACATAACCCCCGAATTTACCCGCTACCTGGCCATGCGCTGGGCGTTTGGCGGTATGCCGTTTACCGGCAATCCATCGCGGGAGATGGGCGGCTGGGTACGCCTGCGTGATCAAAGCAGCGCTGAGCCAGTGAGTGAGGCGCATATGTTGGCGCTGGTTGATGCCTGGCCACCGGCCGTGCTGCCGCATTTGAGTTCACCGGCACCGGGCAGCTCGCTGACCTGGACCATCGAGTTTATTCAACCGATGAGCGAGCTCACCACCCAAGACTGGTGCCTGTACCGTGCGCAAATCGAACATGCCCGCGACGGTTACGGCCATGTGGCTGCCGCACTTTGGTCGCCAACGGGTGAGTTGCTGGCAATCAGCCGGCAGACAGTGGCGGTGTTTGGCTGAGAAAAAAATCCGGCCATTTCAGTCACGGTTTGCGCTGTAACGGCCGGTGTCTCAAAGCTTAAGTTGGCGAATGGCGGTATTTAATGCGCCGGCTAAGTTGACCAGATCGGCGCTGGTGACTGCCGATTGACCGGTCATGCTGACAGTCTGTTCGGTGACATCACGAATACGCATCACGGCGCGGTTCATTTCTTCGGCGACCTGGCTCTGTTGCTCGGCGGCGACAGCGATTTGCGTGTTGCTTTCACGCATCTGCGTCACCGATTCAGTGATGGCAGTCAGGGCCTGACCGGCCTCATCAGCTTGTTGCACACATTCATCGGCCTTGGCCGAGCTGTCTTGCATAAAATCCACGGCGTCGCGGGTGCCGCTTTGCAGGGTGTTGATCATCTGTGAAATGACCGTGGTGGAACCTTGTACGCGTTTGGCCAGGTTACGCACTTCATCGGCGACCACGGCAAAACCACGGCCCATTTCCCCGGCGCGGGCGGCTTCGATCGCCGCGTTCAGGGCGAGCAAATTGGTTTGTTCGGCAATGCCGTGAATTTCACTGACCACACCACTGATTTTTTGGCTGTCGGCTGCCAGACGCTCAATCATCTGCGCAGTTTGCTGCACGCCACTGGACAACCCAGCAATCGACAACGCCACGCGATTAACCACCTGCTGGCCGCTGCGCGTCAGTTGTTCGGCGGATTGTGATTGATCACGGGTGGTCGCTGTATGTTCGGCAATATGGTGCACGGTGGCGGACATCTCGTTGATGGCCGTGGCGGCTTGTTCGGTTTCATTTTGCTGCTCAAGCATGCCGTGGCGCACGTCACGCATATTGCCTGCTAGGCGCTCGGCGCCTTGATCCAGCTGCGCCGCAGATTGCGCGACAATACCCACCACGCGCTGATAGCCGGCCTGCATGGCATTGAAGGCGCTGGCCATTTGGCCGACTTCATCACCACAGTTGAGGGGTACACGGGCGCTTAGATCGCCACTTTTTTCCACTTGTAGCATCACGTCTTTAAGGGTGTTGAGGTGGCTTAAGAGAAAGCGAATCAGCAACTGCGAGGCGGCCAATAACAGCAGCATCAACACGGCAACCACCCAGGCATAACTGAACGCACGGGTGAAAAATACCTCCAGCAACGTCGGTGCCGATGCCGTGATGGCCAGGCGTTGGCCGTCTTCGCGGACGATGACGTGAGCACCGATCACGCCGTCGCTGCCATTTAAAGCGACCCAGCCGCGTGCGTTAAGCAAGGCACTGCCTTGGTTATCTGGCAGGCGCGGTAGTTGGCCTGCGCTAACACTGATCAAATTACTGCCGCTGGGTAGGGCTTGACCTTGCGGCCACTGGCTTAGCAGTTGCGCTTGCTGCTGCGCGTCCTGCTTGGCGGCGTCATAAAGTGATTGTTGCTCAAGGTGCAGGGCATAGAGCACCAGCAATAGGGTGGTGAAAAAGGCCACGGCATTCACGGCCCAGAACTTGTATTTCAGGGAAAGATCGCTAATCCAATGGCTCATGCAGATGTCTCTTTAGTGAGTGTTATTACTCAGCAGCGTACCCGCATTTTCACCTAAGGCGCTGGCAAGCCTATTGATGCTTGTCAAGTAGCGCGCATTGCCGGGTAAAAGCGGCTTATTCGACTGCATGTATAAAATCGGGCAGCTGAAAAAATGCCTGAGCGCTGGCGTTGCTGTGATCGGCCAGTGCCTGCTCGGTTTCACCACGGTGCAGCGCTACTTCACGCAGCACCTCGAAGAGAAAGGCGGGCTCGTTGCGTCCATTTTTCGGCTTAGGTCGAAGGCTGCGTGGTAATAAAAACGGCGCATCACTTTCCAACATCAGGCGACCTTGGGGTATTTCTTTAACCAGCGGATGCAGATGACTGCCGCGCCGCTCATCGCAAATCCAGCCGGTGATGCCAATATGCAAGTCCATATCCAAGTAGTTGAACAAGGCGCGCTTGTCCCCGGTAAAACAATGCACCACGGCCGCCGGCAGCTGGTCGCGGTAATGGCGCAGAATCGCCAGCAAACGCTCGTCGGCATCGCGTTCATGCAAGAACACAGGCAGCTGCAACTCCACTGCTAGCGCGAGCTGCTGCTCCAGTACCCGTTCTTGTTGCGGGCGAGGTGAGAAATCACGGTTGAAGTCCAGCCCGCATTCGCCCACTGCACGCACCCGAGGATTAGCCAGCAAGGCCTTGAGTTCGGCGACGCTGTCACTGTTCCAGCTGCTGGCATCGTGGGGGTGCACGCCGGCGGTGCTGAACAGGTGCTCGGCGCGCGCATCCAGTTGCTGGCACAGGTCTAGGGCATGCTGGCTTTCGCTGAGGCTGGTGCCGGTCAGCAGCATGTGTTGAATGCCCGCTGCATAGGCGCGCTCGAGAAGCGCTTCGCGTTGGTCGGCAAAGCTTGGGTGAGTCAGATTGACGCCAATGTCGATGAGTTGCATGGTGCACCCTGCTGAATTGATCCGGCAGCATAGCAGAGCAATTTCTATAAGATTAAAAGTTAATTAATACAATAACTTAAGCTCTATACATGATGTTGTGTGTGATCGTTGGCTGGCATCTGGATGCGTGCTGTGCCAACCTCCGCGCTCCGCGTAAGCGGTCAATTGCCCGGTGCACAGGCGGTTTAGTCACGCCGTTGCATGGGGCCCCTAGCCGATTTTGCTCAGGAACCTTGATGCTGCGAGTGCTGTTTACCTGCTGCTTATTGCTGCTGTCTTGCACAGCAGTGGCGCGCGTGGTCGGCCCGCTGCAAGTTGAGCAAAGCAAGGCCGCCCGTGATCTGCCGACTATTCGCAGCAGTGGTGAATTGCGTGTGCTGGTCAACCAGAGTCGCAACAGCTCCGGCGAGGTCAAAGGCCAGAGTATTGGTGTTGAGTACCAGCGCATGCGTGCCTTTGAGCAGTACCTCAACCGTAACGCCCGCGATGGGCGCACGCTTAAGCTTAAGGTCATCCCACGGGCAAAAGATCAGTTGCTGGCTGCCTTACAGCGGGGCGAGGGTGATTTAGTTGCACCCGGTGAACTGTTAAACATCCCGCGCGGCAGCCAACTGAGCCCCAGCGCGGCCATTCGTAGCAATGTGCCGCTGATCATCGTCGCCAAACAGGGCAACCGGCGTTACCAAAACCTCGAACAGCTCTCCGGGCGCAGCTTGGCCTTGCCCGCCGGCAGCGTCGCCGGGGAGGCGGTACGCGCGCTTAATCAGCGACTGATTGACAGTAAGCGTTCACCGATTGTTGTTGAGTGGGTCGACCCGACGCTGGCCGTCGAAGATGTGTTGGAAATGGTCCAGGCGGGCATCTTCAGCGTCACAGCGGTCGAGCAGCCGATTGCCGAGCGTTGGGCCAAGGTGATGCCCAAGCTGCGCTTGGATCGCCACCTGCACCTGGCCAGCGATGGTGACATGCGTTGGTATGTGCGCCGTGATACGCCCATTCTCGGCGCGAGCATTGACCGCTTTCTTAAGGAATACCGCGACCCAGCGGATCAGGATGCAGCGTTCCAGCGTGTCTACCGGCGTTTATACAAGGTGCATTACCCGCTCGGCCGCGTTGAGCGCCAACGCTTGGAAAAAGTCCGCCCGGTGCTGCAACGCTATGCCGCCCAGCATGATTTTGACTGGTTAACCTTAGCCGCTGTGGCGTTCAAAGAGTCCACCCTCAACCCGGCAGCACGGGGGGCAGGTGGGGCAACTGGGTTGATGCAGATCACCCCAGCGGCGGCGCGCAGCGTTGGCGTCAGCAACATTGGCGTGCTGGACAACAATGTGCAGGCCAGTGCCAAGTACCTGGCGATGATTCGGCGTAACTACTTCAACAGCCCGCAACTTAACGAGCGCGAGCGTATGGCCTTTATCTTGGCCGGCTACAACATGGGCCCACAGCGGGTGCAGGGCTTGCGGGCGGAAGCGCGCCGGCGTGGCCTGAACCCTAACCAGTGGTTCTTCCAGGTCGAGCGGGTGGCCATGGAGCAGATGGGCATGGGCGTGGTTAGCTATGTGAGCAGCGTTAACAAGTACTACCTGGCCTATAACCGTGAGCGGTATTTGCTGGAGCCTTAACGTCTTCTCAGGGCGGCGAGCGCTCATCGCAACCGGCCAATAATTGAGCCTGCTGTTTACTCAGCGCCGCGCGGGTTTTTCACCCCTCGTTGATTTATGGGAGGGGCCGGGGAAGAGGGTTGAGGGGCTGGGCACATTAGCCACAAGCTCACGCGAACAGGATCAAACGCTGCCTGTGCTTGTTACCTTCAGGCTTATTGCGCGTCGGGTTTTGCCAGCTGCTCGGCGGCGTCTAAACGCAGTTGTTCGCGCTCATCGAAGTTTTCTGCGGCCAACTGGGCAATGGCTGCGCGCTTGTCGCTGGCACTCATGCCCGCGTTGTTCTGGATGGCGGCTTTAGCGCTGCTGTATTGGGCAATGCGTTTCTTCCATGTGGCGCGTTGCCCATCCAGCACTTCAAGGCGTTGCGTGGCTTCGGCACCGACCAATTGCTGGCGTAACTGACGAATCTGTTCCGGTTTAGCGCCCGCGGCCTGCAGCTCTGCAGTTTGCTGGCGTAGGTCGTTTTGCAGTTGCGGCAATACCGCGTCTTGCATCTCTGCCGGCAGGCTGTTGCGAAGTCGGTCGACGGCGGCAGCTTTGCCAGCATCGTCGAGTTGGCTGTCACGCAAGATCCCCATGCGCTGCAAGGTGAATTGGTTGTAGGCCGCTTCCCGGCCAAAGAACGCCTGCTGGGTTTCTGAGTCGAAGAGACGCGCGCGCAACCCCTGAACGGCTGCTTCACGTTGGCGTAGGCCCTCTAAATTGCTCATTTGCGGCAGGTCGCGTTCAAGTAAAACGAGCTCACGTTTGTAATCGAGGTACTGATTAAGCAGGTTCAGGGCTTGTGCACGGGCGTTTTCCGGCAGCTGCGCGGCGATGTAAGCGCGCAGTCGTTCAACGCTGGTACGCAGCGGCTCTTCACCGACTGCGGCAAGGAAGTAATCAAAAATTCGGCGGATATCTTCGCTGATCAGCAGGTTGCCATCGGCATCCAGGCGAAACACGCCATCCACCGTGGTGCCGCCAAATGAAGAAGGCAGGGTTTTCAGGGGTTCAACTGTGTGGGTTGGGCTGCTTTGAGGTGGCTCAACCGGCGGCGCATAAGCGTTTGGCGCAGGCTGCGCGGCTGTTGCGCGGATAGGCGCAGTCGCATCATCCTCAGGCGATATATACAAGGCGAGGGCAAGGAAAGCAGCGAACAGCAGCGGCAGCAACAACAGGATTTTTTTCACGGTGGCTCTTTAACGGGGTATTTAAGACGAGGCATTCGGACGAGCGATGGGCGGGCGTTAGAAAAGCCAGGGGCTGCAGGGAGCCCCTGGCAAATCGTTTACAGGCCGTCGTTTTTCAGGCGATTGGCATGTTGGCGATAGACCGTAACCGGGTCGGTCTCAAACAAGCTGGTCAGGCCCAACGTCTGGTTAACCTCATCAAGGTGGTTCATGCGGTAGTTATCGCGGATCACCTTACCCATGCGCGAGCTGCAACGGCCGACTAAGCCATCGTTAGCCTCACCGTTGAAGGTCATCGCAGTGGCGCCTAGCAGCAGGTCACTTGGGTCGATGATGTTGGTCACCGGGCTGGTACCGCTCCAAGAGTAGTAACGCACACCACCCACTTTATAAGCGCCTTCACCACAGGCTGAGGTTGGAAGGCCTTGTGGGAACTTGGCGTTAAAGCGTGCAGCACCTTGGCTGTTCAGCGACTCCAGCGCGCCAAGAGCGTTCTGTGGGCTGGTGCTGGAACTGCCGGAGAGGAAGTTGATCAGCGCGCCCAAGCCGTTAATGATGCCCGATACAGCAGCTTCACCGGCAGAGCCGGGTGGCAGTTGACGGATAAAGTCGGCAGTGGCTGAACCTTTATGCGGGGCGCCAACGCTGGTGGCTGAGGCGATCAGGTTGGGGCTGACGGCGGCGACGTAGCGAATGGTTGGACCACCATGGCTGTGGCCAATCAGGTTAACTTTAGGTTTGCCGCTGATGGCAACAATGTCTTCAACCTGAGCCAGCAGTTCTTCGCCGCGAGACTCTGAGGTGTTCAGCTGGCTGACTTCAGTGACGTACACGCTGGCGCCATCACGACGCAGCGCAGCCGGAATGCCATACCAGTAGTCGACACCCAGAATACTGTCGAAGCCGAGCATGCCGTGGGACAGCACCACCGGGTACTTAGTTTGCGTGTAGCCAGATGAGCCGAACCAGAATGCATGAGTGGTACCGGAGGCCATTAAACCGGCGCCCAGGCAAAGTGCTAGCAGGGTTTTATTATTATTCATTGATGCTCTCGCTAGGGTTTATCGGGTTATTCATTGCAGTCCATGCAGCCCCAACGCCTATCCAGTGGCGTGTACTTCAGCGCATTCTCACTGGCAGAAAACGTGCCAGCAGCTAAAAGATCAAGTTACAGCGCTCTATTTCGGTTGTTTATGCCGAGGCGTAAGTTTTTTACCGGCTATTAACTGACTTAGCTGTTACCCAGCGTAACGTTGCAAGGGTTGTTTAGGCCTCACTGATGGGTTGCCGCACCTATGAATACGCGGCGTCTGTTGTTCGGTGTGCAGGGCTAACGCGGACTAATCGATAGTTGTTGCGACGTGCTGAGCGGGCCGCGTATTGACAGCTTCTCGCCGGCTTCTCTAGGATGCCAACCCATGCGCCGATTTAAACAGCTACTTGCGGGGCGCCGGGTTGCTTGCTCAATGCACATCCCAAGAAGTACTCCACGGAGGCTTCGAAATACCGCTAAAGCGCTGGTTCGGTGTCGCCTCTCACCGCTGCCCAGCGGACTCAATGAGGCGGAGACACAGCGATGCACAGTCCCCAACCGCTTATTCGTTTGGCCCCAATCACCTCGGGGCTGGTTACACAGAACCCAAAAATCCTGCTTGGCGGCAGCCATCAGCCAACGCTGCTGCGTTATCTAGACTGTTGGCCCAAGCGCTGGCCGCGGCCGCGCGCTTTTTTGATCAACTTTGTGCATGACGGTGAGTCGCTGACGCGATTCGCCAGCAATCACTTTGATATGGCGGTGATTCAGGCGCCATCGGCAGCCCAATTGGAAGAAACTGTGCGCCAGCTGACGCGCGTCGCCAAGCAAGGATTGATCACCCGGCGTTAGCTCTATGGGCTGCGTTTTACTCAACCCGTCACCGCCAATGCGCGAGGCTCAAGCGCTATTGTCAGGGAGTGAAGCATGTTCGAATCTGCTGAGATTGGCCGCTGTATTGATAAAGAAACCTTCGACGCCGAAGCGCCAGTCCTGCGTGAGGCCTTGTTGGAGGCGCAATACGAGTTGCAACAGCAAGGTCGCTTTGCCGTACTTATATTGATCAACGGCATTGAGGGTGCGGGTAAGGGTGAAACCGTCAAGCTGCTTAATGAGTGGATGGATGCACGGCTGATTCAGGTGCAGACCTTCGATGAGCAAACCGATGAGGAGCTGGCTCGCCCGCCGGCCTGGCGCTACTGGCGGCAATTGCCGCCCAAGGGTCGCATCGGTGTGTTTTTTGGTAACTGGTACAGCCAAATGCTCCGTGGCCGGGTGCACAAACGCATCAAGAATGCGGTGCTCGATCAGGCCATCGATACCACCCTCGGTTTTGAGCGCATGCTCTGCGACGAAGGCACGTTGATCTTCAAGTTCTGGTTTCATCTTTCTAAGCAGCATATGAAGGCCCGGCTTAAATCCCTCCACGATGATCCGCTGCACAGCTGGCGGATCAGCCCGCTGGACTGGCAGCAATCAAAAACCTACGACAAATTTGTGCGCGTCGGTGAGCGTGTTTTGCGCCGGACCAGCCGCGATTACGCGCCGTGGTATGTGGTCGAGGGTGTGGATGAGTATTACCGCAGCCTGACAGTGGGGCGCATTCTTCTCGATGGCCTGCAAGCCGCGCTAAAGAACCAAGACCTTCCTCGGCCTCAGCCCCATTCAGCGCCGTTGACCTCAAGCCTGGATCATCGAGGGCTGCTTGATAGCCTGGACATGAACCAGGCGCTGGAAAAAGACGATTACGCTGAGCAACTGGTTAGCGAGCAGGCGCGCCTTTCCAGTTTAATGCGCGACAAACGTATGCGCCGCCACTCCTTGGTCGCGGTGTTTGAAGGCAATGACGCCGCCGGTAAAGGCGGGGCGATTCGCCGGGTAATTGGCGCGCTTGATCCGCGCCAGTACCGCATCGTGCCGGTGGCGGCGCCGACTGAGGAAGAACGTGCGCAACCCTATTTGTGGCGCTTCTGGCGGCATATCCCTGCGCGTGGCAAATTTACCCTGTTTGACCGCTCTTGGTATGGCCGGGTACTGGTTGAGCGGGTTGAGGGCTTTTGCACAGCGGGGGACTGGTTACGCGCCTACTCCGAGATCAATGATTTTGAAGAGCAGCTCTGCGAAGCCGGTGTGGTGCTGGTGAAGTTCTGGTTATCGATTGATCAGCAAACTCAGCTGGAGCGCTTCAAAGCACGCGAGCAGATTCCCTTTAAGCGCTTCAAAATTACTGAAGACGATTGGCGTAACCGCGACAAGTGGCCGCTTTATCGTGATGCGGTGGGCGATATGGTTGACCGCACCAGTACCGAAAATGCCCCGTGGACGCTGGTGGAAGCCAACGACAAACGCTTTGCGCGGATTAAGGTGCTGCGTACCCTGAATGAGGCGCTAGAGGCGGCGTTCGCCAAGCATTAAATGGCGATGCGCCTAAGCGCGGGGATGGTTGCGCATACGGCAGATGAATGATCATCGCGGTCTGCGATTATTCAGTCTTATTCTCATCGTTCATTAAGCCCTACAACAATGAGGTGCAGCATGCGTGAAGTGGTGATCGTTGACAGCGTACGGACCGGTTTGGCTAAGTCTTTTCGCGGCAAGTTCAATCTGACCCGCCCTGATGACATGGCGGCTCATTGCGTTAATGCACTGCTGGCGCGCACGGGCATTGACCCGGCGCTGGTCGATGACTGCATCGTTGGCGCGGGCTCCAACGAAGGCGCGCAAGGCATGAACATTGGCCGCAACGTGGCCGTGCTCTCGGGCTTGGGTACTCACGTGGCGGGCATGACCCTCAATCGTTATTGCTCATCGGGCCTGCAAGCCATCGCCATTGCCGCCAACCAGGTGGCGTCGGGCTGCAGTGATGTGATCGTGGCCGGCGGTGTTGAGTCGATCACCATGACCCTAAAAAGCATGAACACGCAGAATCTGTTCAACCCGCGTTTGCAAAAAGAAGTGCCGGGCATCTATTACCCGATGGGGCAGACCGCCGAGATCGTTGCCCGTCGCTACAACGTCAGCCGCGAGGCGCAGGACGCCTACGCCCTGCAAAGCCAGCAGCGTACCGCTAAGGCGCAGGCCGATGGCTTATTCGACGATGAAATCGTGCCGATGCACGTCAAGTATCAGGTTGAGGACAAGGCCACCGGCGAGAAGAGCATCGTCGACGGCATCGTCGCCCATGACGATTGCAACCGTACTGACACCACGCTGGCAAGCCTGGCAGCGCTCAAGCCGGTGTTTGCCGACGACGGTTCCGTTACCGCCGGCAACGCTTCGCAGTTATCCGACGGCGCGTCGATGACGCTGGTGATGACCCTGGAAAAAGCCATTGAACTTGGCCTCAAGCCACTGGCGTTCTTCCGTGGTTTTGTCGCCGCTGGCTGTGAGCCAGATGAAATGGGCATTGGTCCGGTGTTCTCGGTGCCTAAGTTGCTCAAGGCCAAAGGTCTAAGCATCGCTGATATCGACCTGTGGGAGCTGAACGAGGCGTTTGCATCGCAGTGCTTGTATGCCCGCGACCGCTTGGAAATCGACAACGCTAAGTACAACGTCAATGGCGGCTCAATCTCCATCGGCCACCCATTCGGCATGACGGGCTCACGTCAGGTTGGCCATCTGGTGCGTGAACTGCAGCGGCGCAACCTGCGTTACGGCATCGTCACCATGTGCGTGGGCGGCGGCATGGGCGCCACCGGGTTGTTTGAAGCGGTGCGCTGATTTTTTGCTCAATTGCGCCAATCTTAACTAACCGGCGGCGCTTTGAAGGCGGCGCCTTGGCCTGTGTTTGGCTTTCAGTTCGTTGGCTAGGTTGAACGTCAGTAGCCAGCGTGCTGAAGGTTTACATTGTGCGAATGCATCACAGCGGCCGCTTTTTAGCTGCCTGACGGCGACCATTCACCAAATATATCGTGAGCAAGCGGCCTTGTGAGCCTATCCGACTTGCCGTTCCCATGGTTTGGACATGCCTTAAGGCGCATTCAGAGTAGGATCATCTCTTCGGTGTAACCGACAGAGTCCTCGCCCATGGTCAAATCCTCAACGCTGGCTGTCACGGCGGGTACTCAGCCATTGGCAGAGGGCAGCAAGCCGTTACGCAAAGCCACTGCTGCAT
The DNA here is from genome assembly GCF_037943105.1 of Pseudomonas sp. TMP9. Classification (NCBI taxonomy): domain Bacteria; kingdom Pseudomonadati; phylum Pseudomonadota; class Gammaproteobacteria; order Pseudomonadales; family Pseudomonadaceae; genus Pseudomonas; species Pseudomonas vesperimontis. The sequence goes on from NZ_CP149803.1 coordinate 1,561,457, forward strand.
TGAACAATCTGGCCCTGACGGACACCGTTGCGCCAGCCGATGGCACGTTTCCCATCGTCGGTGTGGGTGCCTCGGCAGGGGGGCTGGAGGCGCTTGAACTGTTCCTCGCTCATGTGCCACCCGCATGCGGCCTGGCCTTTGTCATCGTCCAGCACCTCGACCCGACCTGCAAGGGCTTCCTTGTTGAGCTGCTGCAACGCGTCACCGCTATGCCGGTGATGCAAATCACCGACCGCATGAAGGTAAAAGCTGATCACGTTTACGTGATTGCACCCAATACGGACCTGTCCATTCTGCATGGCGTGCTGCACCTGCTTGAGCCAGTTGCGCCGCGGGGTTTGCGTCTGCCCATCGATTATTTTTTTCGTTCGCTGGCGGCCGATCAACAGGAGCGTGCCATCGGCGTCATCCTCTCTGGTATGGGCTCGGATGGCACGCTGGGCCTGCGTGATATCAAGGAATGCGCAGGCTCAGTGTTTGTTCAAGATCCGCCGACAGCAAAGTTCGACAGCATGCCGCGCAGCGCTATCGCCGCGGGCTTAGCCGATGTGGTGGCCGCCGCTGAAGTGCTGCCGGGGAAGATCATGACCTACCTTCAGCACACCCCGTTATTGCTCGAACGCAGCGAAATTGATCGTATCGACTCAGATCAAAGCGGGCTAGAGAAGGTCGTGCTGCTGCTGCGTACGCAGACCGGTCAAGATTTTTCGCTCTACAAAAAGAGCACACTCTACCGTCGAATCGAACGGCGCATGGGCCTGCATCAACTCAATAACCTTACCGAATACGTGCGCTATCTACGTGAAACCCCCCAAGAGGGGGCGTTGCTGTTCAAGGAGTTGCTTATCGGGGTGACCAGCTTCTTTCGAGACCCAGAGGTGTGGGAGCAACTGAAGATGGAGGTCATACCGGCTCTGCTCGCCGCCAACCCTGAAGGCGGTGCGCTGCGCGCTTGGACCACCGCGTGCTCGACCGGCGAGGAAGCCTATTCGCTGGCCATCGTGTTTCGCGAAGCGCTGGAGCAAGCGCAGGCAGGTAAGCCAATAGCCGCTCGGCATACCTTACAAATATTTGCCACCGACCTCGATACTGACGCTATCGCCCGCGCCCGGAACGCCATTTACCCAGCCAACATCGCCGCTGATGTCTCAGAACAGCGCCTGCGCAGCTTCTTCGTGCAAGAGGAGCGTGGCTATCGCGTGAGTAAGGAAATCCGCGAAATGGTGGTATTCGCTCCGCAAAACCTGGTGATGGACCCGCCTTTCAGCAAACTCGACTTGGTCACGTGTCGTAACTTGCTGATTTATTTGGAAGCCGATCTGCAGAAAAAGCTGCTACCGCTATTCCACTACAGCCTCAAACCTGGTGGCATTTTGCTGCTCGGTACTTCGGAAACTATCGGACACGCTGACGATCTGTTTGCGCCGCTACTGCCCGGTAAAAATCGGATATACCGGCGACTGGGGAATAGTCTGCGCACCGGCGAGGTTGAATTCCCCATAGCACCGCGCGCCAGCCGTGCCAGCCGCGATATTTTCGTCAGTCATGGCGCCGAACGTGTTGACGCCTCACTCGCCCCCTTAGCGTCGCACGCGGCCCAGACTGCGCAGCAGGTCCAAGCGCAGACAGATGCGCTGTTGCAGAACTATGCCCCAGCGGCGGTGCTCACCAATGACCAGGGTGACATTGTGTATATCAGCGGTAGGATCGGTAAATACCTCGAGCCAGCCGCCGGTCATGCCAACCTGAGCATCTTCACCATGGCCCGCGAAGGTCTGGTTGGTCCCTTGTATCCCGCTTTCAGCAAGGCCCTGCGACAAACAGAGGCAATTACCTTAGAGCGGATAAAGGTAATCAGTAACGCAGGCACTCAGCATGTGGCAGTGACGATCCAGTATCTGCGGAGACCGATTGCGCTGAAAGGCATGGTATTGATCGTGTTTACCGATCTTCCCGTCGTCAAAGCGTCTGCAAAATCTGCCTTGGCCCGCGCTGGCGCTGGCACTGCGCCTGATGCCGAACTAGACGAGTTGCGTCAGGAATTGCAACGATACTGCGCGGAGGTGCAGGTCACCCGCGAAGAAATGCAGACCTTTCAGGAAGAACTCAAATCGACCAACGAGGAGCTACAAAGCACCAACGAGGAATTACAGAGTGCCAATGAGGAGCTGACAACATCCAGAGAAGAAATGCAGTCTCTGAACGAGGAGCTGCAAACCGTCAACTATGAGCTGAACGCCAAGGTAGAGGATCTGTCGTTGGCCAGCGACGACATGACAAACCTGCTCAACAGCACTGCCATCGCTACGCTGTTCCTCGATGGCAAACTCAAGGTGCGGCGCTTCACCACGCAAACTACCCAGATCATCCGGCTGATCCCCGCTGATGCCGGGCGACCAATTACCGACCTTGTTAGCGACTTGGATTATCCGCGGATGGCCGACGATGCACACCAAGTGCTGCGTACTCTGATTTTCTGTGAGCGCCAGGTTGTCAGCCATGATGGTCGTTGGTTTGCCGTACGCATCTTGCCTTACCTTACCCAGACTAAGCGCATTGACGGCGTGGTCATCACCTTCGTTGATATCAGCGTGACCAAGGCGCTAGAGGCCACGCTGCGTGAGGCGCTGGAAGTGTTGCAGGGTCGCTATGGTGAGCAGGCCAGTGAGCTGGATGAGGCAAAATTGCTGGAAAACGTATTGAACAAAGCGCGGACCCTGCTGGAGCAGCGGTTCAGTGCGCAAACCAGCGAATTAAAGCAGTCGCGGGCCGATCTAAAGACCGAAAAGGAACTGCGCGAGTGAAGGCCGGCTTGCGGGATAACACATCGACTGTCCATCGGTGCCATGTGCTCTTGTAAAGGGCTTTCCTGAGAGCTCTTCTACACTCATCCCGCAGGTATAAACTTCTTCCCCCGTAGCAGTCTTTCTGAGGTGAATGGAATGACCCAGGCTCCCCGTGGTAGTGCGCCTAGCAGCAAGGTGGTTGCCGCAGAACTGCGCGCGCGAGCCGAAGCGCCCCTGCCGGGCCATGTGCCGGCGGTCGAGGCTCAGCAGTCGGTACTTGATGCACAGAAGCTGGTGCACGAACTGCAAGTTCACCAGATCGAACTGCAACTGCAGAACGAGCAATTGCAAGCCGCCCGCAATGATGCCGAAGCGGCGTTAGTGCGCTACACGAATCTCTATGACTTCGCCCCGGCGGGCTACTTCACGCTGCGCGCCGATGGCACGATTATCAGAACTAATCTAGCCGGTGCCCGTCAACTTGGCATGGAGCGTGCCGTACTGACGGGTATGCGGTTTGTTCAATTCGTCACTCAGGTCAATTTGTGCGCTTTCAATGCCTTCCTGTTGAGGGTTTCCGCCGGTGATGTAGCGCAACGCTGCGAAGTCGAGGTGATGCGCCAAGACCAGACGCCACGTACGCTGCAGGTCGACGCCACCTTTGCCACCGACGAACAGGTTTATAACGTTGTGGTGTTGGACGTTACCGAGCGCAACGCCAACGAAGAGCAGCTGCAACTGGCGGCGCTGGTCTATCAGTCGCTTACCGAGGCGATCATGGTGTGCGATATCGACAACCGCATTGTTGCCATTAATGAGGCGTTCACCATCACGACGGGCTACAGCGCGGCAGAAGCGGTTGGCCAAACCCCCAAGTTGCTGAACTCAGGTCAGCAACCCGCCGGCTTTTATCGGGACATGTGGCTGACGCTGACGTCCACCGGTCGCTGGCAGGGCGAGCTTTACAATCGGCGTAAGAATGGTGAGATATACGCTGAATGGCTGAAGATCAGCACCATTTTCCACGCAGACGGCACACCGCTGCGGCGGGTGGGCATGTTCACCGACATCACCGAGAAAAAGCTCGCGGAATCGACTATTTGGCAGCAGGCCAATTACGATCTGCTGACCGGCTTACCCAACCGTAACTTGTTCCGTGATCGGCTGGAACAGGAGATCAAGCCCCTACGTGATCAGCTAATCCCTCTGGCGCTGCTGTTTATTGACCTCGATCACTTCAAAGAAATCAACGACGCCCTCGGCCACGATTGTGGTGATCAGTTGCTGGTTGAGGCGGCGCACCGCATCAGTGACTGTGTGCGCGAGGGGGATACCGTGGCACGCCTTGGCGGCGACGAATTCACCGTGATTTTGTCCGGAGTTGATAATGCTCTGCGTATTGAGCAGGTGGCGCAGATGATCGTGCAGGCGCTTGCACGGCCTTTTGCTTTGGGTGCTGAGATCAGCCATATCTCGGCTAGCATCGGCATCACGCTGTTTCCAGCCGATGCCACTGATAGCGAATCGCTGCTCAAACAAGCCGATCAGGCCATGTATCAGGCTAAGGCGCAGGGACGTAACCGCTGCAGCTATTTCACCGCGACCATGCAGCAGGTGGCGCAGGAGCGTATGCAGCTAAACAATGATCTGCACGGAGCACTAGCTGCCGGTCAGTTGATGGTTTACTACCAGCCGATTATTCGCCTGTCGACTCTGCGCTGCGTCAAGGCGGAGGCTTTGTTGCGCTGGCGTCACCCGCAACGCGGCATGGTCGGGCCGGCCGATTTTATCCCGTTGGCCGAGCAGAATGGCTTGATTGATGAGATTGGCTACTGGGTCTTTTGTCAGGCGGCCTCGCAGGTTAAGCAATGGCGCGATATGGGTGCGGCGTGCGTTCAGGTCAGTGTGAATAAATCGCCACGGCAGTTTTTCGATGCCGCTTTACAGCACGACTGGTTTGCGCATCTAGGCGAGCTCAACCTGCCGGCGGCGAGCATTTGCATCGAGATCACCGAGGGCCTTCTGCTCGACGCGAGCTCTATGGTCAAGGACAGCCTGTCGCGCGTTCACACAGCCGGTATGCAGATTTCGCTTGATGACTTTGGCACCGGTTACTCGGCGCTGTCCTACCTGAAGACGTTCCCCATCGACTACCTGAAAATCGACCAATCCTTTGTCCGCGATATGGTCAAGGACCCGACCGACCAAGCGATCGTAGAGGCCATTATCGTCATGGCGCACAAGCTTGATATGCAGGTGGTCGCAGAGGGTGTGGAAACCATCGAGCAACGCGATCTACTGATGGCCGCCGGATGCGACTTCGCGCAGGGGTACCTGTTCGCCCGGCCGCTGCCCCAAGATGATTTTCTGGCGTATTTGCAAAGCAACGGGGAGTAGAGTCGACCATGCAGCCGGCTGGCCCACAGCAGGTGGCGGCCAACTCAGCACGAGTTGGCTGCAGCACTTAAATAGGGCCGACCGTGTTTACTGGTTGCGGGCCTGCGCTTAGAACGTGCGGCTGTCGATGATCTCGCCAGCCGTAATCATCCGGCGAATATAAAAAGCAATTTCGCGTTCTGCATCCGTTCGGGTGAAGTAAGGCCCCTCCAGTGATCCCTCGCGGGTGGAGAAAAAGTACTGGCCGTTGACCGCGCTGACACGCTCGCTGCGATAGTGAGTGCCAGGGCTGTGATCGATGGTGCGTTGACCGAACATAGGTAAGCCTCCCGCAAAATGAAGTGCTGAGGTCAGTCTAAACCTCGCCTGATGATCCAGCCCACTTAACGATGGATGGTCATTTTGTCGACCGTTGCGGGAGTTTTTCAGGCTCTTTGCGATTTCTGCGTCAATCTTTTGGCCTGATACTGCCGGGTGAGCGGTACAGTTGCCCGGCATGCTGATGCCCCGCTGTAGCTGTGCTGGTTATAGCAGGCACCTTAAACTATCGTCTCGTCTCTTCAGCCAGCACTGGGCAATGGTTGCGGCGCTCACTGCGGAACCTGTATGCACATTTCTTCTGGTCGCTGGCTGTTTGGTTTGTTTCTGGCACTGACAACGGCAGTGCTGTGGGGCGTGCTGCCGATCAAGCTCAAGCAAGTGTTGCAGGTGATGGACCCGGTGACCGTGACTTGGTATCGCCTGCTGGTGTCCGGTTCGATTCTGCTGGCCTATCTGGCTGCCAGTAAACGCTTGCCGGCGTTTCGCCCGTTGGGCAAGAAAGGCGCGTGGTTGCTGATGCTGGCAATAGCCGGCTTGACGGCCAACTACGTGCTTTATCTGATCGGTCTTAAGCTGCTTAGCCCCGGCACCACGCAACTGGTGATTCAGGTTGCGCCGATTCTTTTGTTGGTCAGCAGTTTGTTTATCTTTCGTGAGCGTTTTAGCCTCGGCCAGGGCCTGGGTTTGTTGGTCTTGCTGATCGGTTTTGCCTTGTTCTTCAATCAGCGCCTAGATGAGTTGCTGACCTCGCTGACGGTTTACACCACCGGGGTGTTGACCATTTTGCTGGCGGCGTTTGTTTGGGCGTTTTATGGCTTGGCGCAAAAACAGCTGCTAACGGTGTGGAGCTCGCTGCAAGTGATGATGGTGATTTACCTGGCGTGCGCTGCGCTGCTGACGCCCTGGGCGCAGCCGTTGCAAGCGCTGACGTTAAGCCCGTTGCAAGGCTGGCTGCTGTTTGCCTGTTGCCTAAATACCCTAGTGGCCTATGGCGCCTTTGCTGAGGCATTGGCCCATTGGGAGGCTTCGCGGGTCAGCGCAGCGTTAGCCATCACCCCCCTGGTCACCTTTGCCTCGGTGGCCCTTGCTGCCAGCTGGTGGCCTGAGTATGTGCAACCAGAGCAGATCAATGCGTTGGCCTATGGCGGCGCGATGCTGGTGGTGCTGGGATCGGCACTGACTGCCTTAGGGCCTTCGCTCTTAACCGGCTGGCGCACCCGTAAGGCGCGCTTGGCCGCAGCCGCTTGAGGTTTAGCCGCTAAGGGCTGAAGGCTGAAGGCTTAAGGCTGAAGTTTAAGCACGGGATGTTTGCTTGCACAATTAGGCGCGCACACCCAGCGCTTCGGCGCGGCGTAACCAGCCTTGACGCTGCTCTTCAGAGGAAGGGCGCACTGGCGCGAATTCGGCCAAGCGTCGGGTCTTTATGCCGCTGAAACCAAGAATGGTGCGGGTCATCTGCCGATGCCCAGGGGCGCCATAAACCCAACGGTAATACCACGGCGGGGTGTCCATGGTCACCAGCAGGTCAGCGCTGCGCCCGCTCAACAGTTTGTCCCAGAGCGGCGAACGGTTGCGGTACTTGAAGGCGAAACCGGGCAGAAACGTGCGATCAAAGAAGCCTTTAAGTAACGCCGGAATACCACCCCACCAGACCGGATAAACAAACACTAAATGCTCGGCCCAATGAATTTGCCGTTGCGCTTCCAGCAGGTCGGGTTCCAGTTGTTGGCTGTGCTCATAGCCGTCGCGCAGCACCGGATCAAAGGTCATTTCGCCGAGTTTTAATAGGCGCACCACATGGCCTTTACTGCGCGCGTCTTGGGCATAAGCCTCACCTAAGGCATGACAGAAGCTGCTGTTTTTCGGGGTGCCGAGAATCATCAGGATGCGTTTGCCGTCGCCCTCAAGTGGTGTTGCACCGCTCTTTATCGTCTCACTCATGTTGGCCTGCCTTGAGCATGTTTTCTGGGCGCACCCACGCGTCGAATTGTTCATTGCTTACATAGCCCAACTGCAGCGCGGCTTCGCGCAGCGTGGTGCCATCGGCATACGCCTGTTTAGCAATTTGCGCGGCCTTGTCGTAGCCGATATGGGGGTTGAGCGCGGTCACCAGCATCAGGCCATGTTCAAGGTGCTCAGCCATTTTCGCCGCGTCCGGCTGCAGGCCCGCAATGCAGTGTTGCTGGAAGTTGTGGCAGCCGTCGGCCAGCAAGCGTATCGACTGCAGCAGGTTGTGAATGATCACCGGCTTAAACACGTTGAGCTGCAAATGCCCTTGGCTTGCGGCAAAACTGATGGTGCTGTCGTTACCCAGTACCTGGCAGGCCAGCATCGACAGCGCTTCGCATTGGGTTGGGTTGACCTTGCCTGGCATGATCGAGCTGCCCGGCTCGTTGGCCGGTAAACGCACTTCAGCAAAACCGGCGCGCGGGCCGGAGCTGAGCAAGCGCAAATCATTGGCCAGTTTCATCAGCGTCACCGCCAAGGTTTTCAGTGCGCCCGATAACGCCACCAAAGGCTCGTGGCCGGCAAGGGCGGCAAATTTGTTTGGCGCGCTGACCAGTGGCAAGCCGCTCAAGGCTGCCAACTCGGCGGCCATGGCTTCGGCAAAACCTTGCGGCGAGTTTAAGCCGGTGCCCACCGCCGTGCCGCCTTGAGCCAATTCGCAGACGGCGGGCAGGGCGGCGAGGATGGCTCGCTCGGCATACTCCAACTGCGCGACGAAGGCCGACAGCTCTTGGCCGAAGGTGATTGGGGTGGCATCCATCAGGTGCGTGCGCCCGGTTTTGACCAGGTGCGCATGGCGCATAGTGTGTTCCTGCAACCCATCGCGCAGTTCATGCAGAGCCGGCAGCAGTTGCAGTTGCAGCGCTTGCACCGTGGCGATGTGCATGGCGCTGGGGAAGCTGTCGTTGGAGCTTTGCGCACGATTAACATGATCATTAGGGTGCACCGGGGTTTTGCCGCCACGACCGTTGCCGGCCAGCTCATTGGCGCGCCCGGCAATTACCTCATTAACGTTCATATTGCTTTGCGTGCCGCTGCCGGTCTGCCAAACCACCAGTGGGAATTGTTCATCGTGCTGACCGGCCAGCACTTCATTGGCCGCTTGCTCAATTAACCGCGCCAAGTCATCGGGCAAATTACCGATGCGTTGGTTGACCCGCGCCGCCGCTTTTTTGATCAGGGCTAAGGCGTGCACCACCGGCAAAGGCATGCGTTCTTCACCGATGGCGAAATTAACCAGCGAGCGCTGCGTTTGTGCACCCCAATAGGCCTCATCAGCTACTTCAATGGGGCCCAGGCTGTCGGTTTCAGTGCGGCTCATAGCGGCTCCTTGATGATTGTGCGTGCGGCAGGTGGGTTGCCCGCAAGCATTTGCTTGCCTGAGCGTATGCCAGCTTAGGTCGCGCTGCAGCCTTAGAGGTTCAACATTGAGCGGCAACGGCCATGCACTGCAACTGGATGCACGCTTGAGTAGGGCAAGCATTGGGCACAAAATGCGCGCACTTGAGTCAACAAGGCTCTTTTTGTCCTGGAGTAGTTCATGCCACGTTTACCTGCCTTTTGCGCTGCCTTACTGCTGCTGTGCGGCAGTGCTCAGGTGCTGGCCGATGCCAAAAGCCACGCCGCCGATGCTGAGCGCTTCCTGCTGTTGGCGCGTGCTGACCGGCTGGCAGTGCCGGTGTTCACCCAAGTGCAACAGATGTTCGCCCAGCGCTTTGCTGAGAGCAACGCACCGCAGAGCGAAAAAGCGCTGCTGGAAACCTACCAAGCCCAGGCCAATGCTGCACTCGAACAAGCAGTCGGCTGGGACAGGCTCAAGCCAGACATGGTCAAGCTCTATACCCGCAATTTTAATGAGCAGGAGATGAAAGACCTGATTCGCTTCTATGAATCACCGCTGGGTAAGAAAGTCCTCGAGCAAATGCCATCGCTGACCGCGCAGTCGGCGCAATTGACCCAAAGCAAACTGGAAACTGCAGTGCCTAAGGTCAACCAACTGCTGGCAGAAATGTCCAGCAAGCTAACCCCGAAAAAGCCCTGAGAGAGCCTACGATGCCAAAAATAGACCTGCTACAGGCCGCTTTAACGCACCTGCAACCGCAGCATCTTGAGCTGCTGGATGAAAGCCACATGCACAGCCGTGGCCAAGAAACCCACTACAAAGCGGTGATTGTCAGCGAGCAGTTCACCGGGTTGAATGCGGTCAAACGCCACCAAAAAGCCTACGCCAGCCTGGGCGAGTTGATGGGCCAGATCCATGCCCTGGCGCTGCATACCTATACCCCGGATGAATGGTCGCAGCAGGGCCGCGCGCCAGCCTCGCCGACCTGCAAGGGCGGCAGCTGAGGCAATTCGCCTCTACACGGGCCACCGCAACAAACGTAAACTGCAGCCCCGCCGAGCCAGGTCATAACCCGTCCTGGCTCGGCGTATTTTTTCTATCCCAGTCCGCCCTTTACGTGGGCGACTACTGAAGGTTGAGCACATGACTGACAAGATCGTTGTCGCCGCGCTGTATAAATTTGTGTCCCTGCCGGACTTCCACGAACTGCGTGAGCCTCTGCTGCAAGCCCTGTTGGATAACGGTATTAAAGGCACCTTGTTGATTGCCCAAGAGGGCATCAATGGCACCGTGTCCGGCAGCCGTGCCGGCGTTGATGGGCTGCTCGCCTGGTTCGGTCAAGACCTCCGTTTGGCGGATATCGATCACAAAGAATCCTATTGCGACGAGCAGCCGTTCTACCGCACCAAGGTCAAACTGAAGAAAGAAATCGTCACCCTTGGCGTGCCCGGCGTTGATCCGAACCTGAAAGTCGGCACCTATGTTGAGCCTAAAGACTGGAATGCGCTGATCAGCGACCCCGAGGTGCTGCTGATCGACACGCGTAATGACTATGAGGTGTCGATTGGCACCTTCGAGGGCGCGGTAGACCCGAAAACCAAGTCATTCCGTGAGTTCCCCGACTACATCAAGGCGCACTTCGACCCGGCCAAGCACAAGAAGGTGGCGATGTTCTGCACCGGCGGTATTCGCTGCGAAAAAGCCTCCAGCTACATGCTGGGTGAAGGCTTCGATGAGGTCTATCACCTCAAGGGCGGCATCCTCAAATACTTGGAAGAAGTGCCGCAGGAGCACACCAAGTGGCAGGGCGACTGCTTTGTTTTTGATAACCGCGTCACCGTCCGTCACGACCTGAGCGAGGGCGATTATGACCAATGCCACGCGTGCCGCACGCCCGTATCGGTGGCTGATCGTCAGTCTGAACGCTACACCCCAGGCGTGAGTTGTCCGTATTGCTGGGACTCGCTGCCGGAGAAAACCCGTGCTGGCGCCCGTGAGCGGCAACACCAGATTGAACTGGCCAAAGCGCGCAACCAGCCACACCCACTGGGTTACAACCCTCGCCACGCGCGCGAGGCTTAACCATGCAAGCGCGCCTTCTGTATGTGATGGACCCGATGTGTTCATGGTGCTGGGGCTTTGCTCCGGTGCTGGAGTCCCTTGCTGAGCAGGCTGCGGCGGTCAATGTTGGCTTGCAGTTGGTGCTGGGAGGTTTGCGCCGTGATGGCGTGGCCATTGATGCGGCCGCACGCGTGCGTTACTTGGGCTACTGGCAGGCGGTGAATGCCAGCACCGGGCAACTGTTCAATTTCACTGAAGGCCTGCCCGAGGGTTTGGTCTACGACACCGAGCCTGCCTGTCGCGCCCTGGTTACGGCGCGCAATCTGGCCCCTGCGTTGGTGTGGCCACTGGCCCGATTGATCCAACGTGCTTTCTACACCGAAGGCGTCGACGTCACCCGTGCCAGCGTCTTGGTGGCGTTGGCTGAGCGGGCCGGCATCCCGCGGATTGTCTTCGCTGAAGCGTTTGACAGCACGGCCCAGCGTGAAGCCACGGCAGCAGATTGCAGTTGGGCTCAGGACTTGGGCATTGCCGGCTTCCCGACGTTGCTTGCGCAAAACAACGGTCAGGTGGCCCTGTTGACCAATGGATATCAACCCTTAGATACATTGCAGCCGCTGTTAGCGCGCTGGCTGGAGCGCGTTACACATGCTTGAACGCTTGAGTTGGGCAGAAATCCGCCGCATGGCCTTGCAACACCGTAAGGCATTGATTTGGGCTAATTGTGTCGCGGTACTGGCCACGCTGTGCAGCGTGCCGATCCCGCTGTTACTGCCGTTGCTGGTGGATGAGGTGCTGCTCAACGATGGCGATGCCGCGCTTAAGGTGATGAATAACTTTTTGCCCACGCAATGGCAGGTCGCCGCTGGCTATATCGGCTTGATGCTGGTGCTAAGTTTGTTCCTGCGTGGCGGTGCGCTGGTGTTCAACGTGGTGCAAGCGCGCCTGTTCGCGCGGCTCTCAAAAGACATTGTGTACCGCATCCGCATTCGCTTGATTGAGCGGCTCAAGCGTATTTCGTTGGGGGAATACGAAAGCTTGGGTGGTGGCACAGTGACCACTCACCTGGTCACCGACCTGGACACCCTCGATAAGTTTGTCGGGGAAACCCTCAGCCGCTTCCTGGTGGCGGTGCTGACACTGGCTGGCACCTCGGCGATTTTGATTTGGATGCACTGGCAGTTGGCGCTGCTGATTTTGCTGTTCAACCCTCTGGTGATCTACGCCACCATTCAACTGGGTAAACGCGTTAAGCACCTAAAAAAGCTGGAAAACGACAGCACCTCACGCTTTACCCAAGCGCTGACCGAAACCCTTGAAGCGATTCAGGAAATCCGCGCCGGTAACCGTCAAGGCTTCTTCCTTGGCCGTCTCGGTGGTCGCGCTAGGGAAGTGCGTGATTACTCCGTGGCTTCTCAGTGGAAGACCGATGCGTCTAACCGCGCCAGCGGTCTGCTGTTTCAGTTCGGCATTGATGTGTTCCGTGCAGCGGCCATGCTCACCGTGCTGATGTCCGACTTGTCGATTGGCCAGATGCTCGCGGTGTTCAGCTACCTGTGGTTTATGATCGGCCCGGTCGAGCAACTGCTCAGCCTGCAATATGCCTACTACGCGGCGGGCGGCGCGCTGACGCGAATCAATGAGTTGCTGGCGCGCCAAGACGAGCCGCAATACCCCGGCCGCGCCGACCCTTTTAAAGGTCACGACACGGTCGGCATCGACGTCAGCGGACTGACCTTTGCCTATAAAGACGAGCCGATATTGAACAGGCTCAACCTGAGCATTGCCCCAGGTGAGAAGGTCGCCATCGTGGGCGCCAGCGGCGGCGGCAAAAGCACATTGGTGCAATTGCTCTTAGGGCTGTATACCCCGCAGGCCGGCACTATTCGTTTTGGCGGCTGCAGCCAAGAAGAAATCGGCCTTGAAGCGGTGCGCGAACACGTGGCGGTGGTGCTGCAACATCCGGCGCTGTTCAACGACAGCGTGCGCGCCAACCTGTGCATGGGCCGCGAACGCAAGGATGACGCCTGCTGGAAAGCACTGGAAATAGCCCAGTTGGGCGACACTATTCGCGCCTTGCCGCAGGGCCTCGACAGCATTGTTGGGCGCTCCGGTGTGCGTTTGTCCGGCGGCCAACGCCAGCGCCTAGCGATTGCTCGTATGGTCTTGGCCGAGCCCAAAGTGGTGATCCTCGATGAAGCTACTTCGGCTCTGGACGCCGCCACCGAATACGCCCTGCACCAAGCGCTGAACCAGTTTTTGCGCGGTCGCACCACGCTGATCATCGCCCACCGTTTAAGCGCGGTGAAACAGGCAGATCGGGTGCTGGTATTCGACGGCGGCAGCATTGCTGAAGATGGTGGGCACAAAGAGTTGATCGCCGAAGGCGGGTTGTACGCCAAGCTCTACGGTAACTTGCAGCACTGATAGCTGCGCTGGGCAAAAGCGTAGGGTGGGTGACGCTATTTTCATCCACCGTGAGCTCGCATTGGTGGATGGATGAGGCGTCATCCACCCTACGGTTCTTGTGAGCACGACACTTTCTCGCGGATTCCAAACAGCCAGTAGCCCGGATGCAATCCGGGTGTGCTGGTGGTCGCCTGTAGTGTTCCCGGATTGCCTCTAGGCTAAGGCGGCACTGCACTTGGCAGGTAGATCGACCGCTTTGTAAATTTATCGTTACGCGTGTTGGGTGCTTTCGGTCATTCAGCGTCTCGCTTTTCTGTGCGTAATGAAAACTTGCCGAAAGTATTGGCTTGCGCGACGGTTTAGGGGCTTGGGCCTGCTTGTGAGCGCCGCCTTGCTCAGTTGTTATGAGGTCAATCACTGCTGTGCGACCAGACGTCGCAGCGGTTGATCACCACAACAACGAGGAGGCGCAATGAACGCCGTGAACAAGATCCAGCCGCACAACCCGATTGGCACTGACGGTTTCGAATTTGTTGAATACACCGCACCGACGCCTCAAGGCATCCAGCAGCTGCGTGAGCTGTTCACCGCCATGGGCTTTACCGAAACGGCCAAGCACCGCTCCAAAGAAGTCTGGTTGTTCCAGCAGCACGACATCAATTTTGTGCTCAATGGCAGCCCGACCGGGCATGTGCGTGAGTTCGGTTTAAAGCATGGTCCAAGCGCCTGCGCCATGGCTTTTCGCGTGCAAAACGCCGCCCAAGCTGCTGCTTATGTGGAGTCCCAGGGCGCCACGCTGGTGGGCAGCCACGCTAATTTTGGCGAGCTGAACATCCCCTGCGTCGAGGGTATTGGTGGCTCGTTGCTGTACTTGGTGGACCGCTATGCCAACGAGAGCAGCGATAAAAGTATTTACGACGTCGACTTTGAATACATCGCAGGCCGTACGCCAAATGACAATTCAGTGGGCCTTAAAGAACTCGACCACCTGACCCACAACGTTAAGCGCGGGCAGATGGACGTCTGGTCGGGCTTCTATGAACGCATCGCCGGCTTTCGTGAAATTCGCTATTTCGATATCGAAGGCAAACTCACCGGCTTGCTGTCGCGCGCCATGACGGCGCCGTGCAGCAAAATTCGCATCCCGATCAATGAGTCGTCGGACGACAAGTCGCAGATCGAAGAATTTATCCGCGAGTACCACGGCGAGGGCATTCAGCACATCGCCTTAAGCAGCGAAGACATCTACGCCACCGTGCGCCAACTGCGCGCCAATGGCGTGGATTTTATGGTCACCCCCGGCACCTATTACGACAAGGTCGACACCCGTGTGGCCGGGCATGGCGAGCCGACCGATGTGCTGCGCGAGCTGAGCATTTTGATCGACGGCGCCCCTGGTGATGACGGCATCTTGCTACAGATTTTCACCAACACGGTGATTGGCCCGATCTTCTTCGAGATCATTCAGCGCAAGGGCAACCAGGGCTTTGGTGAGGGCAACTTCAAGGCGCTGTTCGAGTCCATCGAAGAAGACCAGATCAAGCGCGGCGTAATCAGCGCCGATTGATCGGTAAACCGTAGGGTGGGTTAGGCGCGGGCACGATGGCCGGAATTCACCATGATTTCGCTGCGCCGCAACCCACCATTGCGGTGTCGGATTGGTGGGTTACGCGGCGTTCACGCATCGCAAGATACGACCCATAAGGGTTAACGCCGCTAACCCACCCTACGCCAGCGTTGGATTGAGGAGATACCGGCCATGAGCCGTAACTGGATCAGTTTTCCCCTGCGTGAAGGCGACTGTTCGCGCCAGGCGCACTGCGACTTTCCCGAAGGCACCTATGAGCGCGAGATGGGTCGCGAGGGCTTTTTTGGCCCCACCGCGCACCTGCACCACACGCATCCACCCACTGGCTGGATTGACTGGCAGGGGCCGCTGCGCCCGCATGCGTTCAACTTCAATAACATCGTCAGTGAGCATGATTGCCCGCTGGCCGCACCGCTGACGCTGCATAACAGTGATGTAAAGCTGCGCGTGTGGAAAACCGTTGGCGCCATGCGTCATCTGGTGCGTAACGCCGACGGCGATGACCTGCTGTTTATCCATGAAGGCGCTGGGCACTTTTACTGCGACTTTGGTCACCTGACCTATCGCGATGGTGATTACCTGCTGATCCCGCGCGGCACTGCATGGCGTATCGAGGCCGATCAGCCGACTTTTATGTTGCTGATTGAAAGCAGCGACGGCGCGTATCAACTGCCGGATAGAGGCTTGGTTGGCCCGCAGGCGATTTTTGACCCGGCAGTGCTGGAGCATCCGCGTATTGATGAGGCGTTTAAGGCGCAGCAGGACGAGAACATCTGGCAAGTCCGCATCAAGCGGCGCGGCCAGATCAGCACCGTCACTTACCCCTACAACCCGCTGGATGTAGTCGGCTGGCACGGCGATAACACTGTGGTGCGGCTCAACTGGCGCGATATCCGCCCGTTGATGAGCCATCGTTATCACCTACCACCATCGGCGCACACCACCTTTGTCGCCAATGGCTTGGTGATTTGCACCTTTACTCCGCGCCCGGTGGAAAGCGACCCCGGCGCGCTAAAAGTGCCGTTCTATCACAACAATGATGACTACGACGAAGTGCTGTTTTACCACCGGGGCAACTTCTTTAGCCGCGACAATATTGAGCCGGGCATGGTCACTTTGCACCCGTGCGGCTTCCCCCACGGCCCGCATCCTAAAGCGTTGAAAAAGGCCCAGATCGACCCGGCCACTTTTATTGATGAAGTGGCGGTGATGATTGATACGCGCCGTGCCTTGGAAATCGGCGACGCCGCTGCCGGCGTCGAGGTCCCCGACTATGTAAATTCCTGGCATGCGCCGGGCAAGGAATCCTGATGAAACTCGCATCCCTCAAACACGGCCGCGATGGCGAACTGGTTGTGGTCTCCCGTGATCTAACGCGCGCGGTCAAGGTGCTAATCATCGCCGCCACCTTGCAGGCGGCGCTGGATAACTGGGCAGTGAGCAAAGCCAAGCTGGAAGCGGTGT
This sequence comes from Pseudomonas sp. TMP9, assembly GCF_037943105.1. NCBI lineage: Bacteria > Pseudomonadati > Pseudomonadota > Gammaproteobacteria > Pseudomonadales > Pseudomonadaceae > Pseudomonas > Pseudomonas vesperimontis. The sequence continues at coordinate 1,577,832 of NZ_CP149803.1, forward strand.
ATCAGCGTCTTAACGATGGCTTGGAGGAGGGCGCATTTGCCTTCGATCAAGCCGCCTGCCACAGCCCCTTGCCCCGCGCTTATCACTGGGCTGACGGCAGTGCTTACGTCAATCACGTGGAGCTGGTGCGTAAGGCGCGCGGCGCCGAGATCCCGGAAAGCTTCTGGCATGACCCACTGATGTACCAGGGTGGCTCTGAGTGCTTTATCCCGCCGCATAGCCCAATTCAGATGGCCGATGAAGCCTGGGGCATTGATCTGGAAGCCGAGATCGCGGTCATCACCGATGACGTGCCGATGGGCGCCAGTGCTGCCGAGGCCGCCGGGCATATCCAGCTGCTGATGCTGGTCAACGATGTGTCGCTGCGCAATTTGATTCCGGGTGAGTTGGCCAAAGGGTTTGGTTTTTACCAGAGCAAGCCGTCGTCCAGTTTCTCGCCGGTGGCGATTACGCCGGATGAGCTGGGTGATAGCTGGCGCGACGGCAAAGTGCACCGGCCGCTGGTATCGCATATCAACGGCGCGTTATTTGGCCAGCCGGATGCTGGCGTGGACATGACCTTTAACTTCCCGACCTTGGTTGCCCACGCCGCGAAAACCCGGCCATTGGGCACGGGCACCATTATCGGTTCCGGCACCGTATCGAACTACGACCGCAGCGCCGGCTCCAGCTGCCTGGCGGAAAAACGCATGCTGGAAATCATCGAAAGTGGCGAGGCGAAAACCCCGTTCCTCAAGTTCGGTGACCGAGTGCGTATCGAGATGTTCGACGCCGCCGGCCATAGCCTGTTTGGCGCGATTGATCAGGCTGTAGAAAGATATGAGGCGTAGCCCGGATGCAGCCCGGGAAATCGTCAGGGCCTTCCCGGATTTCATCCGGGCTACGAGGGTGGATAGAAGCTAAAGAGCTATTCGAGCTTTTCGCCGCCGTCAGCCATAGCCTGTTTGGCGCGATTGACCAAGTGGTCGAAAAATATGAGGCGTAGCCCGGATTCAATCCGGGAAATCTTCAGAACACCCCCCGGATTCCATCCGGGCTACGAGGGTGGATAGCTGCTGAAACGCTATTCGAGCTGTTCGACGCCGTCGGCCACAGCCTGTTTGGCGCGATGGATCAGGCTTTAGAAGGATATGAATCGCAGCCCGGATGCAATCCGGGAAATCGTCAGGGCCTCCCGGATTTCATCCGGGCTGCGGGAGCTTTTTGATGTTGACGTTGTACAGCTATTGGCGCTCCAGCGCTGCTTACCGGGTACGCATTGCGCTTAACCTTAAAGGTTTGGCCTATGAGCAAGTGCCAGTGCATTTGGTTAAAGACGGCGGCCAGCAGCATAACCCTGACTATCAAGCGTTGAACCCGCAGCAGTTGCTGCCGCTTTTAATCGATGATAGCCGTGGCGCTGTGCCCATTGCTCAATCGTTGGCAATTATCGAGTACCTCGAAGAAGTCTTCCCCGAAACCACGCTGCTGCCTTGCGACCCGGTGCAGCGGGCGCAGGTGCGGGCATTGGCGCTGTACCTTGCCTGTGATGTGCATCCGCTGAATAACCTGCGGGTGCTGCAGTACCTCAGCGGTGAGCTGGGGGTGAGCGAAGCGGGCAAAGAGGCGTGGTATCAACATTGGCTGCACAGCGGGTTTAGCGCCATCGAAGCAGGCCTTGCGCTGTTCAATGAGGGCCTGTCGCTTGGCGAGCGCCCCGGATATCTGGAGGCGTGTCTGATTCCGCAGTTGTATAATGCGTGCCGTTTTAACTGTGACCTTGATGCGTACCCGCGCATCCTCGCCATGGCGGCGCGTTGCGAATCTCTGGATGCCTTTAAGCAGGCGGCGCCGCAGATGCAACCCGACGCTCAGTGACTCCAGCGGCTTAGCGGCCGCTGGGCTCTGGCGAATCCGGCTTTATAAAAGCCATCGCTCCGCCGCGCCACAAGCGCTGTGGGTTCTATTTCGTCACAGATAAAAACAAGCAGGTGACGCATGCCCCGTGAAAAACCGAAAAACCTCTGGCTCTCGCGCTGGGGCTTTATCCTCGCTGCAACCGGCTCCGCTGTGGGCTTGGGCAATATCTGGAAGTTTCCTTACATCACCGGCGAATACGGCGGTGGTGCGTTTGTGTTGATGTATCTGGCCTGCATCTTGGCCATCGGCATCCCGGTGATGATGACCGAGATTGCCATTGGCCGCCGCGGTCGTGGCAGCCCGATTGATGCGATCAGCCGAGTGGTTAAGGAAAGTGGTGGCAGCCAGCTGTGGAAGGCCGTGGGCGGCATGGCCATGCTCGCCGGCTTTATGATTTTGTGCTTCTACGTGGTGGTGGCCGGTTGGGCGTTTGCCTACACGGTGAAAATGCTCGACGGCTCGCTCGCCGCGACCAGTGTCGATGCGCTCGCAGGGGTGTTTGCAGCGCATAACGCCAACCCCTGGCAGCTCGGCGGCTGGAGCGTATTGGTGGCGTTGCTGACCCTGTGGATCGTCGCTAAAGGCGTGCAAAAGGGTATCGAGAACGCGGTGCGCTGGATGATGCCGGGCCTAGCCGTGATGCTCTTGGTGCTGGTGGGCTATGCCTTTACCAGTGGCGGCTTTAGTGCGGGTTTCGATTTTCTGTTTAGCTTTGATGCCTCGAAAATCACCGGCGAAGCGCTGCTGGCTGCTCTGGGCCATGCCTTCTTCACCCTAAGCTTGGCCTCCGGGGCGATTCTCACGTACGGCTCCTATCTGCCGGATGGCCAATCGGTTGCGCGCACCACCTTTGTGGTGGCGATCTGCGACACCTGCGTGGCGCTGCTGGCGGGGCTGGCGATCTTCCCCATCATCTTTGCCAACGGCTTGAGCCCGAGCGCAGGCCCTGGGCTGATTTTTATGAGCCTGCCGCTGGCCTTCCAACAGATGCCATTTGGCACCGCCTTTGGCGTGTTGTTCTTCGCCATGGTCTCGGTTGCCGCGCTGACCTCGGCGATTTCCATGATCGAAGCGACGGTGGCCTACCTGAATGAGAAGTACGGCGTCAGCCGCTTTAAAGCCGCCGCCGCATCGGGAGCAGTACTGCTGGTGATCAGCCTGCTGGCGATGCTCTCGTTCAACCTGATGGCGGGCTGGACGCCCATGGGCAAGAACTTCTTTGATTGGCTGGATTACCTGACTTCGCGCTGGATGATGCCGCTGGGCGGGATCTTTATGGTGCTGCTAGCCGGCTACGCACTGCGCAGCGAGATCATGCGCGATGAGCTGGGCTTGCCGCCGCTGGGCTACGCGCTGTGGTTGTTTATGGTGCGCTATGTGTGCCCGGTGCTGATCATGGTGGTGTTCCTGCACGCCCTAGGCTGGCTGATGGTTGACCCGGTTGCGCAGTGGTACTGGATCGCCGGTGCCATCGGCCTGCTGGCGGTGCTTGGGGAAGTGCTACGACCACGGGTCGTACCGGCTCTGGCGGGGCGCTAAACCAGCAATACGCCGCCGCAATAGAGAAGGGCGCAGGCGTGGCACGCGTGCGCCCTTTTTACTGGGTGCGGTTTAACCGTGGCGGCGCTCAGCAGTTAAAGGCTGCTACTGGCCGTAACTGCTGGTTATTGGCGTTCTACGCAGTTCGTCGGCCCACGCCAGCAGCGGGATTTGCACATCCGGCTGCCAGGTGCGCGCCCACAATAATTGCAATCGGGAGAAATCACCGCGTTCAGTGGGCAGGCGCTGAATGTCGTCATGTATCTGCCATTGGTCACTTTCCAGGGAGGCGAAGTCGAAGCGGAACGGGTGAAAGCCGGTCATGCCCAAGCGTATATCGGTGACCACCAGTTGCTCGCCCAGCTGGTCGTAACGCAATACGCCATCGGTGAACCACGCCAAGCGCGCATGCGCCGCCGAGCCGGCCAAGGCTGCCGCCAAATGGGTGCCACGGGGGATGCGCTCTAATTGTGGCGGCGCATCATCGAACCAGCTGACCAGCGCTTCGTGATAGTCCTCGCCGTCCAAGACGATCACCCGCCATAACAAACTGTTAAAGGGTGTCGGCGTGCTAAACAGCTGCTGCGCTTGGATACCCTGACGCGCTAGTTCGGCCTCGACCCGTTGTTCGGCCATGTATTTGCCGGCCAAGGTCGATGCCAAGTACAGCGATGAAACCAGCAGCGCAAATACCGAGGCCTTAGCGGTTTTGTCGCGCAAACCAAACATCAGCCCCAACGCCGCCGCGATACACAGCGGCACGGTGTACAGCAGGTCAATGATAAAAATACTCGACCACGCCGTGGGGGTCGGCATCAGTGGCCAGAATAATTGGGTGCCGTAACTGGTGAAGCTGTCGAGCAGCGGATGGGTAATCAGCACCAACCACAGGGTGATAAATAACCGTTGTGATGAGTAACCAGGGTTGTGTCTAAAACGCTGGGTTAGCCAGGTCAGCAGGACTGCGAGCCCGCTGAGAAAGAATAACGAATGGCTAAACCCCCGGTGGTAGGTCATGTCAGCCACGGCGTCGCCGTAATCGATGATCACATCCAGATCCGGCAAGGTGCCGAGCATAGCGCCATACAGCAGCGCCTTGCGCCCCTGCCAACGGCCGAGTAAGGCGCCTTGAATGCTCGCGCCGAGCAGCGCTTGGGTGATTGAATCCATGACCGATCTCTAGAGTAAACAGGGGGCTAAATTAGCCGACTGACTTGGTTTTGGCTGCGGCTAATGTTGAAGAAAAGGTTTCAGCTGTGAGCCCACAGGGCCTGCGAGTCGCGTTCAGTGGAAAGTCTGGCAACCAGTAAGCCGGCCTCTTCGCCGCTTCTAGCATTCACCTAGACGCCGCAAGCTTCCTGCAATCAGGCCAACACGCTTGGCCTGATTGCTCAGAAAACCCCAGCCTTAAAGTTTGAAGAAGCTCACTTTGTCAGTCAGACGATTAGCTAAGGTCGCAAGCTTACGGCTGGAAGCAGCCACTTGCTCGGAGCCGGCCGAAGTTTCTAAGGTGGCATCGTGAATGCGGTTGATGTTCTGGTTGACCTCTTCAGCCACCGCGCTTTGCTCCTCTGCGGCGCTGGCGATTTGCGCGTTCATTTCGTTGATGGCGGTGACTTCACTGCGAATCTTATTTAGCGCATGTTCTGCTTGGCCGGTTTGCTCCACGGTTTGCTGAGCCAGCTGGCGACTGTTACACATCACATCGGCTGCTTTGCCAGCGCCTTCTTGCAGTTTGCCGATCATGCCGCGAATTTCCCGGGTGGAATCCTTGGTGCGGGTGGCCAGAGAGCGCACTTCGTCAGCCACCACCGCAAAACCGCGGCCATGCTCGCCAGCACGCGCGGCCTCAATGGCGGCGTTCAGTGCCAGTAGGTTGGTTTGGTCAGCGATGGAGGTGATGACCTCGATAATTTTCTCGATGCTTTCGCTGTCGGTGGACACTTGCTGCACGCTCTCAGCGGCGCTTTCCAGGGTGCGCGCCAAGTTTTGGATGGCAGTAGCGGTAGCGCTGACCACCTGATTACCCGCCGCCACTTCGCTGTCAGCATTACGGGTGGCAGAGGCTGCGCTGGCAGCATAACTGGCCACTTCATTAACGGTGGCAGCCATCTGGTTAATGGCAGTGGCCATTTGCTCAGCTTCGCTGGACTGCAAGCGGATTTGTTGGTTGTTGCTGTCAGAGGTGGTCAGCAATTGCTCGGAGGCCAAGGTCAGTTCGCCGGCGGCGCTGCGCACTTGAGTGATGGTTTCAGCCAAACGCTTAATCATGTTCTGCAGATCAGCCATAACGCTGGCTGGGTAGCGAGTCTGGATGCGCTGGTTTAAGTCGCCATCGGCCAAGCGCTGAATCGCGTGGGCCACTTCGTAGGGTTCAGCACCCAAGGTGGATTTGAGCTTATTGATGATCAACACCGACACACCAACGCTCAACAGCACTGCCGCCGCAGTCACCAGCAAAATCAGCAAGCGAAAGCCATTAGCCGCTTCACGAACGGCGCCAATATCATCACTGACATTGGCTTCCTCAAAATCGATAAAGGCATTAATACTTTTTAGCCATCCAGCGTAAGCCGGCGCCGCTTGCTCCAGCAGAATCTTGCTGGCTGCGGCTGTGTCACCTTGGCGGCGCAGGCTGATTAATTGTTCGGTTAGAACTAGGGTGCTGCGCTCAATCGTCTGAATATCACTCAACATGCGCTGCTCATCGGCCGAGGGCGCCTGCTCGCGAAGTAGTTGATTCATTGATTGGGCAGAGTCCTGATACAGGGCATCGAGGCGCCGGATTTCCTGCAGCTGCCGCTCGAGGTCTTGGTTGTTATCCACCAGCACCGCATCGCGAATGGCAATGGCACGGTCATGTACGCTGCCGCGAAAATTGATGGCATAGCGCTGTTTAAGCGAAGCGCCTTCACTTACTGAGGCCAGGGTCGCATCAATGAAGCCGACGCGCTGCACCCCGATAAGTGTAATCACGATCATCAGCGACAAAATAAGCCCGAAACCAAGGCTCAAACGTTGGGCAATGCTCATTTGTGATTGCATAAAATTAACTCTCTTGCCCCTGGGGGCTGCGACTGCTTGATGCGGATAAGAAGGGATTTCGCTAATTAGCAATTTATCTCTTGGACAAATCTTATACATAGACAATGATTTGTACAATTTATAGTTATGAATTGATAAATTCTATCGATAGCCGGCGGAGCGAAGCAGCTAAGTTCGTGATGTGGCTGCAGTGGCAGAAAAACAAGGGATTTCTGAGCAGGGAAGGTAGGTTGAGAGACCGGCTGAAGGCGCTAGATTTGAACGCGGAGCTTGCATGCGAGTTGTACAAGGTTGCCTGCAGAGTTGTACAAGCCGCTTGAAGAGAGAAGATGAGAGCAGTGCTGTACAAGCTGAGTTGCATCTCTTTGCTCTTTACGTGGCAAGGGGCGACTTAAGTTTGGCGGGTTTAGCGAGCAGGCTTTTGGGGTAAATATATTCGGTCTGAGGCGCGACTGAGGCCCAAGGGCTAGGCAAGCCGGGGGTAACTTGGCAGGCAAAGGCTGCAGATAGCGTTATGACGAGCTCTGCAGTCGCTCGGGTAAAGCGGCTGTTTCTCAACTTTCTGCGCTAATCACACGCTTGGTGATTAGTACTTAACGCTATTGCTGTGTTCGGCGTGACTGATGGCTGTGGCGATATCGGCTTGCCGCTGGATCGCTTGGTACGCGTGCATCGACATTTCACGGGCTTGCTCCATGCGGGCGAAGGTACGTAAGGTCTGCGCCGCCTTCGGCCATGGTCACGTTGGCACCACTTAGGGCAGCCGGTACAAGCAGGGTTTTGATCGATTTCATGGTGGGTAATCCTCTTAAGTTCAGTGGGCCACTGGTATCAGCGGTCAAGCGCTTGGCTTGGGACCACATTAACCAACGCCCCCTGACAGCAAGCTCAAGCTAGGCGATTACAAATGTGTAAGGTTGCGCTGATCGCCGTCGCGTTTTTGCGCTTGGCAAAGGCGCTGATTGGTGCGGCTGAGTCTGATGCGCCACGCCTGGGCATCACCACGCGATTACGCCGTGTAGGCAATGCAGTAAGCGTTCGCGTTATCCTGCGCACCCTTTCCTGTATTGAAGCCTGCCCATGCTGGTCATAACCAACAGCGTTCACCTTGCCGATGACGAAGTCGAATTGACTGCCATTCGTGCTCAGGGCGCGGGTGGGCAAAACGTCAACAAAGTCTCCAGCGCCATGCACTTGCGTTTTGACAGCCAAGCATCCTCTTTACCGCTGTTCTACAAAGAGCGCTTGTTGGCGCTGCGTGACAGCCGTATTACCGCCGAAGGGGTAGTGATCATCAAGGCTCAGCAATACCGCACTCAGGAGCAAAACCGAGCGGATGCGTTGGCGCGCTTGGCTGAGCTGATTCGCAATGCCGGCAAAACCGAGAAAGCCCGCCGCCCAACCAAGCCGACCATGGGCTCAAAAAAGCGCCGCCTTGAAGGTAAAACTAAACGTGGAGCGATCAAGGCGGGCAGGGGCAAAGTGGATTTCTAACACGTGGACTGCACCTTTACGATTGACCCAAACAAGCTGAGCCGCCAGCAGTGCAAATGCCGTCTGGCTGGGTGTTTGGCGAACGTCACCAGCGCTGCGCGGTCTGCTCTATAGGCTTGCCGTGTTATGGCCAGGCTTATGTATGCCTAACGACAGTTAACGCTAAGGAGCCAGCAGATGAAAATTCATGCCTATTTGACCTTCGACGGTCAGTGCGAAGCAGCGTTTAAGTTCTATGCCGAGTGCCTAAATGGCAGCGTCGACTTGATGCGCTTCGGCGACAGCCCTGAGGCACCGAATGTGCCGGAGCACTATCACCAGCGGATTATTCATGGCTGCCTCACCCGCGGTGATCAGATGCTGATGGCGTGCGACACGGTGCCGGGCACGCCTTACGCAGGCATCAAGGGGTGCGCTATTTCTTTACAGGTGGAAAACGTCCCGGAGGCTGAGCGTCTGTTTGCAGCGTTATCAGCGCAAGGCACCGTTGAGATGCCGCTGCAGCCGACTTTTTGGGCTACAAGTTCAGCCGTGTTGACGGATCGCTTTGGCGTGACATGGCGGATCATCTGCAACATTGATGCGCAAATGGGCTAACGGCTTACCCAATGGCGCGAAGATTACAGCCAGCTACAACTTAAATACCCATCAGCCCGGCCTTGCGCCGGGCTTTTAGTCAGTAAAGGCTTGGTTCAAACCACCAAACTCAATGCGCGATCCGCTGCAAACAGCCTGCACTGCGGCGGGGCAGACGTAGGCGATAACGCGCCCGAATTCGTCTGGCGCTAATCCCAGTCCAGTTAGAGGGTGGCGTGCCGAAGAAAATCAGCAACAGCAAACCTACGCAGCACAAACGCAGATTGAGAAAGCGGCCGTTAACACTGTGGGTATGAATCGGCCCGCCAGCTTTGCAAGGCGTCACGCAGATAGCCTTGCGCGGGTCAACGGTCTCGATACTCTGCGCGGGAATACGTTCGCTCATTAGGGCCTCGTCGGTCTTATTCAGGCGAGGCGAGTGCAGTTGTATGGATAACAGACTCAGATTTTGGATAAAAAGCGGATCAGATGCTCGCCCCGTTCATGCTCGGGGGAAGGCAGTGCCGAAGGTTGCTGCAAGTGTATCGCTGACAACAGTCAACTTGATGCGCTCATGCAGCAGCCTCAATGCCTGTGTAGTCGCCTACCAATACCGTGGTTTGGCCATGGGCCTAGTATCCAGCGGCACCCGCTATGGCGTGTTTATCAACAGCCTCCATTTGCCCCTTTATGCCCCGCAAGTGGAATGGCGCAGTGTGTGGTGGCTGGCCTGATTACTGACGGTGGCGATGGCCTTGCTGGTGCTGGTGCTGGTAGTGTTCAAGAAGGGCGGTTTACTTAACAAAACTGTGCCGAACGCCACCGCAATCGTTTTGGCCAATGTCGCCTTACCCGGCGTGCGCTTGGAGCGGGTAAAGCTTTGGGTACTCTTGAACTGGTCGATGAATTTTCTGCTCAGTCTTGCGCCGCTGCCAACTCCTGCAAAATGCGTGTGTAGTTTTCGACTCCCTGCGCGCCTGTGACAAGGTGGCGGTGGTTAAAGATCACCGCTGGGACGCCACTGATGCCTTGGCTAATCCACGATCTTTCAGCGGCGCGCACTTCGCTGGAGAAGCGTTGGTCTTCAAGAACGGCCAGCGCCTCGGCACGCTCTAGGCCGATTTCAGCAGCCACATCTGCCAGCACGTTATGGTCCGACAGGTTGCGGCGATGGGTGAAGTGCGCGACGAAAAGGGCCTGCTTCAAGTCGTGCATGCGGCCCTGCTGATTGGCCCAATGCAGAAGCTGGTGGACGTTGAAGGTATTGTGCATGCGCATGTCGTCGGCAAAGCTGAATTCGAAGCCAAGCTCTGCGCCGGCCTGTGTTATGCGCAGACGATTCTCGTGCGACTGCTCCTTGGTAGCCCCATATTTCTCGCTCAGGTGTTCGCGTAGGTTTTGCCCCTCGGGCGCCATGTCGGGGTTCAGCTCAAACGGCTGCCAATGCAGCTCATAGTCGGTGCCGCTGGCTTGCAGCGCCTTTTCCAGCTGCCGGTAACCGACAATGCACCACGGGCAAACCACATCAGAAACAATGTCGATGTGCAGTTTTGTTGAACTTGGGATGGTCATTATCGGCTCCTTCTTCTGCTTTCAATGAGTTGAGTAGTTTGCGTGGTTTGGCGTGCCATGGAGGATCAATTGCAACATGGATGTGCGGATGTGTTAACGCTTAATGCAACAGCCCGACCAAACGGTCGGGCTGTTGTGGTGCAGGCTTGGTTCAGACCACCAGACCCAATGCGCGGTCGAGTTTTTCTTCCGGGTCACTGACGGCGGCGAGAAACTCATCGCCCCAGCGGCGAATATCGTTGTAGCTGACGATATCAAACAGCTCGCGCAAGCGGTCTTGGGCCTCGACTTTGGGCATGTTCAGCGCGACATAGCAGGTTTGCACCATGTCTACCGGGTCATGTGGGTTGGTTAATAATGCGCCTTTAAGTTCAGCGGCAGCGCCGGCAAACTCGGACAGCACCAACACGCCGCGCCCGCCCAGCAAGCCTTGTGCGGCGACAAATTCTTTGGCCACCAAATTCAAGCCATCGCGCAGCGGGGTAATCCACATCACATCGGCCATGGCGTACCAAGCGCTTACTTCTTCAAATGGCAGGCTGCGGAAGAAGAACTGCAGGGGCGTCCAGCCAATACGGGCAAAGCGGCCATTGATGCGGCCTACGGCTTGTTCGATTTGCCCTTGCAGCTCGTCATAAATAGTCATTTCCTTGGCCGCCGGTACGCAGACCGTGACCAGGGTGACTTTGCCCAGCAGTTCGGGGTTTTCTTCCAGTAAACGCTCGTATGCGTTGAGCTTTTCCAGAATGCCTTTGGTGTAGTCGAGGCGCTCTACCGAGAGGATCAGTTTGACGCTACCAAGCTCGGCGCGCAGACGCTCCATCATGTCTTTGATTTTCGGCGATTCCAGCGCGCTGCTGACGCGGTTGATATCCAACCCCACCGGATGCGCACCAAGCTTGACCACTCGCGTGCCGGTGTCCACAGCAGTGGTCATGCGCTCCAAGCCCACGGCGCAGCCATAGGTGATAAAGCGTGGTGCGCAGTTCTGGCGGCTGACGGTTTGCAGCGGCATTACGCCGCGCGCGGCATCAACAAAGTTCTCCACCTGACGGGGGATGTGAAAGCCGATGTAATCGCATTGCAGCAAGCTGCCGATGATTTGCTTGCGCCACGGCAGCACGTTGAACACATCGGCCGAGGGGAAATAGGTGTGGTGGAAGAAGGCGATGCGCAGGTCCGGGCGCAGCTCGCGCAAGTAGCCTGGAACCATCCACAGGTTGTAGTCATGCAGCCAGACGGTCGCACCTTCTGCGGCCTCTAGGGCCGTGCGTTCGGCAAAGGCACGGTTGACCTTGAGGAATACCTGCCAGTCGCCTTCACGGAAATTGGCCCGCTCCCAGAAGGTATGCAGGGTCGGCCAGAAGGCTTCCTTGGAGAAACGTTTATAAAAAATGTCGACTTCTTCTTTGCTTAGCGCCACACGCGCAGCCGTCAGCTTGGGGTAGCGTTCGGCATCGACGGTGGTGTGGCTCTCGAAGGTTTCGCCGCTGTATTCATCATGCTCGGCCCAAGCCACCCAGGAGCCCGCTCGGCCGTCGCCAAAAAAGCTCAGCAGGGTGGGGATAATGCCGTTGGGCGAGGTGGGGCGACGGCGTTGCAATTTACCGTCCTTACCACGAAATTCTTCATATGGCAGGCGGTGGTAAACCATTACCAAATCGGCTTTGCCCGGTTCGGCGACTTGCTTGCCTTCGGCCGCAATACCTTGTTTACCGAGAAAGCCGAAATGCACAAAGGCCTCAAGAATGCCGCCGCAACCAGCACGTTCAGCGTGGAAAACCCGCGAGAATTGTCGGGTGGCTTGCAGCAGGCCTTCTTCGGAAGCGCCTACGCACACACCTTTGAACTGGCCACTGAGCATGCTCAGGTCATTTAAGGTGTCGCCGGCGGTGAGCACTTGGTCGTGGTCCAGTTCCAGCCAGTCGATCAACGCTTGCAGGCTGCTGCCCTTGTTGACGCCTTTGGGCAAAAAATCCAAGTAGCGTTCGGCGGAGTAGAGCAGGTCGCAGCCCAGACTCTCGGCAATTGTGAGCAGTTCCGGGTTGGCGGCTTGTTCAGGGCTGCAAAAGTAGGAACAGCGGCGCACTTGCGGCACGTCTTGGCGTTCGAGGGCAAAGCGTTCGATGGCGCTGGCCACTTGGCTGTCGCCGGGCCACAGCGCGTCGACGGCGCTTTGCAGCGGTTGGATCGGCTGCAAGGTGTCGCCATGCACCAAGCTGGCGCCGACGTCAGAGATGATGAAATCTGGTTGTGGCAGGGTCGGGTCGGCCAGCAGTGGCAACACCGACTCCAAGCTGCGTCCCGTGACATACGCTAAGCGGATTTCCGGGTGAGCGGCGATGGTTTGGTAAAGGCTTAAACGATCCTTGGGATCGCCGCCGAGAAAAGTTCCATCGAGATCGGTGGCAAGTAACATGCGCTGTCTTCCTGTCCAGTTAATTGGGTGCAGTGACGCGCCGACAAAAGCCGACGAGCTATAGGTGCGATTTCGCAGTAACGCGCTCGCCTCTTTTTATCCCGGCGTCTGCTGCGCCGGGTGTTGCGGATCTTGGTGAGCGGTGGGCTCATCTATTGCCGGTGCTTCAGGCAGCAGTTCAAAAACAGTGTGGCTGGTGCGCAGCATGGGCATAAAGTGCCCTGCTGGCGCGCTGACCAAGTCGCTGACATGGCGCAGCCGGTAAAAGGTGTAGGCGGCCAGTACGGTAAGGACCGCGGCGAAGTACAGGGGCAGCGCCTGTGCGCCGAGATGGTCCATCAGCACACCGGCGATCAGCGGGCCGCAGACTGAGCCAATACCGTTAACCATCAGCAAGCTGCTGGAACCGGCGAGAATTTCATCGCTGTGCAACTGGTCGATTAGCTGCGCCACGGCGATCGGGTAGATGGCAAAGGCCAGGCCGCCCCAAACGAATATCGATCCAAGCAGCAAGGGGCCAGCCGGTAACAAACTCATCAGCAGCGCCACCAGCACCGCCAGCGCTACCACCCAAAGCAGGACCAAGCGGCGGTCATGTTTGTCGGAGTAAATACCAATGGGCCATTGCAAGAGAGCCCCGCCGAGGATGCTGCTGCTCATTAACAGGCCCACACCGGTGGCATCAAAACCGCTGAGAGAGGCGTACACCGGGGCCATGCCCCAGAACGCGCCCAGCGCAAGGCCTGACAACCCGGCGGCGGCAATTGCCAGCGGGGCAATACCGGCAATCTGACGCAGGTTTGTGTGCAGGGTATCCGGCACGCTGGGCTGCACCTGACGAGTCAGGGTGATGGGCATTAGGGCTGCGCTGATCAGCATGGCGGCGAGTACAAACAATACGAAATCTGTAGGAGCGGCCAAGTTGAGCAGTTGCTGCGCGGCAGCCAAGGCGCCAAGGTTAACCGCCATGTACACGGCAAACACTTGGCCACGCTTTTCATTTGGCACCTGCGCGTTAAGCCAGCTCTCGATCACCATGTACAAACTGACCAGCGCCAAGCCATACAGCACACGCAAACCCAACCAAACCCAAGGATCGACGATCAGCACATGCAGCAGTGCAGTAATGGCGGCAAGGGCGGCGCAAAAGGCAAACGCGCGGATGTGCCCAACGCGGCGAACCAGCGGAATCGCTAGCCAGGTGCCAAGGAGAAAACCGACGAAGTACCCGGACATAATCAGCCCGAGCATTGAGGTGGAGTAGCCTTCGGCAACGCCACGCAGAGTCAGTAAGGTGTTAAGCAGGCCGTTGCCGAGGAGTAAGAGTGCAACCCCTCCTAGCAACGAGCTAATAGGGGCAAGTAAGGTCCGCATAGGAACCTACCCTAAGCAAAACAGCCCCATAAGGCAAATCGCAGGCGGTCGATAAAGCATTAAGTACCGCCATTAACTTATTGTTTATAAACACTATATATCGATTGATAAGCGTGCTAATTAATTTTCTGAGTGGCGGTTTGGCGGGGTATTGCGAGCAAGGCAATAGGCTGTTTGAGCTCGCTGGTTTGGTTAATACGCGCAATCAATTGGTTGATCGCTTCGCGGTCCCGGCTGTTATGCAGGCAGTGATCCGCTGTTTCTTGCACGCTGCTTACATGCCTGAGCACATCTGTTTTCTGCTGCGGCCGCAGCGGGTGGTAAAGCAGATTTTTGAACGCCTGTAACAGCCCAAACAACACACTGGCATCATCGCTGCCGTAGTTGCGAATAGGGCCAAACACCAGTTGCAGTAATTCATCCAGCGAGAGTTCGTGATGGAATAAGCGTGGGGGCTCATCGTCTAGCGGAGCGAAATCGAGGTCCGGCAGGGACAAGCGTTTACTGAACAGCACGCTGAGCATGTCGATGGCTGTTATCGCCGTACCGGGGTCGTTGATGCCAGGGCTGAGGGCCTTGACCGCGATTTCGGAGATTTGCGTGCAGCCGAATAGGTAGTGAGCGTGGGCGTATTCTTCGATAAAAAAGTCAAAGCAATCGAGCAGGCTGCTGGCTATGTCCGCGTCTACTGTGCGGTTTAGCTTGAACAACGGCCGACCGCTCATGACAAAAAAACCGCGGTGGATCATCACCGTCATATGCAGGTCGTGCTCACACAAGATGGTGTTGATAGCGTTGGTGTTCAGTTCCTTGAAATAGCCGTTATGCCGAGCGCACACCTGCTCCCAGCGCTCATCGTCTGGCCAGCTGGGCAGGATGTCGATGCAGGACAGTTTGGCCTCGCGGGCCGCGAGTTTTTCCAAGGTGGTTTGATACAGGTTGTTGAGGATGTATTCGACCTGAATCGAGCGGGAAATCGAGTGAATAAAATGCACAAATAGGCCAAGGCACGCGATGCCCATGGCCAGCGCAAGCAGCACACCCAGGCTGGGGACAAAGGTTGAATTAGCTTGTTCAATGCTGGTGATCAGCAGCAGCGAATAAAGAATGGTGCCGAGGTAAAAGCCAAGGGTTTTCTGATGGCCTTTGTCACTGATCAGGCCGGGTACCACCCGTGGCGAGAGGGCAGCCGCCGCGTTATTGAGCACCACCATCACCATGGAGAAGCTGAACACCGTCAAGGTCAGAATGCCGCCAACTAGGGTGCTGAGAATCAGTCGGGCGTTTTCGGCATTGCGCACCAAGCCCACATCAACACTGCGCTTGAGCGACATCATCCAAGGCTGATATTCAATGTGCATGACCAGCAAGCACAGCGCAAAAAAACCTAAGGCAATCAGGGTTGGATACAGCGCCAAGCTGTGCAAGGTACGCTGGTATAAACGAAACACGGTATTGGACAAACGGGACACAGGCGTCTCGACGCGAGGGGTGTGGCCTGACTATAGCAAAGCTGCGCCGGCAAGCGGCCACTTGAACGTTGAGCTCAAGCGGCGCGGTTTGCGGCGGGTTTACTCGGTTGATCCCGTTCAGCCCAGTCAGGTTGCGCAGACCTGAGCAATCGCGCTGGCCAGTTGCTTCAAGCGGCTGGCCTCCAAACCGGCCATGTTGGCCCGGCCGCTGCTGAGCATATACACGCTGTATTCATCGCGCAGACGCTGTACCTGCATGGGTGAGAGGCCGGTGTAGGAGAACATGCCGCGCTGTTGGTCGATATGGGCAAAACGCTGGCTTAAACCAAAGGCCGCTAAGGCTTCAACTAGACCGCCGCGCAGGCTGGCCACCCGTTTACGCATGCCTTCCAGCTCATTGACCCACAGCCCCCGCAGCTCGTCGTCAGCCAGAATGGTGGCCACCACTGCCGCCCCATGAGCCGGTGGGGTGGACCATAAGTTGCGCGCAATAAACGCCAACTGGCTGCGCACATCTTGCAGTTTTCCCGCCGTTGCTGCGCAAACAATCAGTGCGCCCGTGCGCTCACGGTACAGGCCGAAATTCTTTGAGCAGGAGCTGGTAATCAGCAGTTCCGGCAACTCAGCGGCAAACAAGCGCACAGCAAAGGCGTCTTGTTCCAGGCCATCGCCAAAGCCTTGGTAGGCGAAGTCGATTAAGGGCAGCAAATCGCGCGCCTTGACCGCCGCCAATACCCGTTGCCAGTCGTGCGCGCTCAAGTCAAAGCCGGTGGGGTTATGGCAGCAGGCATGGAGCAACACCACATCACCCTTGGGTACATGACTGAGCGCGGCGAGCATGGCGTCGACATTCAGCTGGTTGTCGGCGCCGACGTAAGGGTAATGGCTGACGCGCAGCCCAGCGGCGGCAAAAATGCTTTCGTGGATTGGCCATGTTGGGTCACTTAGCCAGATACCGCGCCCCGGCAAACAGTGGGCGATAAAGTCTGCACACAGACGTAAGGCCCCTGTGCCGCCAGGCGTTTGGGTGGCGGCCGCCCGCTCGGCCAGCAGCGGGTTGTCCACACCCAGCACCAGCTGGCAGAGCACGCTGTCGAACAGCGGGTCGCCATGGCCGCCGATATAGCTTTTGCTGGTTTCGTTCTCAAGCAGCTGCTGTTCAGCCAATTTGACCGCGCGGGGAATGGACGTAAGGCCTTGGGCATCTTTATACACGCCCACGCCTAGGTCGAACTTAGCTGGGTTGCTGTCCGCGCGGTAAGCATCCATCAAACCCAAAATCGGGTCGCCGGGCACTCGACTTACCGCTTGAAAATGATTCACTTACGGCCTTCGGCGCTGGCGTTTAGCGCATCGGTACGTGCCGCCATGATGAAGTCATTACGGTGCAAGCCGCGCACCTCGTGGCTCCACCAGGTTACGGTGACTTTGCCCCATTCGGTGACCAGCGCCGGGTGGTGGTCGACTTCTTCGGCAATAGCGCCGACTGCATTGGTAAAGGCTAGGGCATGCCGGAAGTTTTTGAACAGGTAAACCCGCTCCAACTCCTTGTGGTCGTCACGCACTTCGATATTCCACTCGGGGATTTCGCGGCTCAGCTCGGCCAGTTCGTCATCGGTGACTTTCGGCGCATCGGCGCTGCAGGCTTCGCATTGGGCTTGGGCAAGGGACATTAGATTTCTCCAGAAATTAAGGATGAGCCTTAGGGTGGGTGGAGTCTCGCGATACCCATCAATCGAAAAATGTTCGGTATCGCTGCGCTCAGCCCACCCTACCTGTGTCGCTAAGTGGTTAGGCGACTTTCGGTGCAAACTTCGGTTTATGCAGGCCCAAGCGCATGGCGTGTTGCACCATGCCCATGATGTCTTCATGGGCCAACTCGAACAGGCGCTTGAGGTCCGGTAGGACGTAGTACACCGGTTGCAGAATATCGATGCGATACGGGGTGCGCATCGCCTCGATTGGGTCAAAAATCATCTGCTGCGGTTCATTGGACAAGCAATATTGGCTTTCTCTCAGTGAGGACAGAATACCGCCACCGTAAATGCGACGGCCTTGGCAGGTATCGACCAAGCCAAATTCGATGGTTAGCCAGTACAGCCGCGCCAGGTAAACGCGCTCTTCCTTGCTCGCGGCTAAGCCAAGCTTGCCGTAAGCGTGAGTGAATTCGGCAAACCAGGGATTAGTGAGAAGTGGGCAATGGCCAAAAATCTCGTGAAAAATATCTGGCTCTTGCAGGTAGTCCAACTCCTCAGGGGTGCGGATAAAAGTTGCCACCGGGAATTGTCTGTTAGCGAGCAACTCGAAGAAGGTCTGAAACGGAATCAGCGCCGGTACTCGCGCGACCTGCCAGCCGGTGCTGGCGTGCAGCACCTGATTGATCTCACCGAGCTGCGGAATGCGCTCATGGGGCAGGTCGAGTTGCTCGATGCCGTCTAGGTATTCTTGGCAGGCGCGGTCTTCGATTATCTTCAGCTGGCGAGTGATCAGGGTGTTCCAGACCTGATGCTCAACCTCTGGGTAATCAATAAAGCCGCTGTTATTTGGTTCGCGAGCTACGTAGTGCGTGCGCGTCATCAGTGCTTCCTGCTGGGGCTTTGTTGTTGTATGAGCCAGGAATACGCCGATAGTGGCCGGGGTGCAGCCCCTGTTGATGCTGTTGGCTGCGTGATGAAGCGGATAATCCGTAAAGAATTGGTTACGTATTCGGCAATGCGGCGAAGTATCGTCTTGCGGTTGCGTCAATCTGTCACATATTCTTGACGAATAATCTGCCATGCGCACCGATGTTTTGCGTTGTGGCCCAATAACAAGCCTGATCAGAGCCGTGCCATGCGTATCAAAGTCCACTGTCAGAACCGTGTCGGCATCCTGCGTGACATCCTCAATCTGCTGGTCGAATACGGCATCAACGTCGCCCGAGGCGAGGTCGGCGGCGAGCAGGGTAATGCCATCTATCTGCATTGCCCGAACTTGATCAACCTGCAATTCCAATCGTTGCGACCCAAGTTTGAGGCCATTGCCGGGGTATTCGGCGTTAAACGTGTGGGCCTGATGCCCAGCGAACGGCGGCATTTAGAGTTGAATGCATTGCTTGGCGCGCTGGATTTCCCCGTGTTGTCCATCGATATGGGTGGCTCAATTGTTGCCGCCAACCGCAGCGCCGCGCAGCTGCTGGGCGTGCGCGTGGATGAGGTGCCGGGCATTGCGCTGTCGCGTTACGCCGAGGATTTCGACCTGCCAGAGCTGGTGCGCACTAATAAATCGCGAATCAATGGCCTGCGCGTGAAGATTAAAGGTGACGTGTTTCTCGCGGACATTGCCCCGTTGCAAACCGAGCACGATGAAAGTGATGCGCTCGCCGGCGCGGTATTGACCTTGCACCGCGCCGATCGCGTGGGTGAGCGGATCTATAACGTACGTAAACAAGAACTGCGCGGCTTTGACTCGATTTTCCAGAGCTCCACAATCATGGCAGCGGTGGTGCGCGAAGCGCGGCGCATGGCACCTCTGGATGCGCCGCTGTTAATTGAGGGCGAAACCGGCACCGGCAAGGAACTGTTGGCGCGCGCCTGCCACTTGGCCAGCCCGCGCGGGCAATCACCCTTTATGGCGCTGAACTGCGCTGGGCTGCCGGAATCCATGGCCGAAACCGAGCTGTTCGGTTATGGCCCTGGCGCTTTTGAGGGCGCGCGCCCGGAAGGCAAGTTGGGCCTGCTAGAGCTCACCGCTGGCGGCACGCTGTTTCTCGATGGCGTCGGCGAAATGAGCCCGCGCTTGCAGGCCAAATTGCTGCGTTTTTTGCAAGATGGCTGCTTTCGCCGAGTGGGCAGTGATGAAGAGGTGTATTTGGATGTGCGGGTGATGTGCGCGACCCAAGTTGACCTGTCTGAGTTGTGCGCCAAGGGCGAGTTTCGCAAAGATTTGTACCACCGCCTTAACGTGCTCAGCCTGCATATTCCGCCATTGCGCGAATGCCTTGATGGCCTGCCTCCGCTGGTTGAGCATTTTCTTGATCAAGCCAGCCGACAGATCGGTTGCCCGCTGCCCAAACTGGCACCGCAGGTGCTGGACAAACTCGGCCATTATCACTGGCCGGGCAATGTGCGTCAGTTAGAGAACGTGCTGTTTCAGGCGGTGTCGTTGTGCGAAAACGGCGTGGTGAAGGGCGAACACATCCGCCTGCCTGATTACGGCGCGCCACAGCCGCTGGGCGAGTTTTCAGTGGAAGGCGGGCTGGACGACATTCTTGGGCGCTTTGAAAAAGCCGTGCTCGAGCGTCTGTTCTACGATCACCCCAGCAGCCGCCAGCTGGGTAAACGCCTTGGCGTTTCACACACCACCATTGCCAACAAACTGCGCCAGCATGGCGTGGGTAAGGAGTAGGGTTTAGTCCGGTATCATGCCCTGCCATGCGGCGACCACCCGCTCACGCAACGCCCTGCGATCTTGCAGGGTGTTGACTGCCTGTTCGGCCAGGTTGATCCAGTACGGGTTGACCCTGGCCTGCTTGATGGAGGTGCGTGCCGCCAGTTCGGCCCAGGCGGCGGGTAACCGTTGCTTGCTAAAGCCGCCGGGTTTGTCGCAGGCCAAGTAGCGCACGCGGGTGATGCCGGCGAGCAGGATGCGTGCATAACACATCAAGCAGGGCTGCAGGCTGACATAGAGCGTCAGGCCGTCGCGCTTGAGCTGAGGGTGATGCTGTTCAAGCTGATCCAGTACGCGCATCTCGGCATGGCCGCCGCTGTGGTAGTGGCCTTCAGTAAACACCTGATTGCGCGCACTGCAGAGCAGTTCCTGCTGTTGATTGATCAGAACCGCACCGATACCGTAACAGCCTTGCTCGACGGCCAGCAGTGCGTGTTCGCAGCACAATTTGGCCCAGGTGTCGGCAGGTGACTTGCTGGGCAGCGCCCGGTCAAGCAAGGCGCTGTGTCGCTCGTTCATGGCAGTGTCCAATAACGCTGGGTGAGGCAAGTTTAGTCGGGCGCAGGCCTGCTAGAGCATGAGTTGCCGATCACCTGATAGGCTGCAGCAAGGATGGCTATGTGCACCATAAACCGCAGAGATGCGCAGTAGCGTGTCGATGATATCGGTGTATTCAACTGCGAACTGGCACGTCTTGAATCGCAGCAGGTGCTGACCTTAAGCGAGGGGCACCGCGCCGGCCATCACAGGTATCAGCAGCAGTTGTTCAAGCGCTACCTAGCCGCTTTCGATATTGATCACAGCTTGCACACGCGCCAGTTATCGCCAGTCATACGCATTGCTTCGTTCCTTGATGCGCTGGCGTTGTCGGCAAGTGTGTTGTTTTGGTTGTATCAGTTCTGGGGGCTGTTCAGCACTCTCAGCCAAGTGGCCATTCTGATAACGGCCAGCTTGGCGTCATTTGCCTCGGTGCTGTTTATTCAGCGGAGGGATGCGTCGGCTTATTTCAGCACGCTCGCCGCTTTGGTGGCGTTTACCTACTTTGTGCTGAACGTCGCCATGCTCGGGCAGCTCTTCAGCATCAACCCGTCGATCAACGCCATGCTGCCCTAGGGCTTTATGCGCTGTTGCTGGCTTATGCCTACCGAACACGCTTGCTATTGGCTGTCGGTCTCAGCTGATACACCGGGTGTACAGAGCATCAACCTGGCGCAACGCTGGCATGCAACGTTTGATCGGTTTCCGGTGCTGGATGAGCAACCTGGTTCGGACTCTGCGCGCTATCAAAAGCGCTTTACAGCAGAGCTCATCTTTGGTCGGCGGCTTGAGCCATGGCTGTTTGAATGTAACCGCTCCATAAACCCCACCTTCAAATGATCCAAGCGCGACCTGATGCTGTGTTCCCGATTTCTTTCTGGAGCCCGCTCATGATGCGCCCTGATGCAAAAGTCGAAAAAGTCTATCTCTACCCCAAGCCTGTCGACTTCCGAAAGTCCATTGATGGCCTGGCTGCCCTGGTCGAGCTGGATATCAAGGTCGCGGTGTTCGCCCCGGTGTTGTTCGTATTCCTCAACCGTTCGCGCAACCGGGTGAAGATTTTGTATTGGGAGCGCAACGGCTTCTGCTTGTGGCTCAAGCGTTTGGACGCTGAAAGGTTCAAGTCGCACCCCGATCCCGGCGAGGATGCCATCGTGATGACGGCTCAGGAATTGAACTGGTTTTGGACGGTATCGATCTGTGGCGTAACCGCCCTCACAAGGTTTTGACCCCGCGTTTCGTCACCTGAATCGGTATAATCCACGGCATGATTTCCATGCCCGAAACCCTTCCTGACGATCCTATTTTGCTGAAACAGCTTCTGCTGTCGCTGCATGGGCAGGTGTCGGAGAAGGATGGGCAGATTCTGCAATTGCGCGAACAAATCACCCTGCTGACCCAGCGCCTGTTCGGCCGCAAATCCGAGCAGACCATCGACCCCGATTCGCCGCAGCTGGAGATTTTCAACGAAGCCGAAAGCCTGGTCGAAGCCGCGCCTGAAGCCGTTGCCGATGACGTCGAGGAAGAGGTTGTCGCCCCGGTTAAACGTCGTGGCAAGCGCAAGCCGCTGCCGGCGGAGCTGCCGCGCGTCGAAGTCATCCACGAGCTGCCCGAGCACCAACTGACCTGCGCCTGCGGTTGCCGTAAGCAGATCATCGGTGAGGAAACCAGCGAACAGCTGGAGATCATCCCGATGCAAATCCGGGTGATCAAACACATCCGCAAAACTTACGGCTGCAAGGGCTGCGAAGCCGCACCGATCACCGCCGATAAGCCGGCGCAACTAATCGAAAAGAGCATGGCCAGTCCCAGCGTACTGGCGATGCTACTGAGCACCAAGTTTGTCGACGGCACCCCGCTGTATCGCTTCGAGAAGGTCCTCAACCGCCACGGCATCGACATCCCCCGCCAGACCTTGGCGCTTGGGTGATCCAGTGCGGCGCCCATCTGCAACCGCTGCTCAACCTGATGCGCGATTGGCTGCTGGAGGGGCCAGTGATCCACTGCGACGAAACCCGTGTGCAGGTGCTTAAAGAGCCGGGGCGCGACCCCAGCAGCCAATCCTGGATGTGGGTGCAAACCGGCGGCCCGCCAGACAGGCCAGTGATCCTCTTCGACTACACAACCAGCCGTGCGCAGGACGTGCCGCTGCGCCTGCTCGCCGGCTACCGTGGTTATTTGATGACCGACGACTACGCCGGCTACAACGCCGTGGCCGCGCAAGCGGGCGTCGAGCGTCTGGCCTGCCTGGCGCATGCGCGGCGTAAATTTATCGAAGCGCAGAAGGTGCAGCCGAAGGGCAAGACCGGGCGGGCCGACGTGGCGTTGAACCTGATCAACAAACTCTACGGCATCGAGCGCGAGCTCAAGGACGCCAGCGCCGAGCAACGCCATCAGGGCCGTCAGCAACACAGCCTGCCAATCCTCGCGCAACTGAAAACCTGGCTGGAGACAACCCAGCCCCAGGTCACCCGCCAGAACGCCCTGGGCAAAGCCGTGAACTACCTGGCCCACAACTGGAGCCGGCTTGCGCGCTACGTCGAAGGCGGCCACTTGCCCATCGACAACAACGCCGCCGAGCGTGCCATCCGGCCCTTCGTCATCGGCCGCAAGAACTGGCTGTTCAGCGACACGCCCAAGGGCGCCACGGCCAGCGCGCAAATCTACAGCCTGATCGAAACCGCCAAGGCCAACGGCCAGGAACCCTACGCTTACCTGCGCCGCATCCTCGAACGCCTGCCGCTGGCCAAAAGTGTCGAAGACTACGAAGCGCTGCTGCCGTGGAACTGCCCGCCGACATCCGCATACTGACGGCCAAACCCCATCAGAGGTAGATGGGGTTTATGGAGCGCTTACGTTTGAATTAAGCGATAGGTAGCGGCTGGCCTCGCCTGATACTAAGCTCTGGTGAGCTGCAGTGCTTCACGCACCCAAGTTTATTAGCTCGCAAAATGTCCAAGTCAGCCACTTAGACTAAGGTTGCGGCGCGTTAAGACCATGGTCGAATGGCCCTGCAGTGGCCTGCTGGCTACAAAATGGGGCATAGAACAACAACTATCCATCGAGGTGTTTCTAATGAGTGCTGCGTCTTTGTATCCCGTACGCCCAGAGTTTGCGGCCCAGTCGCTGACTGATGAGGCCACTTATAAAGCCATGTACCAGCAGTCGGTGATCAACCCCGATGGCTTCTGGCGCGAGCAGGCTCAGCGCCTGGACTGGATCAAGCCGTTCACCCAAGTCAAGCAAACCTCCTTCGACGATCACCGTGTCGATATCAAATGGTTTGCCGACGGCACTTTGAACGTGTCCTACAACTGCCTCGACCGCCATCTAGAAGAGCGTGGCGATCAGGTGGCGATCATCTGGGAAGGTGATGACCCCTCTGAGCACGAAGAAATCACCTACCGCCAACTGCACGAGCAAGTGTGCAAGTTCGCTAATGCCTTACGTGGCCAGGACGTGCACCGCGGCGATGTCGTAACCATTTATATGCCGATGATCCCGCAGGCGGTGGTGGCGATGCTGGCGTGCGCCCGCATCGGCGCTATCCACTCGGTGGTGTTCGGTGGCTTCTCCCCAGAAGCATTGGCTGGGCGGATTATCGACTGTCAGTCAAAGGTGGTCATCACTGCCGATGAAGGCTTGCGTGGCGGTAAGAAAATCCCACTGAAAGCCAACGTTGACGATGCGTTGACCAACCCGGAAACCGCGAGCATTCAGAAAGTCATCGTGTGCAAACGCACCGGTGGTGATATCAAGTGGAACCAGCACCGCGATATTTGGTACGAAGACTTGATGGCCGTGGCCTCCAGCCATTGCGCGCCGAAGGAAATGGGCGCAGAAGAAGCGCTGTTTATCCTCTACACCTCAGGCTCCACTGGCAAGCCAAAAGGTGTGCAGCACACCACCGGTGGCTACCTGCTGTATGCGGCCATGACCCATGAGCGCGTATTCGATTACAAGCCGGGTGATATCTACTGGTGCACCGCCGATGTGGGCTGGGTCACCGGTCACAGCTATATCGTTTACGGCCCGCTGGCCAATGGCGCAACGACCTTGTTGTTTGAGGGCATCCCCAACTACCCGGACATCTCCCGGGTGTCGAAGATCATCGATAAGCACAAGGTCAATATCCTCTACACCGCACCGACCGCCATCCGCGCGATGATGTCACAGGGTGATGCGGCCGTTGCCGGTGCCGATGGCTCCAGCCTGCGTTTGCTTGGCTCGGTGGGTGAGCCGATCAACCCGGAAGCATGGAACTGGTACTACAGCACCGTTGGCAAAGAACGTTGCCCGATTGTTGATACTTGGTGGCAGACCGAAACCGGCGGCATCATGATCACCCCGCTACCGGGTGCGACCGCACTTAAGCCGGGTTCGGCAACCCGGCCATTCTTCGGCGTGCAACCGGCGTTGGTGGACAACCTCGGCAACCTGCTTGAAGGCGCTGTCGAGGGCAACTTAGTGATCATCGACTCTTGGCCGGGCCAAGCGCGCACCTTGTATGGCGATCACGACCGTTTTGTTGACACTTACTTCAAAACCTTCAAAGGCATGTACTTCACCGGTGACGGTGCGCGTCGCGACGAAGATGGTTACTACTGGATCACCGGGCGTGTGGATGATGTGCTTAACGTCTCTGGCCACCGCATGGGCACTGCTGAAATTGAAAGCGCCATGGTGGCTCATCCGAAGGTCGCTGAGGCTGCCGTGGTGGGTGTGCCACACGACATCAAAGGCCAAGGCATTTATGTTTACGTCACCTTGAACAACGGCCAAGAGCCGTCCGAGCAATTGCGCCAAGAGTTGAAAAACTGGGTGCGCAAGGAAATCGGTCCGATTGCCTCGCCGGACGTGATTCAGTGGGCCCCTGGCCTGCCGAAAACCCGCTCGGGCAAGATCATGCGCCGCATCCTGCGCAAGATCGCAACCGCCGAATACGATGCACTCGGCGACATCTCCACGCTGGCCGATCCTGGCGTGGTGCAGCACCTTATCGACACTCACCGCGAGATGCAGGTGGCCTGACTTCGGTTAGCCTGCCTGCAAGCAACGCCCTGTTTCGGCCACAAGCCGGGCAGGGCGTTGTGCGTTTAAGGCGCTATCAACCAATGGATTGCCCGCGGTTACGGCGAAAAGTCGGGTTTTGTTGAGGTATAGGCGTATTTTGGTTTTGTATTGAGCGGTAACAGGGCGCACTTTTATGAGGTGTGCGGGAACGTTTTGCCCTGATAGGGTGCGCAACGTGTTCAGCGGTTAAACACACAATCGCCAGCCAAGCCCAATGATCAAAGGGTCTTGATTAAAATGGCGCATTAATTGCTTTTGTGATGGGTTAAAAGTCTTTTCTGCCGGCCCATTGTTTTTGCCGGCTGTCAATATCCCCGCTGCACCCGTCCGGGCCTTTTGTAATTAGTTGTCGCATTGAAGAAATATCGACTTTCGAGCTGTCGCTAGAATGCCGCTCACCCGGTTGGGGCTGCTTGTGCCTGCGTGCTGCGCAGCTTAGCGGCGACTCACTACATTTTACGCAAGGCTGGATGCAGTCACCGACATGCTCTGCCACCTGATGCCATACCCATTCGAAGGAGTCACACGATGAAGAAGATTGCACTTCTCGGCGCCCTGGCGCTGTCCATGCTGTCGCCGCTGGTCATGGCTGAAGAGGCCAAGCCTCTGCGTATCGGCATTGAAGCGGCTTACCCGCCATTCGCCTTCAAAACGCCTGAAGGTGCCATCAGTGGTTTCGACTACGACATCGGCGTCGCCCTGTGCGAAGAGATGAAGGTTGAATGCAAATGGATCGAGCAGGAATTTGACGGGCTGATCCCTGCACTGAAAGTACGCAAATTCGACGCCGTGCTGTCCTCGATGAGCATCACCGAAGACCGTAAGAAGTCAGTGGATTTCACCGGTAAGTACTACGCCACGCCTGCCAAGCTGGCGATGAAGGCAGGTACTGAGCTGAAAGACCCGGCCGTTGACTTGAAAGGTAAAAAGATCGGCGTGCAGCGCTCCTCGGTTTATGACCGCTACGCCACCGATGTTTTCGCTGCAGCAGGTGCCGAGATCGTACGTTACGGCTCGCAAAATGAAATCTTCCTGGACCTGTCCTCTGGCCGCCTGGATGCCACCCTTGCTGATTCGGTGAACATCGATGACGGCTTCCTGAAAACCGACGCCGGCAAAGGGTTTGCGTTTGCAGGGCCGGACTTTACCGATGTTAAATACTTCGGCGAAGGTCAAGGCATTGCCGTTCGCAAGGGCGACAAAGCACTGGCTGATAAAATCAGCGCCGCCATCTTGGCCATCCGCGCCAATGGTAAGTACCAAGCCGTTCAGGACAAATACTTTCAGTTCAACGTCTACGGCGACTGATTGCTCTTCCTGCGTCGCCTTTACTGAAGGTGGCGTAGGCCTTGGTTACCTTGGTCTGCGCCACTTTTTTGTTGCACTCCCGCGCGCCGCCTGGCGTTTGCATGAGGTATGCAGAGCATGCTCAACGGCTATGGCTCGACCATTTTGGAGGGTGCTTGGCTCACCCTAATTCTGGCGCTGACGTCGATGGCAGTTGCCATCGTCTTGGGGCTGTTGGGCGCAGCTTCACGCTTATCGCCGATCAAGTGGCTGGCGCTGTTAGGCGAAACTTACGCCACAGTGATCCGCGGGATTCCTGATTTAGTCTTGATTTTGCTGATTTTCTACGGCGGCCAAGACATCGTGAACCGGGTTGCTCCCATGCTCGGCTACGACGATTACATCGATATCAACCCCTTTATTGCCGGCGTATTCACCATGGGTTTTATCTTTGGCGCTTACCTGTCGGAGACCTTTCGCGGGGCCTTTATGGCCATCCCCAAAGGTCAGTCTGAAGCGGGCGCCGCCTATGGCATGAGCAGCCTGCAGGTGTTCTTTCGTATTTTAGTGCCGCAGATGATTCGCTTCGCCATCCCAGGCTTTACCAATAACTGGTTGGTGTTAACCAAGGCCACCGCATTAATTTCTGTGGTCGGCTTACAAGACATGATGTTCAAGGCCAAGAGCGCTGCAGACGCCACTCGTGAGCCTTTTACCTTCTATCTCGCGGTTGCAGGGTTGTACTTGGTGCTGACCAGTGTGTCGCTGTTGGCCTTGCGTTACCTGGAAAAACGTTACTCGGTCGGCATCAAAGCCGCCGATCTGTGAGCGGGGAAGCGCAGCCATGATTTTTGACTTCAGCGTAATTTTGGACAGCCTGCCGCTGTATTTTGGCGGCGTACTGGTCACCCTGAAAATCCTACTGATTTCCCTAGCGTGCGGCCTGGCGTTGGCCATCCCCTTGGGGTTGATGCGCGTATCAAAATCGCCATTAGTGAACTTTCCGGCTTGGCTCTATACCTATGTGATTCGCGGTACGCCGATGCTGGTGCAACTGTTTCTTATTTATTACGGTTTGGCCCAGTTTGAGGCCGTGCGTGACAGCTTTATGTGGCCCTATCTGTCCAGCGCCACCTTTTGCGCTTGCCTGGCGTTTGCCATCAATACCAGCGCCTACAGCGCCGAGATTTTGGCTGGCAGCCTCAAGTCCACCCCGCATGGCGAGATCGAAGCTGCTAAGGCCATGGGCATGTCACGCGGCAAGCTGTACCGGCGCATCCTGTTGCCTTCGGCGTTGCGTCGCGCGCTGCCGCAGTACAGCAATGAAGTGATCATGATGCTGCACACCACGTCGCTGGCCTCAATCGTCACCTTGGTTGATATCACCGGCGCGGCGCGTACCGTCAGCGCGCAATATTACTTGCCGTTTGAGGCCTTTATCACTGCCGGCCTGTTCTACCTGTGCCTGACGTTTATCCTGGTGCGCTTGTTCAAGCTGGCCGAACGGCGCTGGTTGGCATACCTGGCGCCGCGCAAGTCCTGACCTTCCACGTATTCGTAAAGAGACTCTGACCATGTTCAAACTCGAAGTCCAGGACCTGCACAAGCGTTACGGCAGCCACGAAGTATTGAAGGGCGTATCGCTGGCGGCCAAGGCCGGTGATGTGATCAGCATTATCGGTTCCAGTGGCTCGGGCAAAAGTACCTTTCTGCGTTGCATCAATCTGCTTGAGCAGCCCCATGGCGGCAAAATTCTGCTTAATAACGAAGAGTTGAAGTTGGTGCCAAACAAGGACGGTGGTCTAAAGGCTGCTGATGCCAAGCAGTTGCAGCGTATGCGCTCGCGCTTGTCCATGGTCTTTCAGCACTTCAACCTGTGGTCGCACATGAGCGCCCTGGAAAACGTCATGGAAGCCCCGGTGCATGTGCTTGGCATGAGTAAAAAAGACGCCTTAGAAAAAGCCGAACATTACCTCAACAAAGTCGGTGTCGCTCATCGCAAAGACGCCTACCCGGCGCATATGAGCGGTGGCGAACAGCAGCGTGTGGCCATCGCCCGTGCACTGGCCATGGAGCCTGAGGTGATGCTGTTTGATGAGCCAACCTCAGCTCTTGACCCGGAGTTGGTCGGTGAGGTGCTTAAGGTGATGCAGGACCTGGCTCAGGAAGGCCGCACCATGGTGGTGGTGACTCACGAAATGGGTTTTGCCCGCGAGGTGTCCAATCAGCTGATCTTCCTGCACAAAGGCGTGGTGGAAGAGCGCGGTTGCCCGCGTGAAGTCCTCGTTAATCCGCAATCCGAACGTCTGCAGCAGTTCCTCTCGGGCAGCCTTAAATAACCCGTGGCAACACCTGCAGCCATTCTAGTGATGCTAATAATTGCCAACAGAGCCTAAACTGCGACCATGAATGCCCACCGAATTGGCTTCCTGCTTTGGCCTTCCACTAAACCCCTGACGTTAGCCTTGGCTGAGGAGGCGCTGCGCGTCGCTCAGCGCGTCCATCCTGAAGTGGTCTATGAACTGCTCTTTTTGCAGGCTGAAGCGCCGCTCGACGAGGCTTGGCGGCTGCCGGGTGAGTCTTGGGTGGGCAAGCTTGAAGGCTGTCACAGGCTCTTCCTGCTGGCTGATGAACCGCCCGGACCAATGCCCGCCGCGCTCTCTGCGGCGCTTAAACAGGTGGTGCGCGGCGGCTGTGTGATCGGTGCTATTGCCGCCGGGGTTTATCCGCTGGCGCAATTAGGCTTGCTTGATGGTTACCGCGCCTCTGTGCACTGGCGCTGGCAAGATGACTTTAGCGAACGCTTCCCCAAGGTTATTGCGACCAGCCACTTGTTTGACTGGGACCGCGACCGCCTGAGTGCCTGCGGCGGCTTAGCGGTGCTCGATTTACTGCTGGCTTTACTGGCCCGCGACCATGGGGCCGAACTGGCCGGTGCGGTTTCGGAAGAGTTGGTGGTGGAACGCATCCGTGAAGGCGGCGAGCGTCAGCGCATCCCCTTGCAGAACCGTCTGGGTTCCAGCCATCCCAAGTTGACTCAGGCGGTGCTGCTGATGGAAGCCAACATCGAGGAGCCGCTGACCACCGATGAAATTGCCCAGCATGTGTGCGTGTCACGCCGTCAGCTGGAGCGAATTTTTAAGCAATACCTCAACCGCGTGCCCAGCCAGTACTATTTGGAACTGCGCCTGAACAAAGCCCGCCAATTGCTGATGCAAACCAGCAAATCGATCATCCAGATTGGCCTGTCTTGCGGGTTTTCCTCCGGGCCACACTTCTCCAGCGCTTACCGTAACTTCTTCGGTGCCACCCCGCGTGAAGACCGCAATCAGCGCCGCAGCAACAGCCCCTTCGAGCTTACGTCAACGCCGATCGAGCGCGGCTGACAGCGGCTCTCCAAGCAAAAGATGCTGGAAAAGGGCAGAGCTCTGCGCTGTCGTCAGCGCAGGCCAACTAACCTTGTTGGCCTTGCCGAGGAAACAGCGAACTGCCGCAGCGGTTGCAGAAGGCCGCTGCAGGTTCGTGGGTGTCTTTGGCGCAGCTGGGGCACTCGTGGCTCAATTCATCGCCGCGCATGGCATTGGCCAGTTCGGCGGTAAAGATGCCGGTGGGTACGGCGATGATTGAGTAGCCGGTGATCATTACCAGGGTCGAAAGTGCTTGGCCCAATGGCGTCTGCGGCACGATATCGCCAAACCCGACCGTGGTCAGTGTGACCACGGCCCAGTAGATACCTTTGGGGATGCTGGTAAAGCCATGTGCCGGGCCTTCGATGACATACATCAGCGTGCCGAACACCGTGACCAAGGTGGCGATACCGGCGAAAAACACGATGATTTTCTGCTTGCTGCCGCGCAATGCTGTCAGCAGAAAATTAGCTTGGCGCAAGTAAGGGCTGAGCTTCAGTACGCGAAATACCCGCAACATGCGGATCACGCGGATGATCAGCAGGTACTGGCTGTCGGCGAAAAACAGCGCGAGTATGCCCGACAAAATCGCCAGCAAATCAATCAGGCCAAAGAAGCTAAAGGCATAGCGCAACGGCTTAGGTGAGCAATACAAGCGCACCGCGTATTCAATGGCGAACAGTGCGGTAAATGCCCATTCAATACCGGCCATTAATCCTGCGTGCTGGCTGTGAATACTGTCGATGCTGTCAAGCATCACCACCACCAGACTGGCCAGAATGGTCAGCAGCAGGTAGCGGTCGAAGCGCTGTCCAGCCGGGGTATCGGTATGAAAAATGATGCTGTACAGGCGTTGACGCAGATTTTGCGGCGTATCCATGGCGTTCTGGCAGCTCCGTTTGCGCCGGGGTTGTCAAAACCAACGGCAAAAGACCAACGACTAAACGCGCAGCCTAGGGAGTTTTATCCTGCCGATGCAAGCTTTTGTCCTGGCGAAGCGGCAGCGGTCTGCAGTCGTTTGTGACGTTACGCAGCAGCCGTTGGCTCGCACGTATCAACCAGCAAGTAAGAATAAAAGGCATGGTCTACGCGGATAAGCCGAGTGTGCTGAAGCCCGGTTGCAGCACTAGCGTCAACGCGATGCCAAGAGCCGGCAACCAAACTTGACGATGCACCCGGCTCAGGGCGATAGCCGCCAGCACGGCGTTGTAGTCATATCGCGTGCCTCGATGATGCCGTTCGGGCGTTGCACAAACGACAGTGCGACCCATTCGGCCGCCAGCTCTAGGCTAAAGGTCAAGTCGCGGCGATCACCTGGGTATCGACGGCATCACGGTGTTAAGCGGAGACTTGCAGGTGCAAGCGGCCATCATCGAGCAGCAGGCTTATGCCCGGCTGCAGCGTTTCGATAATTTCTGGGTGCGGCAGGTTGACCTACTCGTTGTTGCCTGGGGTCTTGTCTAGGTCCAAGCGCAGGCTTTGCCCGAACTCCAGCATGACCTTGCCCTTGGCAAATTTGCCAACGCGCAGTTTCGGCCCTTGCAGGTCCATGAGGATGCCGATCGGGGTGTTCAGCTGTTTTTCGATTTCACGCACCCAATGGTAACGCTCGGCGTGATCGGTGTGCTCACCGTAGCTGAAATTCAGGCGAAACAAATTGGCACCGTTTTCTACCAGCTGGCGGACCTTAGCGATGTTTTTAATCGCATAGCCAAGGGGCGCGAGGTTTTTACTTTTTTTCGGCGATCGTTGGGGGAGAACCTTCAAGAATAAGAATGGCGCGCAAATCGTTAACGTTGGTCCGGGTCGGTCCAGTAATGATCAACTGGCCGAGGGCGGCGAAGTAGCCATAACCGTTGTTGTTGTCCAGCTCATCACTGCTGCTTAAGCCCAGTGCGGCGGCCCGGGCGTGGCTGTCTGGGGTCATGATAGCCCCGGCGTTATCTTCCGAGCCATCGATGCCATCAGTATCACCGGCCAAGGCATACACGCCCGGCAAGCCCTTAAGGCTGTTGGTGAGGCTGAGCAAAAATTCGGCATTGCGCCCACCACGGCCGCTGCCGCGCACGGTGACGGTGGTTTCACCGCCGGAGAGAATCACGCAGGGCGCCTTGATCGGCTGGCCATGCAACACCACCTGTTTGGCGATGCCAGCGTGGACCTTGGCCACCTCGCGCGACTCGCCTTCCAGGTCGCCGAGAATCAGCACCGGCAAACCTGCTGCGAGCACCACCGCCGCAGCGGTATCCAGTGACTGTTGTGGGCGGGCGATTAGCTGGAAGTGGCTGCGCGTCAGGCACGGGTCGCCGGGTTTGACTGTTTCCGACTCGGGGCTTTGCAGCCAGCTGCGCACGTTGGCGGGGACTTCTATTTGATAGCGGGCAAGAAT
Source organism: Pseudomonas sp. TMP9 (assembly GCF_037943105.1). Lineage (NCBI taxonomy): Bacteria > Pseudomonadati > Pseudomonadota > Gammaproteobacteria > Pseudomonadales > Pseudomonadaceae > Pseudomonas > Pseudomonas vesperimontis. The sequence goes on from NZ_CP149803.1 coordinate 1,610,343, forward strand.
CGCCAGCGCCTCGGCCGAGGTGGTGGGGTCGGCCACGGTCGGGCCGGAGGCGATGACTGTCGCTTCATCACCGGGCACGTCAGAAATCGCATAGGTGTACACGCTGGCCGGCCAGCTGGCCTTCGCCAAGCGCCCGCCCTTTATGGCTGATAGGTGTTTGCGCACGCAGTTCATCTCGCCAATGCTGGCCCCGGATTTCAGCAGCGCTTTGTTGATTGCCTGCTTGTCAGCGAGCGAGATGCCCGCCGCGGGAAGGGCGAGCAGGGACGAGCCGCCGCCGGAGAGCAGGAAGATCACTCGGTCGCTTTCGTTGAGGTTACTCACCAGCGCTAAGACGCGGCGGGCGACACGCTCACCCGCATCATCGGGGACCGGATGCGCGGCTTCAACCACCTCAATTTTCTGGCAATTGGCACCGTGCTTGTAGCGTGTCACTACCAGGCCGGACACGTCGCCTTGCCACTCCTGCTCGATTACCTCAGCCATGGCTGCGGCCGCTTTACCGGCACCAATGACGATGACGCGGCCGCTGCGGTCTGCGGGGAGGTAATTTGCCAAAACGTGGCGCGGATGGGCGGCGTTGATGGCGCTGGCGAACAGCTCGTGCAGCAGAGAAGTTGGATTGAAAGACGGATCGATAGGCATGGCGATCTCTCTAAGTCTGGACCAGCTTCAATTCTAGTGCGCAGGGTCTTATGTGACGGTCCTGCGCACTAGAATCGATCCACCCGGCAAACAGGCCGTGACACTGTTTTACCGGGCAGATCGAAAGGGGTGTGTAGGATGAGCGCAGCGATACCCATTTAGTCGGTTCTCGCTTCCTGTTGGGTATCACAGGCTCACCCTGCGCGCTCCGACTCATCCTACGGTATTGCTTACTCACGTTCGACATCCATGAGCAATGCGTCATCCGGGCGGTGGAGTCGGTTGCACTTACCGCGCATGCGGGGGTGATCCAGAAAGGGCGACGCAAGAGCTGAAGGCGTCAGCGCGTTGCCTTCATCGCCAGCAAGTGGGCTGCTGCAAAGGGGCTGACTGCCACCCGCTCAGTTAAGCGTGACGTGCTCTGAGGCCATAGGTTGGTTTTCTTCAATTTCACAGCCTTTGATCACCAGGCGAATGATGGTCTGCGCGGCGGCTTCGTAGTCAGCTTCATCCAAGGTGGCTTTTCTGGTCACGGTGGAGATTTGCCAGTCAAAGTCGGCGTAGGTCTGGGTCGCGGCCCAGATGGTGAACAGCAGATGGTGCGGGTCAACTTCGGCCATTAGGCCATGATCAATCCAAGCTTGGATGCAAGCAATATTGTGCTTGGCTTGGGCATTCAGTTGCGCTGTTTGCTAGGCAGTAAGATGAGTCGCGCCTTGCATGATCGCGCTAGCGAACACTTTAGAGGCTGACGGCAGTTCACGGGAGATACGGATTTTCGAGCGGATATAAGCGCGCAACACATCGGCAGGTTTGCCAAGCTGATTGAACGGTGAAGAGGCCTGCAGCAAGGGCTCAATAATGCTTTCCAACACCTCGCAGTAGAGGTGTTGTCTCGACTTGAAGTAATAGTAAACGTTGGGCTTGGGCACCCCGACCTTGGTCGTGATGTCGCTGGTTTTGCTGGCAGCAAAGCCTTTGTCGGCGAACTCTTCACTGGCTGCGCGTAAAATCAGCTCTCTGTTACGTTCGCGAATACTGGTCATAAGTCTCGCTGCTTCTATCGATCGTTCGGCGCTGGGCCGCGGCGGGCATGGTAGCCCCGGCTCTAGCACAATCAAGCTCATTAGCAGGCTGCAGAATTGGTCACATGATCATCTAGATGCTCTGCTAAGTGCCCAGGCAACAAAGCAAAAAACCCGATACTCGGGCGGGCATCGGGTTTAATTTTAGTGCGTAAGCTTGGGTTTAATGTTTGAGAGGCCACCAGTAAACATCCGGTTTGCCAAGACTTTCAGGCTTAACGGTATTCACATAGGTAGGCGGTATCAGCGGCGACCTTGAGCTGGAACTTGCTGTTGGCCGGCACGGTGAAGTGACTACCGCTGGTGAAGGTTTCCCAGCTCTCGCTGCCAGGCAGTTTTACGCTCAAGGCACCAGCGACTACATGCATGATCTCCAGCTGGTCGGTGCCAAATTCATACTCACCTGCGGCCATCACACCAATGGTGGCAGGGCCTTCGGCCATGCCGAAAGCAATGGATTTTACGGTGCCATCAAAATATTCATTGACCTTGAACATCTGTAATTCCTTAGAAGAGGGATTTAAAGTCGCGCCACTGCACTGGCAATTGATAAAAGGCCGAGTAAGTATGCCCAAGGGTTTTTTTTTCGTCATCTGCTTTGCGCTGCTAAGACCTGCGGCAATTCTCGGCGTTCGATCTGCGCTGATAAAACCCTTAGCGGCAGGGTATTTATTGATGTGGATGATTTGTCTGAGTGCATTAATACAGTTTTGGATCACGGCTGTGCTGGCGCTTACCCTATGTGGCGGGCATGCTTGCGGTCAGATTCGTATCGGCTGAGTGTTACCGATGCACAGTTAAACAAGGCTGTTTGCCTGACTGGCAGCAGGCTTACAGGTGATTGAGGTTGAGGTGCATATGGCAAAGCTTGCATTTATCGGTTTGGGCGTAATGGGCTACCCGATGGCTGGGCATTTAGCGCGCGCGGGGCATCAGGTGCGTGTGTACAACCGCACGGCAGCCAAAGCTGTGCAGTGGGCTGCCGAGTATGCTGGCAGCCATGCGCCTACCCCGCGTGAAGCGGCTTTGGATGCTGAATTTGTAATGGTTTGCGTGGGTAATGACGACGATCTTCGCAGCGTTGTATTGGGCGAGCAGGGCGCTTTTGCTGGCATGCGTCCGGGCGCAGTGCTGATTGATCACACCACGGCGTCTGCTCAGGTAGCCCGAGAATTAGCCGAACAAGCCGCAGCACTGCAATTAGGCTTTCTTGATGCGCCGGTTTCTGGTGGTCAGGCAGGTGCGCAGAATGGCGCTTTGACCATTATGGTCGGTGGTGATGCAGCGACTTATGCCAAAGCTGAGTCGGTTATTCAGGTCTACGCACGCATGGTCCGGTTGATGGGCGAGGCTGGCAGCGGCCAGTTGACCAAAATGGTTAACCAAATCTGTATCGCCGGGCTGGTTCAGGGTTTGTCTGAGGCGCTGCATTTTGCTCAATGTGCCGGGCTTGATGCTCAGGGCGCGATGGAGGTGATCAGCAAGGGTGCGGCGCAGTCTTGGCAATTGGAAAATCGCCATAAAACCATGCTGGCCGGTGAGTTTGAGCACGGCTTTGCCGTGGATTGGATGCGTAAAGACCTTGCGATTCTTCTGGCCGAGGCGCGCAGCAACGGCGCGCAACTGCCAGTCACGGCGCTGGTCGATCAGTTTTATGCTGACGTACAGGCCATGGGGGGCAGCCGCTGGGACACTTCAAGCCTGTTAGCCCGGCTGCAGGGCCGTCACTCTAATTGAGGGTAAATGCCCCATTCAGGCTGACGCTTAGTCATCAATCTGCAGCTGAGCTTTACCCGGCAGGGTCGACCGTTAGCGCTATGGCGGGTTGCAGTGGATGTTTCTGTTCCTGCTGAATTTCAGTTTTGCTTACCCCGAGGTTTACCCTTTATGAATTGCCGTGCCGGCTGCGGTGCTTGCTGCATTGCTCCCTCGATTAGTTCTCCGATCCCCGGCATGCCCACTGGCAAGCCTGCCGGGGTGCGTTGTGTGCAACTGAGCGCGGATAACCACTGCCTGATATTTGGTCAGCCCGAGCGCCCTGCGGTCTGTTCGGCGTTCCAGGCGGCTGAGTATGTATGCGGCAGCAATACAGCCCAGGCCATGCAGTTACTGGGTTGGTTAGAGCAGAGCACCGCAGTTGTAGTTTGAAGCTGCAGCATTGGTTTATGAGTTGCAGGGGACATTATGAATAGGTGTACGCGGGCGTTATTGGGCATGGCGGCAGTGCTGCTCATCAATAGCGCGCAGGCAGCGCAGTGGCGCTTGGTCAAGGATGAGGCGGGTATTCAGGTTTATCTGCAGGCCATCCCCGGCTCAAGCTTTCAAGCCTTTCGCGGGGTCACCCGGATGCATGTGGACATGCCGCGGTTATTGGCCTTGCAAAATGACGTTAATGCGGCGTGCGCTTGGATTCATGCGTGCAGCGAGCAGAAGCTACTCAAGCATCAGGGGGATCTGAGCTGGGCCTACAGTCGTTTCCGCACGCCTTGGCCGGTACGGTCACGCGACTCAATCGTGCAAGTAAAGACGGTGCGTGATGCTGACGGTTCGATAACACGAACCCTGCGTGGCGTTGCTGATTATTTGCCGCGTCAGCCCGGTCTTGTTCGCGTCAGTAAGGTTGAAGGTTTTTGGACTTTCACGCCGCGTGGTGATGAGATTGAGGTGGTCTACCAAGTTCATTCTGATCCGGGTGGCAACGTGCCGGCGTGGCTGGCCAATACCTTCGTTGTTGATGCGCCATTCAATACGCTGTTGGGCCTGCGTGAGCTGGCCGAACAGCAATAAAGCCAACGCCCCAAATATGAAAAAGGCTGCCCGAAGGCAGCCTTTTTGCAGTACACGCTGGATTATTTTTTCAAATCGCGCTGCGTGTATCCGGTGTATAACTGGCGTGGGCGGCCAATTTTGTAAGGGCTCGAGAGCATTTCCTTCCAATGCGAGATCCAGCCAACCGTCCGTGACAGAGCAAAGATCACGGTGAACATGCTGGTCGGAATGCCGATAGCCTTGAGGATGATGCCTGAGTAGAAGTCGACGTTCGGGTACAGGTTGCGTTCTTTAAAGTACGGATCGGTTAGGGCGATCTCTTCTAGGCGCATGGCCAGCGCCAGTTGAGGATCGTTGGTGATGCCCAGTTCTTTCAATACTTCATCGCACGTCTGCTTCATCACGGTGGCGCGTGGGTCACGGTTTTTGTAAACGCGATGTCCGAAGCCCATCAGTTTGAAGGGATCGTTCTTATCTTTGGCCTTGGCGATAAAAGTGTCGATGTTGTCGACACTGCCAATCTCGTCAAGCATAGCCAGCACGGCTTCGTTAGCGCCGCCATGTGCCGGGCCCCATAGTGCAGCGATGCCTGCGGCGATACAGGCAAACGGATTGGCACCCGAAGAGCCTGCCAAGCGCACGGTAGAAGTTGAGGCGTTTTGTTCATGGTCAGCGTGCAGGATAAAGATTTTATCCATCGCCTTAGCCAGCACCGGGCTGATCGGTTTGATCTCGCACGGGGTGTTGAACATCATGTGCAGGAAGTTTTCCGCGTAATTTAAGTCGTTACGCGGGTACATCATCGGCTGACCCATTGAGTACTTGTAGGTCATGGCGGCGATGGTTGGCATCTTGGCGATTAGGCGCATGGCCGAAACTTCGCGGTGATGCGGATTATTGATGTCCAGCGAGTCGTGATAAAAAGCCGAGAGGGCGCCGACTACGCCACACATAATGGCCATTGGGTGGGCGTCACGGCGGAAGCCGTTATAGAAGGTCTTCAACTGCTCATGAACCATAGTGTGGTTCTTGATGGTGCTGACGAAAGTGGCTTTTTCCTCTGCATTCGGCAGTTCGCCGTTCAACAGCAGGTAGCAGGTTTCCAAGTAGTCGGATTGCTCAGCAAGTTGTTCAATAGGATAGCCGCGGTGTAGCAGGATGCCTTGGTCGCCGTCGATGTAGGTGATCTTCGACTCGCACGAGGCGGTGGACATAAAGCCAGGATCAAAGGTGAAACGGCCCGTGGCGGTTAAGCCCCGCACGTCAATTACATCGGGACCAACGGTGCCGCTTAAAATGGGCAGCTCGACGGGGGCTGCGCCCTCGATGATCAACTGCGCTTTTTTGTCAGCCATGTGTGGCCTCCTAGTTATGCTTGAAATCATCAGACTGCCCCCACGTAGGGCCCGCATCACTATAGTGAGATAAATTCGAATGTCAATTTGCGAAAACCCAGCTGGCAGAAGGGTTTGCGGGCCATTTCGGCGCTTGCAAGCGGTGCTCTACGACATTTTTAAACAGTGCGCAATGCGCTATTAGGTAGGGTGCTTTGCATTGTCATTAGTAACCTAACTGTCTATACTCTTTTCCCAACTACCGCGGGCTGTATGCCCGTAATCTGGTGGTTGTCACTCCTTGGGTGATGGGTACCTGACCAGTGCACTTCCCGACAACTTTGCCCTGGATTGTTAGGGGCTCTCAGTGTGATGAAAAAGCCGTGAATAGCCAAAGACCTGTAAACCTCGACCTTAGGACTATCAAACTCCCACTCACTGCTTACACTTCCATTCTTCACCGTATCTCCGGTGTCATCCTCTTTGTTGGTATCGCCATTATGTTGTATGGCCTCGACAAGTCGCTGACCTCTGCAGAGGGCTTTGCCCAGGTGCAAGAATCCTTGTCCAGCCCGCTGGCTAAGTTCGTGATTTGGGGTCTGTTGTCCGCTCTGCTTTACCACTTGGTGGCAGGCATACGCCACTTGATCATGGACTTGGGTGTCGGTGAGACGCTGGAAGGCGGCAAACTGGGCTCGCAAATTGTTCTCGTCATATCGGCGATTGTGATTGTGTTGCTGGGGGTGTGGATATGGTAACCAACGTCACGAACTTCTCGCGTTCAGGTCTATATGACTGGATGGCGCAGCGTGTTTCTGCTGTCGTTCTCGCGACTTACGTGCTGTTTCTGCTTGGCTTTGTAATAGCTAACCCAGGTCTGGGTTATGCCGAGTGGCATTCGCTGTTCTCCAATAACGCAATGCGCATCTTTAGCCTGTTAACTCTGCTGGCGCTTAGCGTTCACGCCTGGGTTGGCATGTGGACAATTTCCACCGACTACCTGACGCCGATGGCGCTGGGTAAGTGGGCGACTGCCGTGCGTTTTCTGTTTCAGGCTGCGTGTGGCGTTGCCATGTTCGCGTTCTTTGCCTGGGGCGTGCAGATTCTTTGGGGTAACTGATTCATGACAACTATTCCTACTCTTTCGTATGACGCCATTATTATTGGTGGCGGTGGCGCCGGCATGCGCGCCGCGCTGCAATTGGCCCAAGGTGGTCACAAGACTGCTGTGGTGACCAAGGTTTTCCCGACCCGCTCGCACACTGTTTCTGCCCAAGGTGGCATTACGTGCGCCATCGCCTCGGCTGATCCAAATGATGATTGGCGCTGGCACATGTACGACACCGTTAAGGGCTCCGACTATATCGGTGACCAAGACGCGATCGAGTACATGTGTTCCGTAGGTCCAGAAGCGGTATTCGAGCTGGAACATATGGGTCTGCCGTTCTCCCGTACCGAACAGGGCCGTATCTATCAGCGCCCGTTTGGCGGTCAGTCTAAAGGGCCGGATGATCCGACCCAGGCAGCCCGCACCTGCGCCGCAGCTGACCGTACTGGTCATGCCCTGTTGCACACGCTTTACCAGGCCAACCTGAAAGCTGGCACCTCATTCTTGAATGAGTGGTACGCAGTCGATTTGGTGAAAAATCAAGACGGCGCAATCGTTGGCACCATCGCTATTTGCATCGAAACTGGCGAAACCGTCTATATCCGCTCCAAAGCCACTGTGCTGGCTACTGGCGGCGCTGGTCGCATCTATGCGTCCACCACTAATGCCCTGATCAATACCGGCGACGGTATCGGCATGGCTTTGCGTGCTGGCGTGCCGGTGCAAGACATTGAAATGTGGCAGTTCCACCCAACAGGTATTGCCGGTGCTGGTACTTTGGTGACCGAGGGTTGCCGCGGTGAAGGCGGCTACCTGATCAACAAGCACGGTGAGCGTTTCATGGAACGCTACGCGCCCAACTCCAAAGATTTGGCGGGTCGTGACGTAGTCGCCCGCTCCATGGTCAAGGAAATCCTCGCCGGTAACGGCTGTGGCCCGGATGGCGATCATGTGATGCTCAAGCTCGATCACCTAGGCGAGGAGGTGCTGCACAGCCGCCTGCCAGGTATCTGCGAGTTGTCGAAGACGTTTGCCCACGTTGACCCGGTTGTTGCGCCAATTCCAGTTGTACCGACCTGCCACTACATGATGGGCGGCGTGCCGACCAATATTCATGGTCAGGCTATTACTCAGGATGCTCAGGGTAACGACAAGATTATCGACGGTCTGTTTGCAGTCGGTGAAGTTGCTTGCGTATCCGTACACGGTGCTAACCGTCTGGGCGGTAACTCGCTGCTGGACTTGGTGGTGTTTGGTCGTGCGGCCGGTATTCACTTGGAAAAAGCGCTTAAAGAAGGCGTTGAAGCGCGCGGCGCTTCGCAAACTGACATTGAGCTGTCCCTGAAGCGTTTGGCTGGCGTCAACGAGCGCACCACGGGTGAAGACGTTGCGCCGCTGCGTAAAGAACTGCAGAACTGCATGCAAAACTACTTCGGTGTGTTCCGTACTGGCGAATACATGCAGAAGGGCATCGTACAATTGGCCGACCTGCGTGAGCGGATCGCGAACGTTAAGATCGCGGATAAGAGCCAGGCGTTTAACACTGCGCGAATCGAAGCGTTAGAACTGCAAAACCTTCTCGAAGTTGCCGATGCAACTGCGGTGGCGGCGGAGGCTCGTAAAGAGTCCCGTGGTGCCCATGCCCGCGAAGACTTTGAAGAGCGTGATGACGAAAATTGGCTGTGTCACTCCCTGTATTTCCCGAGTGACAAGCGCGTGACCAAGCGTGCCGTCAATTTAACGCCGAAGACAGTTCCAGCGTTTGAACCCAAGGTTCGGACTTATTAAGGGTGACTGATATGTTGCAAGTCAGCGTTTATCGCTACAACCCAGAGCAGGATCCAGCGCCATTTATGCAGGAGTTCCAAGTCGACGTCGGCGGTAAAGACGTCATGGTCCTCGACGTACTGGCCCTGATCAAAGAGCAGGATCAAACCCTGTCCTACCGTCGTTCCTGCCGTGAGGGCGTTTGCGGCTCTGATGGCATGAACATCAATGGTAAGAATGGTTTGGGCTGCATTACGCCACTTTCGGTCGCAGGTCTCAAAGGCGGCAAGCTGGTCATTCGTCCTTTGCCGGGTCTGCCGGTCATACGTGACTTGGCCGTGGATATGAGCATCTTCTACAAGCAGTATGAGAAGGTGCAGCCATTTTTGCAGAACGATACGCCGGCTCCGGCCATTGAGCGTCTGCAGTCGCCAGAAGAACGCGAGAAGCTTGATGGACTGTATGAGTGCATTCTGTGCGCTTGCTGCTCCACCAGCTGCCCATCGTTCTGGTGGAACCCAGATAAGTTCCTGGGTCCTGCCGCGTTGCTGCAAGCTTATCGTTTCTTGGCTGACAGCCGTGATACCAAGACCGAAGAGCGTTTGGCTTCACTAGATGATCCGTTCAGCGTTTTCCGTTGCCGCGGCATCATGAACTGCGTAAGCGTTTGCCCTAAGGGTCTCAACCCAACCAAGGCAATCGGCCACGTACGTAATATGTTGCTGCAAAGCGGTACTTGATTCACGGTTGTTTGCTAAACCAGTAACACCTACGGCGCTGACTCAACCCAGCGCCGTAGTTTTAGCCAGAACGGTTGCTCACAAAGCGGCGGTTCTACTTTGAACAATATGACGACCAGCAGGGGCATTCGGGCTGGTGCCCGGACTATCTGCGGGACCCGTAGTGGCTCATCAGTCGCTGCTTCAAGACTGATAGCCGTGCGGTTTCTTCGCCGGTGGTGTCCCCTTACCGAGGGTGACCAAGCATGCAAGAAAGCGTGATGCAGCGCATGTGGGACAGTGCCCACCTATCCGGTGGTAATGCTGCCTATGTGGAAGAGCTCTATGAGCTTTACCTGCACGACCCCAACGCTGTGCCAGAAGAGTGGCGCACCTACTTCCAGAAGTTGCCGACTGACGGCAGCGCCGCCACAGACGTATCGCACTCAACAGTTCGCGATCATTTCGTTCTGCTCGCAAAAAATCAGCGCCGCGCCCAACCGGTGTCCGCTGGTAGCGTGAGCAGTGGGCACGAAAAGAAGCAAGTTGAAGTGCTGCGCCTGATTCAGGCTTATCGCATGCGTGGCCATCAGGCTGCTCAGCTCGATCCGCTTGGTCTTTGGCAACGTCCTGCACCTGCGGATCTGGTCATCAATCACTATGGCTTGACTGACGCCGACTTGGACACCACCTTCCGCACGGGTGGGATGTTCATCGGTAAGGAAGAAGCTACCCTGCGCGAAATCCGCGATGCGTTGCAGCAGACATATTGCCGCACCATCGGTGCCGAGTTCACCCACATCGTCGATTCTGAGCAGCGCAGCTGGTTCCAGCAGCGCCTTGAAAGTGTGCGCGGTCGTCCGCAGTTCTCGGCTGACGTGCAGGGCCATTTGCTTGAGCGTCTGACCGCAGCTGAAGGGCTGGAAAAGTACCTAGGTACCAAGTACCCGGGCACTAAGCGTTTCGGTTTGGAAGGTGCTGAGAGCCTAATTCCTTTGCTCGATGAAGTGATCCAGCGTTCCGGCTCCTATGGAACCAAGGAAATCGTCATTGGCATGGCTCACCGTGGCCGTCTAAACGTGCTGGTGAACACCTTTGGTAAGAACCCCCGCGACTTGTTTGACGAGTTTGAAGGCAAAAAAACTGCGGGTCTGTCCTCTGGGGACGTGAAATATCACCAAGGGTTTTCCTCCAACGTAATGACCGCCGGTGGCGAAGTGCACCTGGCCATGGCGTTCAACCCGTCGCACCTTGAGATCGTTTCTCCGGTAGTGGAGGGCTCCGTACGTGCTCGTCAAGACCGTCGTAACGATGCTGCAGGTGAAAAAGTCTTACCCGTTTCCTTGCACGGTGACGCGGCATTCGCCGGTCAGGGTGTGGTCATGGAAACTTTCCAGATGTCGCAGACCCGTGGCTTCAAAACGGGCGGCACGATCCACATCGTGATCAACAACCAGGTTGGCTTCACCATCAGTAACCCGCTGGACTCACGCTCCACTGAGTACTGCACCGATGTGGCGAAAATGATTCAAGCGCCCATCCTGCACGTAAATGGCGATGACCCAGAAGCAGTCATGTTTGTGACCCAACTGGCTGTCGATTACCGCATGCAATACAAGCGTGACGTGGTGATTGACCTGGTTTGCTACCGTCGTCGCGGCCACAACGAGGCTGACGAGCCGAGCGGCACCCAGCCGATTATGTACCAGCAAATCAGCAAACAGCGCACCACCCGTGAACTGTATGCCGATGCTTTGATGGGTTCGTCCAGCCAATCGGTTGAGCAAATTCAGGCCAAAATCGATGAGTACCGCACCGCGTTGGATAACGGTCAGCATGTGGTTAAGAGCCTGGTTAAAGAGCCGAATAAAGAACTATTCGTCGATTGGCGTCCCTACCTAGGTCACACCTGGACTGCTCGCCATGACACCCGCTTTGACCTGAAAACCCTGCAAGAGCTTTCGAACAAACTACTGGAAATTCCAGAAGGTTTAGTCGTGCAGCGGCAAGTGGCAAAGATTCTTGAAGACCGGCAAAAGATGGGCGCTGGTGCGCTCTCGATCAACTGGGGTTACGCCGAGACAATGGCGTATGCCACGCTCTTGTTCGAAGGTCATCCGATTCGTATGACTGGCCAGGACATCGGCCGCGGCACGTTCTCGCACCGTCATGCGGTGTTGCATAACCAGAAAGATGCAAACGCCTATGTGCCACTGAAAAACCTCTATGAGGGCCAGCCTGCATTTGATTTGTACGATTCTTTCCTTTCTGAGGAAGCGGTACTGGCCTTTGAGTACGGCTACGCAACCACACAACCTAACGCACTGGTGATCTGGGAAGCTCAGTTTGGTGATTTTGCCAACGGTGCTCAGGTGGTTTTTGACCAGTTCATTTCTAGCGGTGAGCATAAGTGGGGCCGTCTTTGCGGGCTGACTATGCTGCTGCCGCACGGTTATGAAGGGCAGGGGCCAGAACACAGTTCGGCGCGTCTAGAGCGTTACCTGCAGCTGTGCGCTGAGCACAACATGCAAGTTGCAGTGCCGACCACCCCTGCGCAAATCTACCACTTGCTGCGCCGGCAGATGATTCGTCCATTGCGCAAGCCGTTGGTCGTATTGACGCCGAAGTCACTGTTGCGCCACAAATTAGCCATCTCGACGCTGGAAGATCTGGCTGAAGGTTCGTTCCAAACCGTTATTCCAGAGATCGACAACATCGATCCGAAAAAGGTTGATCGGTTGGTGCTGTGCAGCGGCAAGGTTTACTACGACTTACTGGAAAAGCGTCGCAGTGAAGGTCGTGAGGATATTGCCATCGTCCGTATCGAGCAGCTGTATCCGTTTCCGGAAGAGGATCTGACTGAGGCGCTGTCCGTTTACAAGAACCTCAAGCACATCGTCTGGTGTCAGGAAGAGCCGATGAACCAAGGCGCTTGGTACTGCAGTCAGCATCACATGCGGCGCGTGGCGACAGCATTGAAGAAAACGCTGTTCCTTGAGTACGCCGGTCGTGATGCTTCTGCCGCACCTGCCTGTGGTTACGCATCGTTGCACGCCGAACAGCAGGAAAAACTCCTGCAAGACGCCTTTACTGTTTAACGCCTTCGCGCAGCGGGCGGCTAACTGGGTCGCCTGCTAGAAGAAACCGAATTTAAGGAACCACACACAATGGCTATCGAGATCAAAGCCCCTACTTTCCCGGAATCGGTTGCCGACGGCACCGTGGCCACGTGGCACAAGAAGCCGGGCGATGCGGTTAAACGTGACGAACTGATCGTCGACATTGAAACCGACAAAGTAGTGATCGAAGTGCTGGCCGAGGCCGACGGCGTGCTCGCGACAATTGTCAAAAATGAAGGCGACACCGTGCTCAGCAACGAACTGCTGGGCACTTTAGGTGAAGGCAGCGGCGCTGCTGCTCCGGCGTCCGCTCCTGCTGCTGCCACGGCTGCTCAAACGGCGGCTCCTGCTGTTTCAGGCGATGACGCTATTTTGTCGCCAGCGGCGCGCAAGATCGCTGAAGAAAACGGTATCGACCCAAGCAGCCTTGCCGGGACTGGCAAAGGTGGTCGCGTGACCAAGGAAGATGCGGTTGCAGCGGTTGAAGCGAAAAAGAATGCACCGTCGGCTCCATCGGCTAAACCATCTGCGCCTGCTGCTGCCGAGCCCATGCTTGCTGCCGGTGATCGGGTTGAGAAGCGCGTACCGATGACCCGCGTGCGCGCCACTGTTGCTCGTCGTTTGGTTGAAGCTCAGTCGAACATGGCCATGCTGACCACCTTCAACGAAGTTGATATGACCGAAGTGATGGCGCTGCGCTCCAAGTACAAAGACCTATTCGAGAAGACTCATAACGGCGTGCGTTTGGGCTTTATGTCGTTCTTCGTCAAGGCAGCCACAGAAGCGCTGAAGCGCTTCCCGGCGGTCAACGCGTCGATTGATGGCGCCGATATCGTTTACCACGGTTATGCCGACGTGGGTGTTGCGGTCTCAAGTGACCGTGGTCTCGTGGTGCCAGTGCTGCGTAATGCGGAACTGATGAGCCTGGCTGAAATCGAAAATGGTATCGCCACCTACGGCAAGAAAGCCCGTGACGGTAAATTATCCATTGATGAAATGACCGGCGGCACCTTCACCATTACTAACGGCGGCACGTTCGGTTCGATGATGTCGACCCCCATTGTCAACCCGCCGCAAGCGGCGATCTTGGGAATGCACAATATTCTTCAGCGCCCGATGGCTGTTAATGGGCAAGTGGTGATCCGTCCAATGATGTACTTGGCGCTGTCTTACGACCACCGCCTGATTGATGGTAAGGAAGCCGTGACCTTCCTGGTGACCATCAAAAACTTGCTGGAAGATCCAGCGCGTCTGCTGCTGGATATCTAAGCCAGTTTCTCCCACGGCGGCCCTGTAACAAGGGCCGTCCGGTTTACCCGAGAAGGAATACGTTATGACCCAGAAATTCGATGTGGTAGTCATCGGTGCCGGCCCAGGTGGTTATGTAGCCGCGATCAAAGCCGCTCAACTCGGTCTGAAAACGGCCTGCATTGAGAAATATCAGGATAAAGAGGGCAAAACTGCCCTCGGTGGTACATGCCTGAACGTCGGCTGCATTCCATCCAAAGCGCTGTTGGACAGTTCGTGGAAGTATTACGAAGCGAAGGATCATTTCGCTATCCACGGTATCGAAGCCAAGGGCCTCACGATTGATGTACCGGCGATGATTAGCCGCAAATCTAATATCGTGAAGAACCTCACCGGCGGCGTTGCTACCCTGTTCAAAGCTAATGGTGTGACGCTGCTTGAAGGTCACGGCAAACTGCTGGCAGGTAAGCAGGTTGAAGTCACGGGTTCTGATGGCAAGACGCAGATCATCGACGCTGAGAATGTGATCTTGGCTTCTGGCTCCAAGCCAATTGACATCCCACCGGCGCCAATTGATCAAGATGTGATCGTTGACTCCACCGGTGCCTTGGAATTCCAGAGCGTGCCGAAGAAGCTCGGTGTGATCGGCGCGGGTGTGATCGGTCTGGAACTGGGTTCGGTCTGGGCGCGTCTGGGTGCTGAAGTCACCGTATTGGAAGCGCTGGACAAGTTCCTTCCCGCCGCCGATGAGCAAATCGCCAAAGAGGCATTGAAAACCTTCACCAAGCAAGGTCTCAACATTCGTCTGGGCGCTCGCGTCACCGGTTCCGAAGTGAAGAAAAAGCAAGTGACTGTCAACTTCACCGACGCCGAAGGCGAGCAGAAGATCGTGTTCGACAAGCTGATCGTTGCGGTTGGCCGCCGCCCAGTTACCACTGATCTGTTGGCATCCGATAGTGGTGTTGATATGGACGAGCGTGGCTACATCTTTGTCAACGACCAGTGCGCCACCAGCGTGCCGGGCGTCTATGCCGTGGGTGATGTGGTGCGTGGCGCGATGCTGGCACACAAAGCATCGGAAGAAGGCGTCATGGTCGCCGAGCGCATCGCTGGCCACAAAGCTCAGATTAACTATGACCTGATCCCATCGGTTATCTACACCCATCCGGAAATTGCATGGGTCGGTAAAACCGAGCAGCAGCTGAAGACTGAAGGCGTTGCCGTTAACGTCGGCACTTTCCCGTTCGCAGCCAGCGGCCGCGCCATGGCAGCTAACGACACCGGTGGTTTGGTTAAGGTCATTGCTGACGCCACGACCGATCGCGTCTTGGGTGTACATGTAATTGGCCCGAGCGCTGCTGAGCTGGTACAGCAGGGCGCAATCGGTATGGAATTCGGCACCAGCGCTGAGGATCTGGGGATGATGGTGTTCTCCCACCCAACCCTGTCCGAAGCACTGCATGAAGCCGCTCTGGCAGTGAATGGCCAAGCCATCCACATCGCCAACCGCAAAAAACGTTAAGTCGTTAGTTGATTTAGCGGCCGCCTGTACCGTTGTTGTTTGCCGGTAAAGGCGGCTGATTAGCAGGAAGAACCACGGCAAGTTGCCCGCGTACGATCAATGTCGCTGCGCGGAAGATGTGTCGGACTGCTCTAGAAGCAGTCACAGGTGGTGCGGCATCACAAGTGCAGCACCGTATGCGCTATACCTAAACGAAGACGGTAGACAAGCATGAATCTCCACGAGTATCAGGGTAAGCAGCTGTTCGCTGAATACGGCCTGCCCGTATCTAAAGGCTTTGCGGTAAGCACACCAGAAGAAGCAGCAGAAGCGTGCGACAAAATCGGTGGCACTGAGTGGGTCGTTAAGGCTCAGGTGCACGCCGGTGGTCGCGGTAAAGCCGGCGGCGTGAAGCTGGTTAAGAGCAAAGAAGACGCTAAGGCTTTCGCTGCCAACTGGCTTGGCAAGCGTCTGGTGACTTACCAGACTGACGCTAACGGCCAGCCGGTCAACCAGATTCTGGTTGAGTCGTGCACAGACATCGCCAAGGAACTGTACTTGGGCGCGGTTGTGGATCGCTCCAGCCGTCGGATCGTGTTCATGGCATCCACCGAAGGTGGTGTGGACATTGAGAAGATCGCTCACGACACCCCTGAGAAGATCCTCAAGGCCACCATCGATCCACTGGTCGGCGCTCAGCCGTTCCAGGGTCGCGACCTGGCTTTTCAGCTGGGCCTGCAAGGTGATCAGATCAAGCAGTTCACCCAAATCTTCGTCGGTTTGGCCAAGCTGTTCCAGGACTACGACCTGGCGCTGCTGGAAGTAAACCCGCTGGTGATCAAGGCTGACGGCAACCTGCATTGCCTCGATGCCAAGATCAACATCGACGCCAACGCCCTGTACCGTCAGCCTAAGCTGCGCGCTATGCACGATCCGTCCCAGGACGATCCGCGTGAAGCCCATGCCGCCAAGTTCGAGCTGAACTACGTCGCGCTGGAAGGCAACATCGGCTGCATGGTTAACGGCGCAGGCTTGGCCATGGGCACCATGGACATTGTCAATCTGCACGGCGGCAAGCCAGCCAACTTCCTTGACGTAGGCGGCGGCGCCACTAAAGAACGCGTCACCGAGGCCTTCAAGATCATCCTGTCCGACAGCAACGTAGCTGCCGTGCTGGTGAACATCTTTGGCGGTATCGTGCGTTGCGACATGATTGCCGAAGGCATCATTGGCGCTGTGAAAGAAGTCGGCGTGAAGATTCCGGTTGTTGTTCGTCTGGAAGGTAACAATGCTGAACTGGGCGCTAAGGTTCTGGCCGAAAGCGGTCTGAATATCATCGCGGCAACCAGCCTGACTGACGCTGCTCAGCAAGTCGTCAAAGCTGCGGAGGGCAAATAATGAGCGTCCTGATCAATAAAGACACCAAAGTTATCTGCCAGGGCTTCACCGGCTCGCAGGGTACTTTTCACTCCGAGCAAGCCATTGCCTACGGCACCCAGATGGTTGGCGGCGTGACCCCGGGTAAAGGCGGCACCACTCACCTGAATCTGCCAGTGTTTAACACTGTGCGTGAAGCGGTTGAGCAGACGGGCGCAACTGCGAGCGTGATCTACGTTCCGGCTCCGTTCTGCAAGGACTCGATCCTTGAAGCGGCCATGGGCGGTATCAAGCTGATCGTTTGCATCACCGAAGGCATCGCCACCATCGACATGCTCGAAGCCAAAGTTAAGTGCGACGAGCTGGGCGTGGTTCTGATCGGTCCTAACTGCCCAGGCGTTATCACGCCGGGCGAGTGCAAGATCGGCATCATGCCAGGCCATATTCACTTGCCAGGCAAAGTCGGTATCGTGTCGCGTTCCGGCACCCTGACCTACGAAGCTGTTAAGCAGACCACAGACGCCGGCTTCGGTCAGTCCACCTGCGTTGGTATTGGCGGTGACCCGATCCCAGGCTCCAACTTCATCGACATCCTGAAGCTGTTCCAGGAAGACCCGAAGACTGAGGCGATCGTAATGATCGGTGAGATCGGCGGTTCGGCTGAAGAAGAAGCGGCTGCCTACATCAAGGCACATGTGACCAAGCCAGTTGTTTCCTACATCGCTGGTGTGACTGCCCCTGCGGGCAAGCGCATGGGCCATGCTGGCGCAATCATCTCTGGCGGCAAAGGCACTGCAGACGAGAAGTTCGCTGCGCTGCAAGACGCTGGCGTGAAAACCGTGCGTTCACTGGCTGATATTGGTAAGGCCTTGGCCGAGCTGACCGGCTGGGAAGTCAAAAAAGCTTAAGGCTTTTTGACTTATGAAAGCGTAGCTGCGCTGGCGGCGTGAAACTGCGCCGTTACCTGAAGCTATAAAACAAACGCCCCGACCGGTTCGGGGCGTTTGTTTATGTGCTCCAAAGTCCGTTGCAGTGCAATGGGTTAGAACGCTCTGCTAGAGCGCTCGCTGGCCTTTGAATGTGCCGCAGTTGAATCATCCGAGCCTAAACGAAAATACCCACATCGGCTGATGTGGGTATTTTTTATTAGCTACTCAGACCGCTGGGTCTCGCAACCGCGTCAAAGCAGTTTTCGCGGTTGTGCAACCGATTAGCGTTGGGCCACCAGCTCTTCCAGATGGTCAATGATGTCGTCTGGCTTAAGCACCAGAATATCGCTTTCAAGGGAGTCGAGGATCACCTCAGCGGTGTTACCAATCAGCGCGCCGGATAAACCTGTGCGCGCCACGGTACCAATCACGGTTACGCCAACATTGAGCCGGCGTGCGGTTTGCGGGATCAGGACATCGGCAGGACCTTCGACAATGTGCAAACGTTCAGGGCTGATCTCGTATTCAACCTGGAACGCTTTGCATTGCTCGCGGTAGCGGGCCTCGATGGTTTCTTTCAGTTGAAAGGTCGGGTCAGCCGCTGAGAGCATGGGCGCCGGATAAGCAGTGAGTACGTGCAGCTCACCCTTGGCTAGGGTGGCAATGTCAAAGCCGTGGCTGACAATGCCGGTGTGCAGGGTGCGGTGTTCGCCATCGGCATTACCCACATCAACGGCTGCGAGGATGATGCTCCCCGTCCATGGTTTGTCAGTTTTCACCATTAACACGGGGGCAGGGCAGTAGCGCAGTAATTTCCAGTCACCCGGCGTCAGCAGGGCTTTTTTCAGCGGGTTGTCTGGGAAATGCTGTTTGATCACCAAGCCGCAGCCTTCGGCCTGCTGCACGTTGATGATGGTCTGATGCTGGCTGTCATCCCAAGCCTGCTGGCTGGATATGTTGAAGCCTTCGCTGTTGAGCACGCTGGTGAGGTCGCTTAAGTAAGCGCTGTGATCACTTTTTTTGTCGCACACCAGCAGGTGCAGGTGGGATTGAGTGACGCCTGCAATCAATTTAGCGCGCTTGAGTGCCAGATTTTCGGTGTGCTTAGGCTCCATCACCACCAGAATGCTGCGAATAGCTTGCATGATCATCTCCGTGTGCAGTTGTTGTACTGTCCATCACTATAGATTGCTGCCGTATGCTTGGTGCTTGATCGGCGTCAATCGAGTGGCTGTTCGCGTGCTCATTCGTATAATGGCCGCGCTGTAGCCTAATCAATCTTGCCCATCTAGTTTTGTGAATTTATGTATCTGCCAGTTGAAACCGATGCTGTGTTGCGCTGTTTTGCCTATCTGCTCATGCCTTTTCAGGCTGTCTTTGGTCGCCTGATAAGCGAGGGACGGCCATGAACCTACCAGAAATCCATGATTTTCTCGGTTGCCGAACGCCAGATGCCTGGATCACGGCGGCGTTGGCTGATCAGCAGACCCTGTTGATTGATCATAAGAACTGCGAGTTTAAAGCGGCCAGTACGGCCCTAAGCCTGATGGCCAAGTACAACACCTATGCTGACCTGCTTAACGCCATGTCGCGCCTTGCTCGCGAAGAACTGGTGCATCACGAGCAGGTGCTGCGCCTGATGAAACGCCGCAAAATCGGCCTGCGTCCGGTGTCCGCAGCGCGCTATGCCTCAGGGCTGCGTAAAGTGGTGCGTACCCATGAGCCGCTTAAGTTGGTCGATACGTTGGTGGTGGGCGCATTTATTGAGGCGCGCAGCTGTGAACGTTTCGAGGCGTTAGTGCCGCACCTTGATGAAGAGCTGGGTAAGTTTTACTTCGGGTTGCTGAAAAGCGAGGCGCGGCACTTTCAGGGCTACCTGAAGCTGGCTTACCAGTATGGTGATGCGCGCGACATTGAGCAGACCATCGAGCGGGTTAGGGCGGTGGAGCGCGAGTTGATTGAGTCGCCAGATACCGAGTTGCGCTTTCACAGCGGTGTGCCGACGCTGTAAAGCCCCTTTACTGTCTACTGCGCGTCGACCCTGATGGGATCAAAACCGGTGCGCAAACACTTAGCTAAGAGCAAAGGCACTTTGCTGCAAGCCCTGCCTGTTGGCCTCAAGTGCCCAGCCTTGCTTATCCCAATCACCCAGCACAATACGTTGCGCCAGCTCGCCGTTGACCAACAGTTGATGAGTAGCGGGGCGATGCGTGTGACCGTGGATCAATGTGCGTACCCTGTTTGCGGCCATGATGCGCGGCACTTCATCGGGGGTGACGTCGACAATCTCGCGGGTCTTCATGCGTGTTTGCGCCTGGCTTTCATTGCGCAGCTTGCGCGCCAGTTTTTGCCGAGTCGACAACGGTAAGTTGCGCAACACAAACAGCGAGATGGGGTTGCGCAACCAGCGGCGCAACTTCATGTAGCCAATGTCTTGGGTGCACAGGCTGTCACCGTGCATCAGCAGCACGCGCTCGCCGTTAAGCTCGATCACACAGGGATCGGGTAACAGCGTGCAACCTGCTTCCTGACAGAAAGCCTTGCCGATGAGGAAATCACGATTGCCATGCATGAGGTAAATGCGCGTACCGCGCTCACTGAGCTGACGAAGCGCTTGGGCAATCGAGCGTTGAAAGGGGCTGATGGCATCATCGCCAATCCACACTTCAAAGAAATCGCCGAGGATATACAAGGCGTCAGCGTGAATGGCGCGAGTTTCGAGAAAGCGCAGGAACGCCCGGCTGATATCCGGGCGCTCCTGTTCAAGATGCAGATCTGAGATCAGTAAGATCACTCAATAATCTCGGCGCGCTCAATGATCACATCATCAACCGGTACATCCTGATGGCCGGATTTACTGGTGGTGGCGACCGCTTTAATGGCGTTGACCACGTCCATGCCTTCAACCACTTCACCAAACACTGTATAGCCCCAGCCCTGAACGGTGGGCGCGCTGTGGTTGAGGAAACCGTTGTCCCCGACGTTGATAAAAAATTGCGCCGAAGCTGAATGCGGCTCCATGGTGCGGGCCATGGCCACGGTACCGATTTTGTTAGCAACGCCGTTGTTGGCTTCGTTCTTGATGGTGGCACGGGTGGTTTTCTGCGTCATGCCGGGCTCGAAACCGCCGCCCTGGATCATAAAGTTACTGATGACGCGGTGGAAAACCGTATTGTCGTAATGGCCTTCTTTAACGTACTGCTTGAAGTTAGCCACGGTTTCTGGAGCTTTGTCTTCGAACAGGTTAAGGGTGATGACGCCGTGGTTGGTGTGCAGCTTAATCATTGAGGTAATCGCTCTGTCGATAAATCCGTAAGCCGCAGCAATACGAGTTGAAGCGGCTCTTGGGCCTGTCAGGGGATTGACAGCTTCGGCTATGATAAGCGCTTTGTTTTAGTCGGCCTACCCTGTGCCGCGCACCTGCATGATCAAGGACCCCATGAGCAAGCCAGAAGCTGTCGCCGCCGCTAATATTTTTCGCTCCATTGTCCAGGCTGATTTGGACGCGGGTAAGCACGCGAAAATCATCACCCGTTTTCCGCCAGAGCCCAATGGCTACTTGCATATCGGCCATGCCAAGTCGATCTGCTTGAACTTCGGCTTGGCTCGCGAGTTTGGCGGCGAGTGCAACCTGCGCTTCGACGACACCAACCCGGCTAAGGAAGACCAAGAGTACATCGACGCAATCAAAAGTGACGTGCAGTGGTTGGGCTTTCAGTGGGCGGGCGAGGCGCGTTATGCCTCCAATTACTTCGACCAACTGCACGACTGGGCTGTTGCATTGATCAAAGCTGGCAATGCTTATGTCTGCGACCTATCGCCAGAACAGGCCCGCGAATACCGCGGCAATCTGACTGAGCCTGGTAAGAACAGCCCGTTCCGCGAGCGCAGCGTTGAAGAGAATCTCGACTGGTTCGCGCGCATGAAAGCCGGTGAGTTTGCCGATGGCGCTCGCGCGCTGCGGGCCAAGATCGACATGGCTTCGCCGAACATGAACCTGCGCGACCCGATTCTTTATCGCATTCGCCATGCCCATCACCATCAGACAGGTGATAAATGGTGCATTTACCCCAGCTACGACTTTACCCACGGCCAGTCAGATGCCATTGAGGGCGTAACTCACTCGATTTGCACGCTGGAGTTCGAAGACCATCGTCCGCTGTATGAATGGTTTCTGGCCCAGTTACCGGTACCGGCGCAGCCGCGCCAGTACGAATTTGCCCGGCTTAACCTCAACTACACCATCACCAGCAAACGCAAGCTCAAGCAGTTGGTTGATGAAAAGCACGTGAATGGCTGGGACGACCCGCGCATGTCGACGTTGTCCGGTTTTCGTCGTCGTGGCTACACACCGGCTTCGATCCGTGCATTTTGCGACATGATTGGAGTCAATCGCGCTGGCGGCGTGGTGGATGTCGGCATGCTTGAGTTTGCCATCCGTGATGATTTAGACGCCAATGCCGCTCGCGCCATGTGCGTGCTCAAGCCGCTTAAAGTGGTCATCACCAATTACCCAGAAGGTCAAGTTGAGAGCCTTGAATTGGCGCGCCATCCAAAACAAGAGATGGGCGTACGGGTTCTGCCATTCAGCCGCGAGATTTATATCGACGCCAGTGACTTCGAAGAAGTCCCGCCAGCGGGCTTTAAGCGTTTAATCCCAGGTGGTGAGGCCAGGCTGCGCGGCAGCTATGTGATTCGCGCTGACGAAGCGATTAAGGATGCCGACGGCAATATCGTCGAACTGCGCTGCAGTTATGACGAAAATACCCTCGGCAAAAACCCGGAAGGGCGCAAGGTCAAGGGTGTAATCCACTGGGTACCAGCGGCTGAAAGTGTTGAGTGTGAAGTACGCTTGTACGACCGTTTGTTCCGCTCTGCCAACCCTGAGAAGGACGAAGAGGGTGGTAGCTTCCTCGCTAACATCAATCCGGATTCCTTAGTGGTACTCAAGGGCTGTCGCGCTGAGCCATCGCTGGGCAATGCAGCACCGGAAGAGCGCTTCCAGTTCGAACGCGAAGGTTATTTTTGTGCGGACATCAAGGACAGCAAGCCGGGTGCACCAGTGTTTAACCGTACTGTAACGCTGCGTGATGCCTGGACTTAAGGCTCAGGCGATTTGATTAAAGCCAGGCCGGTGCGCTGGCCTGAGGTTTCCAAGGAACTGCAATGCTCTCGATCTACAACACGCTGACCAAAAGCAAAGATGCGTTCAAGCCGCTGGTGGGTAACCAGGTGCGCATGTATGTGTGCGGCATGACGGTTTATGACTTTTGCCATATTGGTCATGCGCGGGTCATGGTGGCATTCGATGTGGTCACGCGCTGGTTGCGCCACCGCGGTTATGACGTGACCTACGTGCGCAACATCACCGACATCGACGACAAGATCATCAAGCGCGCCAACGACAACGGTGAGCCGTTTGAGGTGCTGGTTGAGCGCATGATCGCCGCCATGCATGAAGATGAAACGCGACTGAATGTGTTGCGCCCGAATCAGGAACCGCGTGCCACCGAGCATATCGCTGGTATGCACCAGATGATCCAGACCTTGATTGACAAAGGGTTTGCTTATGCGCCGGGCAATGGTGATGTGTATTACCGAGTCGGTAAATTTGTTGGCTACGGCAAGCTGTCACGTAGAAAGATCGAAGACCTAAAAGTCGGCGCGCGCATCGAGGTCGACGAAGCCAAGCAAGACCCCCTGGATTTTGTGTTGTGGAAAGGCGTCAAACCCGGTGAGCCAAGCTGGCAGTCGCCTTGGGGCGCTGGTCGCCCTGGCTGGCATATTGAGTGTTCCGTGATGTCGACCTGCTGCCTAGGTGAAACCTTTGATATTCACGGCGGCGGTCCGGACTTGGTGTTCCCGCACCACGAAAACGAAATCGCTCAAAGTGAAGCGGCCACCGGCAAGCCCTACGCCAACGCTTGGATGCACGCCGGTGCAGTGCGCGTGAATGGCGAGAAAATGTCCAAATCGCTGGGCAACTTTTTCACTATTCGCGACGTGTTAGAAAAGTACCACCCGGAGGTGGTGCGCTACCTGCTGGTGTCCAGCCACTACCGCAGCCCGATTAACTATTCAGAAGACAGCCTCAAGGAAGCCAAGGGAGCATTAGAGCGTTTCTACAATGCCCTGAAGGGTTTGCCTGACGTTGCTCCTGCTGGCGGCGAAGCCTTTGCTGAGCGTTTTACGGCGGCAATGGATGATGACTTCAATACTCCAGAAGCTTGCGCCGTACTCTTTGAGCAGGTTCGTGAGGTCAATCGTTTGCGTGAGGGTGATCCCCGCGCAGCTGCCGGTCTTGCCGCACACCTGAAAGAGTTGGCTAAAGTCCTGGGCGTGTTGCAGCTTGATCCTGAGGTGTTTTTGCAAGCAGGGGCAACCGGCAAGGTCGACGCAGCGGCCGTTGATGCTCTGATTGCGGCGCGACTGCAGGCCCGCGCTGAGAAAAACTGGGGCGAATCAGATCGAATTCGTGACCAGCTTACAGGTATGGGCGTGGTGCTTGAGGATGGTAAGGGGGCTACGACTTGGCGCCTGGCTGACTAGCGTTAATGCTCAATAAAAAACCGCTCACGAGCGGTTTTTTATTGAGCAATGGTTTGATTCCATTTGGTTGTAACGTTAATAGATAAAGCCACACACGGATGCGCTTAATAAACAGATGCGGGTAGCCTTGACGATATCTGTGCTGAAATCACCATGCCACTACTCAATCAGTCGTGCAGATGCTCAGCCGCATGCAGGGTGTTTTCCAGCAAGCAGGCGCGGGTCATGGGGCCTACTCCGCCGGGCACTGGTGTGATCCAGCCAGCCCGGAGCAGGGCCGTTTCATACACAACATCGCCAATAAGCTTGCCGTCACTTTGACGATTAATGCCGACGTCAATGACGATAGCGCCTTGCTTGATCCATTCACCCGCGACTAAGCCTGGTTTCCCGGCGGCCACTACAACAATATCGGCCAAGCCAACATGCATAGGCAGATCTTTAGTAAAGCGGTGCGTGACGGTGACCGTGCAACCAGCCAAAAGCAATTCCATCGCCATCGGCCTGCCAACGATATTCGAAGCGCCCACGACCACGGCATGCATTCCATAAAGGTCCACGCACGTGCTCTGCAGTAAGGTCATGATGCCCTTCGGGGTGCAGGGCCGCAGTAATGGCATCCGCTGGGCCAGGCGGCCGATGTTATAGGGATGGAAGCCGTCGACGTCTTTGTCCGGACGAATGCGCTCAAGTAATAAGGAGGCGTCGAGGTGCTCTGGTAGCGGCAACTGCACGAGAATGCCGTCGATGCTGGGCTCATCATTAAGGCGGTCGATCAACGCCGTTAGGTCAGCCTGGCTGGTGGTCGCTGGTAAGTCGTAGGCTTGTGAAAGGAAACCGACTTCTTCGCAATCCTTGCGCTTGTGTGACACATAAACCTGGGAGGCGGGATCGCTGCCCACCAGAATAACTGCAAGACCGGGCGCGCGAAGGCCCTGTTGGCGTCGCTCGGCGACGCGTTGGGCGATCTGCTGGCGCAGGCTGGCGGCAATTGCTTTGCCATCGATCAGTTGTGCAGTCATTGCGCTTGGTTAACCATTAAATAAAGTATGTAAAAGTGGTGCGTATTCTCGCATGACCATGCTGTGGGGCAAAGTCAGTTGCCAGGGTTATCGCGTAACTCCTTTAAATGGCTGATTTTTTTAACTTTCCCTGTTGACGGCCGGAAATCAGCTCTATAACATTCGCCCCGCTTGTCGAGCACAGCCTGTCGCTGGGTAAGACGGCAAAGGTCGAAGCTGCAAAGTTTTTTCCGAAGCCGAAAGCTTTAAATCTGCATCTGCAGATGGATAAGTGCCCGTAGCTCAGCTGGATAGAGCATCCGCCTTCTAAGCGGATGGTCGCAGGTTCGAGTCCTGCCGGGTGCGCCATTGGCGATCTTGGCTCAAGCAAATGCAATATGGTGGGCGTAGCTCAGTTGGTAGAGCACAGGATTGTGACTCCTGTTGTCGTGGGTTCGATCCCCATCGTCCACCCCATATTCTAAAAGCGCCAGGTTAACGCCTGGCGATTTTATATAAAGCTTTACCACGCGGATGTGGTGGAATTGGTAGACACACTGGATTTAGGTTCCAGCGCCGCAAGGTGTGAGAGTTCGAGTCTCTCCGTCCGCACCATCTTTTAGCTCCCTCCCGTTTGCCGCCTGCACCTAGGGTGACTTCTGCAAATTGACCCTCTAGAATGCAAACCCCTTTAGGGGTCGGTAAGCGGCCGGCTTATGTCTGTGCAACGAGGATTATTCATGCAAGTTTCCGTTGAAAACACTTCTGCCCTTGAGCGTCGTATGACCGTTGGCGTTTCTGTCGAGCGTATCGATGCTGAAGTCAACAAGCGTCTGCAGCAGACGGCCCGTAGCGCCAAAGTCGCCGGTTTCCGCCCTGGCAAAGTACCCATGAGCGTGATCCGCCAGCGTTATGAAGACTCCGCGCGTCAGGAAGTATTGGGCGATCTTATCCAATCCACCTTCTATGAAGCCGTTGTTGAGCAAAAGCTCAATCCAGCGGGCGCTCCGGCCGTTGAGCCGAAGTCTTTCGAGAAAGGCAAAGACCTGGAATACGTGGCTACCTTCGAAGTGTTCCCGGTGTTCACCGTTGCCGGCTTTGAATCCATCGCGATCGAGCGTCTGCATGCGCAAGTGGCTGATGCTGATGTCGATAACATGCTGGAAATTCTGCGCAAGCAAAACACCCGTTTTGAAACCGTTGAGCGTGCCGCTGAAAATGGCGATCAACTGAATATCGATTTTGTTGGCAAGATCGACGGCGAAGCATTTGCTGGCGGTTCGGCTAAAGGCACTCAGCTGGTTCTCGGCTCTGGCCGCATGATCCCAGGCTTTGAAGAAGCGTTGGTGGGTGCTAAGGCAGGCGAAGAGCTTGTTATCAACCCAGTTTTCCCGGCGGATTATCAGAATTTAGATCTAGCGGGCAAAACGGCCGAGTTCAGCGTCACGCTCAACAGCATTGCAGCACCCCAGCTGCCTGAGCTGAATGAAGAATTCTTCGCATTGTTTGGTGCTAAAGAAGGCGGCTTGGAAGGCTTCCGTGCTGAAGTCCGCAAGAACATGGAGCGTGAGCTGCGCCAAGCTGTTAAATCTAAGGTTAAGAACCAAGTGATGGATGGCTTGCTGGCTGCTAACCCAATCGAAGTGCCTAAGGCGCTGATCAGTAATGAGGTTAATCGTCTGCGCGTTCAGGCTGTCCAGCAGTTTGGCGGCAACCTGAAGCCTGACCAGCTGCCCGCTGAGTTGTTTGAAGAGCAAGCCAAACGCCGTGTTGTGTTGGGCCTAGTTGTAGCTGAAGTGGTTAAGCAGTGTGAGCTGAAGCCAGATGACAGCCGCGTTCGCGAAATGATTCAAGAAATGGCGTCGGCCTACCAAGAGCCTGAGCAGGTTGTGGCCTGGTATTACAAAAACGACCAGCAAATGAACGAAGTACGTTCGGTTGTACTGGAAGAACAAGTTGTAGATACTGTTTTGCAGAAGGCCAACGTGACCGACAAATCGGTCTCGTACGAAGAAGCTGTCAAGCCGGTAGAAACTCCTCAGGCCGACTGATCCTTTACCTCGTTCGAACGCGTCATAAGCCAGCCTTCGCGCTGGCTTATGCGCATTTGCAATATGACTATTTAGGGAGCGAGTGTACGTATGTCCCGCAATCCTTTTATGCAGCAAATGACTGATATCCAAGCCGCTGGCGGCTTAGTGCCCATGGTTGTTGAGCAGTCCGCTCGCGGTGAGCGCGCCTACGACATCTATTCGCGCCTGCTCAAAGAGCGCGTGATATTTCTTGTCGGACCTGTAGAAGATTACATGGCCAATCTGATCTGCGCGCAGTTACTGTTTCTTGAAGCGGAGAACCCGGACAAGGATATTCACCTCTATATCAATTCTCCGGGCGGTTCGGTAACGGCGGGCATGTCGATTTACGACACCATGCAATTCATTAAGCCTGATGTGTCGACCACCTGCATTGGCCAGGCCTGTAGCATGGGTGCCTTTTTGCTGACTGCCGGCGCGGAAGGTAAGCGTTTCTGCTTGCCTAATTCTCGCGTAATGATCCACCAGCCACTTGGCGGTTTTCAGGGGCAAGCATCGGACATCGAAATCCATGCTAAAGAAATTCTCTTTATCCGAGAGCGCCTCAATACGTTGATGGCCAAGCACAGTGGTCATACCCTGGAAGAAATCGAGCGCGATACCAACCGTGATAACTTTATGAGTGCTGAAGCCGCTCGTGAATACGGCTTGATCGATGCAGTGATTGAAAAACGTCCTGCTTAATATATTAAACCCAGGATAGGGTGGTTCGGTTTTCCTGCCCTCAGCAGGCTTGAAAAAGCCTGCCTAAACCCCCATCTTGTGTTTTAAGCCTACCGGATTGGATTGATCGAATGACTGACACCCGCAACGGCGAGGACAACGGCAAGCTGCTTTATTGCTCCTTCTGCGGCAAAAGCCAGCATGAAGTGCGTAAATTAATTGCCGGCCCCTCGGTCTTTATCTGCGACGAGTGCGTCGACCTGTGCAACGACATCATCCGCGAGGAGGTGCAGGAAGCTCAGGCCGAAAGCAACGCGCACAAATTGCCTGCCCCCAAGGAAATCAGCGCAATCCTCGACCAGTATGTAATCGGTCAGGAGCGAGCGAAAAAAGTCTTGGCGGTCGCGGTCTATAACCACTATAAACGCCTCAATCAGCGTGAAAAGAAAGACGATGTTGAGCTAGGTAAGAGCAATATTTTGCTTATCGGCCCGACGGGCTCGGGTAAAACACTGCTAGCTGAGACGCTGGCGCGTTTGCTCAACGTACCCTTCACCATTGCCGACGCCACTACCCTGACCGAAGCCGGTTATGTGGGTGAAGACGTTGAGAACATCATCCAAAAGCTGCTGCAGAAGTGCGATTACGATGTGGAAAAAGCCCAGATGGGCATTGTCTACATTGATGAAATCGACAAGATATCGCGCAAGTCAGATAACCCATCCATCACCCGTGATGTCTCTGGTGAGGGTGTGCAACAGGCGCTGCTCAAATTGATCGAAGGCACTGTTGCTTCGGTTCCGCCGCAAGGCGGGCGCAAGCATCCGCAGCAAGAGTTCTTGCAGGTTGATACACGCAATATCTTGTTTATTTGCGGTGGTGCGTTTTCGGGTCTGGAAAAAGTTATCCAGGGCCGTTCAACCAAAGGCGGCATTGGTTTCAATGCCGAAGTACGCAGCAAGGATTTCGGTAAGAAAGTGGGTGAATCCCTGCGCGCTGTCGAGCCGGATGATCTGGTTAAATTCGGTTTGATTCCTGAATTTGTCGGTCGCCTGCCAGTTATTGCCACCCTCGATGAGCTGGACGAAGCGGCTCTGATGCAGATTTTGACAGAACCTAAGAACGCTTTGACCAAGCAATACGCCAAGCTGTTTGAGATGGAAGGCGTTGAGCTGGAGTTCCGTCCAGATGCGTTGAAATCGGTTGCGCACAAAGCGCTTGAGCGTAAAACCGGTGCTCGCGGTTTGCGTTCGATTCTTGAGGGTATCTTGCTCGATACCATGTATGAAATTCCGTCGCAGTCCGACGTCAGCAAGGTCGTCATCGATGAAGGCGTCATCGAAGGCACATCCAAGCCGTTGATGATTTATGAAAATAAGGAGCTGCCTGCCAAGGCTGCGCCTGACGCGTAAAAAGCTTCGCAACATGTTGAAAGCAAGGGGCCTATGGGCCCCTTTGCTTTTCCTCCTTATCGGCTTGTTTTTTGTTTGGGCTACCCCCATCTTAGTTTCAAGGTCATCCCCTCTGTTTACGGCCCTATGGCCGCCGTTGAGTCCAAATCATGAAGACAACCATCGAATTGCCTCTCCTGCCGTTGCGCGATGTTGTGGTCTATCCGCACATGGTCATTCCGTTATTCGTCGGGCGTGAAAAATCCATTGAAGCCCTCGAGGCTGCAATGGCCGGTGAGAAGCAAATTCTGCTTCTTGCGCAAAAGAACCCTGGCGATGACGACCCTGATGAAGCCGGGCTCTATCGTGTCGGCACTGTAGCCACTGTCCTGCAGTTGCTAAAGCTACCGGACGGTACCGTTAAGGTGCTGGTTGAGGGCGAGCAGCGCGGTGAGGTTGAGCGCTTTATTGAGGTCGACGGTCATTGCCGTGCTGAAGTGCAGCTACTGGACGAGGTTGACGTGGCGTCCCGTGAGGCTGAGGTTTTCACCCGCAGCCTGATCAGCCAGTTTGAGCAATACGTGCAGCTCGGCAAGAAAGTACCGGCAGAGGTGCTAGCCTCGCTTAACGGCATTGATGAGCCAGCTCGCTTGGTCGACACCATGGCGGCGCACATGGTGCTGAAGATCGAACAAAAGCAGGAAATCCTCGAAATCACCGACCTGACTGCACGGGTTGAGCACGTTTTGGCGTTGCTCGATGCAGAGATTGACCTGTTGCAAGTTGAGAAGCGTATCCGCGGTCGCGTCAAGAAGCAGATGGAACGCAGCCAGCGCGAGTACTACTTGAATGAGCAAATGAAGGCCATTCAGAAAGAGCTAGGCGATGGCGAGGAAGGGCATAACGAACTCGATGAGTTGCGAAAGCGCATCGATAATGCCGGCATGACGACTGAAGCGCTGACCAAAGCTAACGCCGAGTTTAATAAGCTCAAGCAGATGTCACCGATGTCAGCAGAAGCCACTGTTGTGCGCTCCTACATCGATTGGCTGGTCAATGTGCCATGGAAAACTCAGAGCAAGGTGCGCCTTGACCTGGCGCGCGCTGAAAGCATCTTGGATGCGGATCATTACGGCCTTGATGAGGTCAAGGAGCGCATCCTTGAGTACCTTGCGGTGCAAAAGCGCGTTAAGAAAATCAAAGGGCCTGTGCTGTGTTTAGTCGGTCCGCCGGGTGTCGGTAAAACCTCGTTGGCTGAGTCGATTGCCAGTGCCACTAACCGTAAGTTTGTGCGCATGGCCTTGGGCGGTGTTCGTGATGAGGCTGAGATTCGGGGTCATCGGCGTACCTACATCGGTTCCATGCCGGGCCGTCTTATTCAGAAAATGACCAAGGTGGGGGTGCGTAATCCACTGTTCCTGCTCGATGAAATCGACAAAATGGGTCAGGACATGCGCGGTGATCCGGCATCAGCGTTGCTTGAAGTGCTGGACCCTGAGCAGAACCACAATTTCAACGACCATTATCTGGAGGTCGATTACGACCTGTCGGATGTGATGTTCTTGTGCACGGCCAACTCGATGAATATCCCGGGGCCGTTGCTCGACCGCATGGAGGTGATCCGACTGCCTGGCTACACCGAGGCGGAAAAGGTCAACATCGCGATCAAGTACTTGGTGCCCAAGCAGGTACAGAGCAATGGCCTGAAAAAGACTGAACTGGTCTTTGAAGAGGCGGCGATCCGCGACATTATTCGCTACTACACCCGCGAGGCAGGTGTGCGCGGCCTTGAGCGGCAGATTGCCAAAGTGTGCCGCAAGGTGGTTAAAGAGCACACCACCGAGAAACGCTTCCACGTTACTGCTACAGCTGATTTGTTAGAGCATTTTCTCGGTGTGCATAAGCATCGCTACGGTTTGGCCGAGTTGCAGGACCAAATTGGCCAAGTTACCGGGCTTGCCTGGACACAGGTCGGTGGTGAGTTGTTGACTATCGAAGCAGTCGTGGTACCCGGCAAAGGGCAGCTTATTAAGACCGGCTCGCTTGGGGATGTGATGCTTGAATCGATCACGGCTGCACAGACGGTTGTGCGCAGTCGGGCAAAAAGCTTGGGCGTGCCTGTGGACTTCTATGAGAAGCAAGACATCCATATCCACATGCCAGAGGGCGCGACTCCGAAAGATGGCCCCAGCGCCGGCGTTGGCATGTGCACGGCCTTGGTTTCAGCCCTGACCCAGATACCGGTGCGTGCTGATGTGGCAATGACCGGCGAAATCACCTTGCGTGGTCAGGTATTGGCGATTGGTGGGCTGAAAGAAAAACTGCTGGCCGCGCACCGTGGTGGCATCAAGACCGTGATCATTCCAGAAGAGAATGTGCGCGATTTGAAAGAGATTCCGGAGAACATTAAGCAAGACCTGCAGATTAAACCGGTTAAATGGATTGACGAGGTCCTGCAAATTGCGCTGCAATACGCGCCGCAGCCCTTGCCTGATGCGGCTCCCATGGTTGCGAAGGATGAGGCTCGCGAGACTGATTCCAAGGAGCGAATTAGCACGCATTAGCCGGAGAGGTTCCTTGACACATTTTTAGAGCCCTTGTTATAAAGCGGCTCTTATTGTGTCAGCAGGCTCTCAAGTACCAGCTTCGCTTACATTTAAAAGCAAGAAACAAACTCAATATAAATTAAGGGGACTTAAGAGTGAACAAGTCGGAATTGATCGATGCCATCGCCGCATCTGCTGATATCCCAAAAGCTGTTGCCGGCCGCGCGCTGGATGCAGTCATTGAATCCGTTACTGGCGCTCTGAAAGCCGGTGATTCTGTTGTACTGGTTGGTTTCGGTACGTTCGCTGTCAAAGAGCGTGCTGCTCGTACTGGCCGCAACCCACAAACGGGTAACCCGATCAGCATCGCTGCAGCCAAGATCCCAGGCTTTAAAGCCGGTAAAGCACTGAAAGACGCTGTTAACTAAGCTTCTTTCGGCTTTACCCTGCAGGTCAGCTGAATAGCTGATCTGTTGCGCGGTGGAACGTTCGGCTTGTTTTATTCAGTCGATGGCAACGAATCTGCTACCTGAGTTCGGTCCGCTTCGCCAGTTACGAGAAGGCGCATCCACTGATGCGCCTTTCTTCTATCCGGATTTTACCCACACTGCGCGGCTGCTTTTTTCACAGCCGTTCTGGGGGACGCATGCTGCAAAATATCAGGGACAATTCACAAGGTTGGATTGCCAAAACCATCATCGGCATTATTGTTGCGCTGCTTGCATTGACGGGCGTTGATGCGATTTTCACCAGCACCAGTAACAGCCAGAACGCGGCCGAAGTGAATGGTGTGGAAATCACTTCCGTTGACCTTAGCCAAGCGGTTGAGATGCAGCGGCGGCAGTTGCTACAGCAGTTGGGTCGCGACTTCGATGCATCCTTGCTCGACGAAAAATTGCTGCGTGAAGCTGCTCTTAACGGCCTAGTTGAGCGCACTTTGCTTCTCTCTGGTGCTCAAGATGCCAAGTTTGCATTCTCGCAACAAGCGTTGGACCAATTGATTCTGAAAACACCTGAGTTTCTGGTTGATGGTCAGTTCAGCGCTGAGCGCTTTGATCAAGTGATTCGTCAGTTGGGTTACAACCGTTTGCAGTTCCGCCAGATGCTGGAGCAGGAAATGTTGATTGGCCAACTGCGCGCTGGCCTGTCTAACAGCGGTTTCGTCACCGATGCCCAAGTGCAAGCCTTCGCTGCATTAGAAAAGCAGACCCGCGATTTCGCCACCTTGACCCTCAAGGCTGATCCTGGCGCGGTAATCCTCAGTGATGACGACGTAAAGGCTTATTACGACGCCAAAGCCAGCGAGTTTATGAGCCCTGAACAAGTGGTGCTGGAATACGTTGAGCTAAAAAAAGAGGCCTTCTTTGACCAGGTTGACGTCACAGATGAAGCGCTTGAAACCGCCTATCAAAGTGAAATCGCCAACTTAGCCGAACAGCGACGTGCTGCGCACATTCTGGCTGAGGTTAGCGACAAGCTGTCTGACGAGCAGGCTCAAGCTAAATTAGTTGAGTTGCAGAAGCGTCTTGAGAAAGGCGAGGACTTTGCAGACTTAGCTAAAGAGTTCTCCGATGACTCAGGTTCGGCAGGTGAGGGTGGTGATCTGGGCTTTGCGGGCCCAGGTGTTTACGATCCGACTTTTGAAGAGGCGTTGTATGCACTGGACAAAAATGCAGTATCAGCGCCCGTTCGCAGTGAGTTCGGCTGGCACTTGATCAAGCTGTTAGATGTTCAGGCGCCGGAAGTGCCCAGCTTTGCCAGTTTGGAAGAAAAATTAAAACGAGATCTGAAAACGCGTCAAGTTGAGCAACGCTTTGTTGAGGTCTCAAAAGATCTTGAAAATGCTGCATTTGAAGCATCAGATCTGGCGCAGCCTGCTCAAGAGTTAGGTCTTGAAGTCAACACCACTGAGGCGTTCGGCCGCGAGGGTGGCACTGAAGGTCTGACCGCTAACCGTCTGGTTATCCAGGCAGCGTTCAGCGATGAAGTGCTGGAAGGCGGCAGTAACAGCAGCGTGATTGAGCTCGATCCGAACACCGTCGTGGTGGTACGGGTGAGCGTGCACAACAAGCCCGAGCAGCTACCGCTTGAGCAAGTGACTGAGAGTATTCGCGCCCAGTTGATCAAGGTTCGTGCAAGCGAGGCCGTTAAAGTCGAAGCTGAAGAGCAGTTAGCTGCTTTGCGTGCGGGTAAAACGCCGATTGCACAGGCCGATGCCAAGCAGGGTTGGGATGTTGTGGAGGCGGCAACGCGCAGCCAAGAAGGTGTTGAGCCTGCGGTGTTGCAGGCGCTGTTCCGCATGCCCAAGCCTGAAGCTGCCGATAAGCCTAGCTTCGACGGTATTAGCCTGAGCAACGGCGATTATGTGGTCGTTCGTCTTAATGGCGTGAGCCAACCGCAGCAAGCGCTGTCGGATGAGGACAAGGCCATGTACAGCCGCTTCCTTGCCTCACGCGTTGGTCAACAGGACTTCGCCGCGTTCCGTAAGCAACTGGAAGAAGCCGCGGACATCGAGCGTTTCTGATCAGTGCGCCGCAATTAAAAATGCCGCTCAATTGAGCGGCATTTTTTGTTGCTGGCAATTGCGCAATTATTCTTCCATCGGGCCCATCGCGGTGGTGTTGAAACCGCCATCGACGTACATAATCTCACCGCTGACGCCTGAGGCGAGGTCTGAGCAGAGGAACGCACCGGCATTGCCGACTTCATCGATGGTCACGTTGCGTCGCAGCGGGGTCTGCTTTTCGTTGGCCGCGAGCATCTTGCGAAAGCTTTTGATACCGGAGGCTGCCAGCGTGCGGATCGGGCCTGCGGAGATGGCATTTACGCGAGTGCCTTCAGGGCCCAAGCTGCCAGCCAGGTAACGCACACCGGCTTCCAAGCTCGCCTTGGCCATGCCCATGACGTTGTAGTTGGGCATGGTGCGCTCGGCACCCAGGTAGGACAGGGTAAGCAGGCTGCCATTGCGGCCTTTCATCATTTCGCGGCCGGCTTTGGCCAGGGCAACGAAGCTGTAAGCACTGATATCGTGAGCGATGCGGAAGCCTTCACGGGTGGTGACGTCAGTAAAGTCGCCATTGAGTTGATCGCCCGGGGCAAAGCCTACCGAGTGAACGATACAATCCAGGCCATCCCACTTCTTGCTCAATGCTTCGAATACTGAGGCGATCTCTTCGTCGTTGGCTACATCGCAGGGGAAGCACAGCTCTGGGTTTGAACCCCAATCAGCGGCAAAGCCTTCAACGCGGCCTTTGAGCTTTTCGTTCTGGTAGGTGAAGGCCAGTTCGGCGCCTTCACGGTGCATGGCTGCCGCGATGCCGGAGGCGATGGACAGTTTGCTGGCGACGCCAACGATCAGTACGCGCTTGCCGCTTAGAAAACCCATGGGTGTGATTCCTCTTCCGCTCTACAAGAATTAGTCAGCTGGGGCCATAAAGGCCGCTTCCAGCAATTGCTGTGTATAGATGTTCTGTGGCGCGGCAAAGACACGTGCCGCCGGGCCTTGCTCCACTACTTTGCCCTGTTTAACCACCATCACCTGATGGCTTAATGCCCTGACCACGGCTAAGTCATGGCTAATAAATAAATAGGTCAGGTTATATTTAGTCTGCAGCGAGCGCAGCAATTCGACCACTTGGCGCTGCACAGTACGGTCGAGTGCCGAGGTGGGCTCATCAAGCAAAATTAATGCGGGCTTGAGTACCAAGGCGCGGGCGATGGCAATGCGTTGACGCTGACCACCGGAAAACTCATGGGGATAACGGTTACGGGTATCGGGATCGAGACCAACCTCGACTAAGGCGTCGATGATCGCTTGTTCCTGCTCGGCTGCGCTGCCCATGCGATGAATTTGCAGGCCTTCCCCCACAATTTGACTCACCGACATACGCGGGCTCAGGCTGCCAAACGGATCTTGAAACACCACCTGCATTTGCCGGCGCAGCGGTCTCACCTGTTCTTGCGAGAGCTGATCAATGGCTTGCCCTTGGAAGCGAATGCCACCTTGACTGCCAAGTAGACGAAGAATAGCCAAACCTAGGGTGGACTTGCCCGAGCCACTTTCACCAACAATGCCCAGCGTATGACCCTGCGGCACGCTGAAGTTGATGCCATCCACCGCTTTTACGTGGTCGACCGTGCGGCGTAATAGGCCTTTCTTGATCGGAAACCAGACGCGCAGGTTATCAACTTCGAGCATCGGCTTGCCCGGTGGTTGATCGACCGGCCCACCCGAAGGCTCGGCACCGAGCAGTTCACGGGTATACGGGTGCTGGGGCGCGTGGAACAGGGTTTCGCAGGCAGCTTGCTCGACGATATGCCCGCCCTGCATCACGCAAACGCGATGAGCGATGCGCCGCACCAAATTAAGGTCATGGCTGATCAGCAGGATCGACATACCCAAGCGCGCTTGTAAATCCTTCAGCAGTTCGAGGATTTTCAGCTGCACGGTGACATCGAGCGCAGTGGTTGGCTCGTCGGCAATCAGCAGTTCTGGCTCATTGGCCAGCGCCATTGCGATGACCACGCGCTGCCGTTGGCCGCCCGACAGCTCGTGTGGGTAAGCTTTTAGGCGCTTATGGGGTTCGGGAATGCCGACTAACTCCAGCAGCTCCAAGGTCCGCGCAGTGGCCGCTTTAGCCCGCAGGCCTTTATGTAAGGCCAGCACTTCATTGATTTGTTTTTCGATGCTGTGCAGCGGGTTGAGCGAGGTCATGGGCTCTTGGAAGACCATGGCAATGCGGTTACCACGGATGCCGCGCAGTTTGCTCTCGTTTAGCTTGAGTAGGTCCTGCCCGGCATAGTGAATGCTGCCGCTGGGGTGCTGGGCAATCGGGTAGGGCAGCAGGCGCAGAATTGAATGCGCGGTCACCGATTTGCCTGAACCGCTTTCGCCCACCAAGGCCAGGGTTTCACAGCGCTTGATGTCGAAGCTAATGGTGTTGAGTACACGCTGCTTGAGGCGGCCAGTAACGAACTCGACTGACAGATCACGGACTTCGATGAGGGTGTTGGAGTCGGTCATGTTATTTCCTCGGGTCGAAGGCATCGCGTGCCGCTTCGCCGATAAACACCAGCAGGCTGAGCATCAGGGCAAGCACGGCAAAAGCGCTGATACCCAACCACGGGGCCTGCAGGTTGGACTTGCCTTGGGCCACTAATTCACCGAGCGAAGGTGCGCCGGGGGGCAGACCAAAGCCGAGAAAGTCCAGT
Source organism: Pseudomonas sp. TMP9 (assembly GCF_037943105.1). NCBI lineage: Bacteria > Pseudomonadati > Pseudomonadota > Gammaproteobacteria > Pseudomonadales > Pseudomonadaceae > Pseudomonas > Pseudomonas vesperimontis. Next base: position 1,647,398 of record NZ_CP149803.1, read on the forward strand.
GCGGTGAGTGTGCCAATCGCACCGGTGAGGATGAACGGCATAAAGGTCATGGTCGAAATCATCGCGTTAGGCAAGATATGCCGAAACATAATTGAGCCGTTCGGCATACCCAGCGCACGCGCGGCGCGCACATATTCCAAGTTGCGCCCTCGCAGGAACTCGGCGCGCACTACGTCTACCAGACTCATCCAGGAAAACAACAACATGATGCCCAGCAACCACCAAAAATTGGGCTGTACAAAGCTGGCGAGGATGATCAGTAAGTAGAGCACCGGCAAGCCCGACCAAATTTCCAGAAAGCGCTGGCCGACCAAGTCGACCCAGCCGCCATAAAAGCCTTGCAAGGCGCCAGCAAACACGCCGATCACCGAGCTGGCGAGGGTCAGAATCAGGGCAAACAGCACCGAGATGCGGAAGCCATAGATGACCCGCGCCAACACATCGCGGCCCTGATCATCGGTGCCCAGCCAGTTTTCCCCAGAGGGTGGCGCTGGCGCCGGCACTTGCAGGTCGTAATTGATGCTGGAGTAGCTGTAGCGGATCGGTGGCCAGATCATCCAGCCGTTCTTTTCATTAAACAGCTCTTGGATATACGGGCTTTTGTAGTTCGCCTGCAGCGGGAATTCACCGCCAAATGTGGTTTCCGGGTAGCGCTTGAATACCGGGAAATACAGTTCGTTGTCATAACTGACCACCAGCGGCTTGTCGTTGGCGATCAGTTCAGCGCCGAGCGTGACAAAAAACAACACAAGGAAAATCCACAGTGACCACCAGCCGCGCTTATGCGCCTTGAACAGTTGGAAGCGACGCTGATTGATTGGCGAAAGTGTCATCTCAACCCTCCCGACTTTCGAAGTCGATGCGTGGATCGACCAAGGTGTAGGTAATGTCGCCGATCAATTTCACCACCAAACCGAGCAAGGTAAAAATAAACAAGGTGCCGAACACCACCGGGTAGTCGCGGTTAATCGCCGCCTCAAAGCTCATCAAGCCGAGGCCGTCGAGGGAGAAAATCACCTCGATCAGCAAAGAGCCGGTAAAGAAAATCCCAATAAAGGCCGCTGGGAAGCCGGCGATAATAATCAACATGGCGTTACGGAACACATGGCCATACAACACGCGGTTATTGCTCAAGCCTTTAGCCCGTGCGGTGACCACGTATTGCTTGTTAATTTCATCGAGAAAGCTGTTTTTGGTCAGCAGCGTCAGGGTGGCGAAGTTACCAATCACCAGCGCCGTGACGGGCAGGGCCAAGTGCCAAAAGTAGTCAAGCAGCTTGCCGCTAAAACTCAGCTCCTCGAAGTTGTTCGAGGTCAGCCCGCGCAGCGGGAACACGTCCCAATAGCTGCCGCCGGCAAACAGCACAATGAGCAAGATGGCAAACAGAAACGCAGGGATGGCATAGCCAATGATGATGATCGAACTGGTCCAAACGTCGAAGGCGCTGCCATGGCGGGTGGCCTTAGCGATGCCCAGCGGGATGGACACCAGGTACATAATCAGCGTGCTCCACAACCCTAAGGAGATCGATACCGGCATTTTCTCAATGATCAGGTCGATGACCTCGGCATCACGAAAGAAGCTGCTACCGAAATCCAGCTGCGCGTAGCTCTTGAGCATCAGCCAGAAGCGTTCCGGGGCCGATTTGTCGAAGCCATACATGCGTTCGATTTCCGCGACCAGTTCGGGGTCGAGGCCTTGGGCGCCGCGGTAGTTGGAGCCCGCGACCGAGACTTCAGCACCGCCGCCAGCAATCCGGCTGGTGGCGCCATCAAAGCCTTCGAGTTTGGCGATCATCTGTTCAACCGGGCCACCGGGGGCGGCCTGGATGATGATGAAGTTGATCAGCAAGATGCCCAGCAACGTGGGGATGATAAGCAGCAACCGACGAAAGATATACGCCAGCATCTTATTGCTCCACGTCTGCGTTGGGCTGAGCGGAGGCTGCATCGGCAGCGGCTTCTGGGGTTTTTTCGCGGGCCCACCAGGTGTGCAGGCCTATGTCATATTTTGGGCTGACTTTGGGGTGTTCAAAGCGGTTCCAATAAGCCACGCGCCAGGTTTTGATGTGCCAGTTGGGGACCACGTAATGGCCCCACAGCAACACGCGATCGAGGGCGCGGGTATGGGTGATCAGGCTCTGGCGTGAGTCGGCACCGATCAGGCCTTCAACCAAGCTGTCTACCGCGGGATCTTTAAGGCCGATAAAGTTACGGCTGCCGGGGTTGTCAGCGCTGCTGGAGTGCCAGTATTCACGCTGTTCGTTGCCCGGCGAGTTGGACTGACCAAAACCACTCACAATGAGATCGTAATCGCGCGAGCGCAGGCGGTTGATGTATTGAGAGACATCCACGCGGCGGATCACCAACTCGATGCCCAAGTCGGCCAAGTTACGTTTAAACGGCAGCAGGACACGTTCGAATTCGGTTTGCGCCAGAAGGAACTCGAAGCTCACGGGCTTGCCGCTGCTGTCGAGCATCTTGTCGCCATCCACGCGCCACCCTGCTTCTTGCAACAGCTGATAAGCACGGCGTTGCTGCTCGCGAATAATGCCGCTGCCATTGGTCAGCGAAGGCTGATACTCATCGCTGAATACCTGTGTCGGGATGTGCTCACGTAATGGTTCAAGCAGTTTCAACTCATCAACGGAGGGCAGGCCGGTTGCAGCCAATTCGGAGTTGTCAAAATAGCTGCGGGTGCGGGTATACGCGCCGTTAAACAACTGGCGGTTGGTCCACTCGAAATCAAACAGCAGGCCAAGGGCTTCGCGCACCCGGAGATCGCTGAACAGCGGACGCCGTGTATTAAAGATAAAACCCTGCATGCCGGTGGGGTTGTGATTGGTGATTTCTTCTTTAATAAGCTGGCCGTTGGCTACAGCCTCGTTGTTGTAGGCGGTGGCCCAGTTCTTGGCACTGGTTTCTAGCCAGTAGTCGAATTGCCCAGCCTTGAGCGCTTCTAGGGCCACGGTGTTGTCGCGGTAATAGTCGATTTGTAGGGTGTCGAAATTGTAAAAGCCGCGGTTAACCGGCAGGTCCTTGCCCCACCAGTCGGTGACGCGTTCATAGCGGATTGAGCGGCCGGCCTGCACATTGGCCACTTTGTAAGGGCCGCTGCCCAGCGGGACTTCAAGGTTACTTTTGCTGAAGTCGCGTTCGGCCCACCAGTGTTTCGGCAACACGGGCAGCTGCCCGACGATTAGCGGCAGCTCACGGTTACCGGCGTGCTTGAAGACAAAACGTACGCGCAGCGGGCTTTCGACTTCTACTTTATCGACATCGGCATAGTAGCCGCGGTACATCGGCGCGCCTTGGCTCATCAGTGTTTCGAACGTGAACTTAACATCCTCAGCCGTCACGGGTTGGCCGTCATGGAAGCGTGCTTCAGGGCGCAGATAAAAGCGTACCCAAGAATTGTCCGGGGCTTTCTCGATCTTTTCGGCGAGCAGGCCGTATTCGCTAAAGGGCTCATCCAGGCCATGGCGGGTCAGGGTGTCGTAGATCAGGCCGATATCATCGGCGGCCACGCCTTTGTTAATAAACGGATTGAGGCTGTCAAAACCGCCAAATCCAGCCTGGCGCAACGTGCCGCCTTTGGGTGCATCCGGGTTGACGTAATCGAAATGAGTGAAGCCTGCCGGGTATTTGGGCGGCTCGTCGTACAGGGTTTGTGCATGCTTGGGGCTGGCGATGGCCAGGCCGGCTACGCTAAGCAGAGCAATGCTGCTAAAACGGATTAACAGGGTGCGCAATGCATGGGTCATTCAGCGTTCTCCATGGATTTTAGCCACCAAGTACGCAGCCCTAATGTGTAGGGCGGCGGGGTGACGAAAGCAAATCGGTTGCGGTATGCCAGGCGGTGGTAATCGATATACCAGTTGGGGATGCTGTAGTGCTGCCATAACAGCACGCGGTCGAGCGCGCGGGTAGCAGCGACCTGTTCGGTACGAGTCTGCGCTGCCAATAGTTTTTCAATCATGGCATCGACCACGGGGTGAGTAACGCCTGCGTAATTTCTGCCGCCTTTGATCTTGGCCTGTGAGGAATGGAAATACAGTGACTGCTCAAGGCCTGGGCTCAGGCTTTGCGGCAGGGTCAGCAGGATCATGTCGAAATCATATTGGTCGAGGCGCTGCTTGTATTGCGCGCGATCAACAGTGCGCAAGTTAGCTTGGATACCAATGCTGGCAAGGTTTTCAGTAAAGGGCTGGAGAATCCGTTCAAGATTCGGATTGACCAGCAGAATTTCAAACTTCAGCGGTTTGCCTTGGCTATTTAGCAGGCGTTGGCCGGATGGCTTCCAACCGGCATCGCCCAACAGACCGAGGGCGCGGCGCAAGGTTTCCCGGGGAATGCCTCGTCCATCAGTCTGCGGCATGCTGAATGGCTGGCTAAATAAACGCGCCGGTAATTGTTTGCGATAGGGCGACAGCAGCAACCACTCCGCACCTTCCGGCTTACCGGTGGCCGAAAACTCGCTGTTGGGGTAGTAGCTTTTAGCGCGGATGTAGGAGCTGTTAAACAGTGCGCGGTTAGCCCATTCGAAATCAAACATCAGGCCCAGAGCTTCGCGCACGTGGCGATCAACAAACACCTCGCGGCGGGTGTTCATAAACAAGGCTTGGGTTTGGGTTGGGATTTGGTGGGCAATTTCGGCGCGGATCACCTCGCCTCGGCTCAGGGCGGGGAAGCGATAGCCGTTGGCCCAGTTCTTAGCTTGTTGCTCGATGTAAATGTCAAATTCACCGGCCTTGAACGCCTCAAAGGCCACATGGCTGTCGCGGTAGAACTCCACCTCAACGCGATCAAAATTGTATTTACCGCGATTGACCGGCAAGTCTGCACCCCACCAGTCCTTAACTCGCTCAAACCGCAAGCTGCGCCCAGGGCTGACGTGGGTAATGCGATAAGGGCCGCTGCCTAAAGGCGGCTCGTAAGTAGTGGCTTTAAAGTCTCGATCTTTCCAGTAGTGCTGCGCCAGCACTGGCAGTTCACCTAAACGTAGAATCAGCAGCGAGTTATTGGCGCGTTTCAGCACAAAACGAATGCTGTGGCGATTGAGGATATCGACCCGTTGCACGTCTTGCAGGTTGCTGCGGTATTGCGGATGACCTTCCTTAAGCAGTAAGCGATAAGAAAATGCCACGTCATAAGCCGTTATCGGCCTGCCATCATGAAAGCGTGCCTCTGGACGTAGGTTAAACACCACCCAACTGCGGTCATCGCTGTATTCCACCGATTCGGCGATCAGTCCGTAACTGGATGCGGGCTCATCGCCGGAGGGGTCGTAGGCACCGGTGCCGACCATCAAGGGCGCATTAAGCTCATTGACGCCGTATTGCAGAAAATTAGCGCTGCTGATCGGGCTGCTGCCCTTAAATGTGTAGGGGTTGAGCGTGTCGAAGGTGCCGTTGGCCATCATCCGCAGTGTGCCGCCTTTGGGCGCTTCTGGGTTGATCCACGCAAAATGGGTAAAGCTGGCGGGGTACTTCAGCTCGCCAAATTGGGCGTAGCCGTGGCTTTTATACAGGGTGGCCCAAGTAGGCGAACTGATAGCCAGACAGAGGAGGAGCGAGAGGAGGGGACGTATCAAGTGAAATATCCGATCCGTGGCGTCTTGTGGGCTACTGGTCCGGCACATTAACAGCTTGTATCCGCTGGAAAAAGGGTGAGGTCGGCGCTGAGCAAGAGTGGCAATCTGGCTACACTGAAATAACCCACTGTGAGGACATTATTTTGCCAACAACATGCCATGGTTTGCAGTCATGGATTGATCGCTTCAACCACGCTGAACTCCCCGCCTTAGCGGCGGTGGTGCAAGACCTGCATCGTCTGACGCAGGGCAATAAATCATCGGTTCAGCAATTGGCTGATGTTCTGCTGCGCGACGCGGCGCTGACCACCAAGGTGCTGCGCATCGGCAATAGTGTGTACTACAACCCCTCTCAAGGTAAGCGCTCCATAAACCCCATCTACCTCTGATGGGGTTTGGCCGTCAGTATGCGGATGTCGGCGGGCAGTTCCACGGCAGCAGCGCTTCGTAGTCTTCGACACTTTTGGCCAGCGGCAGGCGTTCGAGGATGCGGCGCAGGTAAGCGTAGGGTTCCTGGCCGTTGGCCTTGGCGGTTTCGATCAGGCTGTAGATTTGCGCGCTGGCCGTGGCGCCCTTGGGCGTGTCGCTGAACAGCCAGTTCTTGCGGCCGATGACGAAGGGCCGGATGGCACGCTCGGCGGCGTTGTTGTCGATGGGCAAGTGGCCGCCTTCGACGTAGCGCGCAAGCCGGCTCCAGTTGTGGGCCAGGTAGTTCACGGCTTTGCCCAGGGCGTTCTGGCGGGTGACCTGGGGCTGGGTTGTCTCCAGCCAGGTTTTCAGTTGCGCGAGGATTGGCAGGCTGTGTTGCTGACGGCCCTGATGGCGTTGCTCGGCGCTGGCGTCCTTGAGCTCGCGCTCGATGCCGTAGAGTTTGTTGATCAGGTTCAACGCCACGTCGGCCCGCCCGGTCTTGCCCTTCGGCTGCACCTTCTGCGCTTCGATAAATTTACGCCGCGCATGCGCCAGGCAGGCCAGACGCTCGACGCCCGCTTGCGCGGCCACGGCGTTGTAGCCGGCGTAGTCGTCGGTCATCAAATAACCACGGTAGCCGGCGAGCAGGCGCAGCGGCACGTCCTGCGCACGGCTGGTTGTGTAGTCGAAGAGGATCACTGGCCTGTCTGGCGGGCCGCCGGTTTGCACCCACATCCAGGATTGGCTGCTGGGGTCGCGCCCCGGCTCTTTAAGCACCTGCACACGGGTTTCGTCGCAGTGGATCACTGGCCCCTCCAGCAGCCAATCGCGCATCAGGTTGAGCAGCGGTTGCAGATGGGCGCCGCACTGGATCACCCAAGCGCCAAGGTCTGGCGGGGGATGTCGATGCCGTGGCGGTTGAGGACCTTCTCGAAGCGATACAGCGGGGTGCCGTCGACAAACTTGGTGCTCAGTAGCATCGCCAGTACGCTGGGACTGGCCATGCTCTTTTCGATTAGTTGCGCCGGCTTATCGGCGGTGATCGGTGCGGCTTCGCAGCCCTTGCAGCCGTAAGTTTTGCGGATGTGTTTGATCACCCGGATTTGCATCGGGATGATCTCCAGCTGTTCGCTGGTTTCCTCACCGATGATCTGCTTACGGCAACCGCAGGCGCAGGTCAGTTGGTGCTCGGGCAGCTCGTGGATGACTTCGACGCGCGGCAGCTCCGCCGGCAGCGGCTTGCGCTTGCCACGACGTTTAACCGGGGCGACAACCTCTTCCTCGACGTCATCGGCAACGGCTTCAGGCGCGGCTTCGACCAGGCTTTCGGCTTCGTTGAAAATCTCCAGCTGCGGCGAATCGGGGTCGATGGTCTGCTCGGATTTGCGGCCGAACAGGCGCTGGGTCAGCAGGGTGATTTGTTCGCGCAATTGCAGAATCTGCCCATCCTTCTCCGACACCTGCCCATGCAGCGACAGCAGAAGCTGTTTCAGCAAAATAGGATCGTCAGGAAGGGTTTCGGGCATGGAAATCATGCCGTGGATTATACCGATTCAGGTGACGAAACGCGGGGTCAAAACCTTGTGAGGGCGGTTACGCCACAGATCGATACCGTCCAAAACCAGTTCAATTCCTGAGCCGTCATCACGATGGCATCCTCGCCGGGATCGGGGTGCGACTTGAACCTTTCAGCGTCCAAACGCTTGAGCCACAAGCAGAAGCCGTTGCGCTCCCAATACAAAATCTTCACCCGGTTGCGCGAACGGTTGAGGAATACGAACAACACCGGGGCGAACACCGCGACCTTGATATCCAGCTCGACCAGGGCAGCCAGGCCATCAATGGACTTTCGGAAGTCGACAGGCTTGGGGTAGAGATAGACTTTTTCGACTTTTGCATCAGGGCGCATCATGAGCGGGCTCCAGAAAGAAATCGGGAACACAGCATCAGGTCGCGCTTGGATCATTTGAAGGTGGGGTTTATGGAGCGGTTACCTCTCAAGAACCTATCCGCACCATCTCACGGGCCATCGTGCTGATCGGCTTCGACAGTGTCCGGCAGATCGGCCTGGCGGTGAGTTTGATTGATGGCTTGCTGGCGCGCAGCTCCCGTGATCAGTTGGCTGAACTGCTGGCGTGCTCGTTTCATGCGGCTGTGCAGGCGCGCAATATCGCCGGTTACGTACTCAGTAAAAATAATGAGGAAGTGTTTATTGCAGCCCTGCTGCATCACGTCGGCGAATTAGCGTTTTGGGGCTGCGCGGGTGATGCGGCGGATGATTTAGCCAGTGCTTTGGCACAACCTGGGGTCAATGAAGATGAGGTGGTGCTGCAGTTGCTGGGCACCAGTTTTCGCCAGTTAAGCTTGGCGTTGGTGAAAAGCTGGAACCTGGGCGACACCGTTAGCCTGGCGCATCAGTCGACCAGCCAAAATGATCCGGCTGTGAAAGCGGTGACCCTTGGGGCGAAAATCAGTCAGGCGGCGCTGAAGGGCTGGGATACCCCAGCCATGGAAGAGCTGGTCGGCCAGTTGGCCAGTTTCATTGGGGTGACGCCGCAGGAAGCCCTGCATCAGGTGCTGGCCAGCGCCGATGAAACCGTGAAGATGGCGGCGACCTTTGACGCCAGTCGGCTGTGCAAGCTGATCCCCAATACTGATCCGGAACAGATCCGCCTGCAGCAGGAGCAGCGCAAAGCGCAGCTATTACAGCCCAATCTACTGATTCTGCAACAAGCCTTGCAGGATCTTGGGTTGCTGGTTTCGCGGCGTGCCGATCTTAGCTTGGTGCTCGATACACTGTTTAAGGGGCTGCATCAGGGTGCGGGGCTTGAGCGCATCATGCTGCTGGTATTGGCCGATGAACACAGCTGTTTCCGCGCCAAGCGGGTAATTGGCCAAGGCACCGAGGCGTGGCGTCATGATTTTATCTTGCCGGTTTCGCAGTCCGAACAGCCGCATATATTCAGTTACGCATTGCGCAATAAAGAAGCGCTATGGATGGGCGTCCCAGCCAGCAACAGCCTGAATGAGTTAGTCACTCAGCCAATTCGTCAGCGGCTGGGGCAAGGCATGTTATTTATTGCGCCGTTGCTGGCGGGTACGCGGGAAATTGGCTTGCTGTATGCCGATTGCCGGGTGTCAGGGCGTGCGTTGAAGCATGAGCAATTTATCGCCTTTCAGCGCTTTACCCAGTTGACCGGGCGTTGCTTGGAGGCGATGAGCAAGAGGGCCTGATCAGTCGGCGCTATACAGCGTCAGCGTTTGCCCCGGCTTAAGTGCTTTACCGGCTTTGGGATTCCAATTTTGCAACGTTTTCATCGGCACCTTGAAGCGTTTGGCGATCAGGTACAGGGAGTCGCCATGGCGCACTTTGTAAAAGGTTGCACTTTTTCGTGCCGTACCGGCGCTGCTTGGGGGACCCGCTTGTAGGGTCAACACCTGGCCGATCCGCAGGTTATTCGCTGCGAGGGCGTTCCAGCGCGTTACATCCTTAACCGTGACCTTGTGATCTCTGGCGATCTGCCAGAGGTTGTCGCCGCGCTTCACCCGATAAGTGCGGCTTGGTGTGCTGGCCGCCACTGAGCGTTGGTACAGCGGTACCCTCGCGATTACGCCGGGTTGCGCGGGAATGCTGAGCATTTGGCCAATGCGTAAGTGGTTACCGGAGAGCTTATTGATGTCCTTTAACGTGGCCACTGTCAGTTGGTGGCGATTGGCAATGCTATGCAGGCTGTCGCCTGAGCGCACGCGATACTGTTGCCAATCGACTAACTCCTGGGGCTTCATCAGCGCCAGATTCGCGGTCAGCAGTTCTGCCTTATCGGTTGGCACCAGCAGGTGCCGCGGGCCGTCCAGAGTGATGCCTTTCTTGAAGGCGGGGTTGAGCAGGTAAAGCTCATCTTCATCCAGATCAGCCATGGCCGCCAAGCGTGCAAGGTCCATGCTTTGCTTGAATTCGACCTGCTCAAAGTAAGGCTCGTTGGCAATCGGGTTGAGGCTTACGCCATAAGCTCGCGGCGTCATCACCACTTGCGAGAGTGCCAGCAGCTTGGGCACGTAATTCTGCGTTTCGGCCGGCAGTGAGAGGTTCCAGTAATCAGTCGGCAGACCTAATTTTTGGTTGCGCTCAATCGCTCGGCTGACCCGACCTTCACCCGCGTTATAGGCGGCTAACGCCAACAGCCAGTCGCCGTTGAACATTTCTTTGAGGCGCGTCAGGTAGCTAATCGCCGCATCGGTTGAGGCCATGACATCGCGGCGACCGTCGTACCAGTTGGTCTGGCGCAGGTTGAAATTGCGCCCGGTTGAGGGGATGAATTGCCAAAGCCCGACTGCATGGGCATGTGAGTAAGCCAACGGGTTGTACGAGCTTTCGATCATCGGCAGCAGCGCCAGCTCCATCGGCATATTGCGCTGCTCTAAGCGCTCAACGATGAAGTGGATATACGGGCTGCTGCGCTCGCCGGCTTTCTCAATAAAAGAAGGGTTGCTGACGAACCACAAGCGTTGTTGTTCAATACGTGGATTGAGGGTGATGGTGTCTTGCAACTGATAGCCGTTGCGCACCCGCTCCCAAATGTCTTTGGGCTCTTCAGGCACAGGCGTCACGCTGCTAGTGGGCCATTCTGGGTCTTGCTCAAGGCCGACGGCGCGGTCGATGTCGTTGCCGCTGTCTACCCGATGCGGGCTGCTGGTTTGGCAGCCTGCCAGGGTTACACACATGATCACCATAAGCGTCTTAGCGCTTTGTGCCAATGCCTTTAAATTCAAGGTCTTGCGTGGTGATAGAGGCATTAGCGGCGAAGTACTTCCCGGCGAAAAGATCGGGCGATTCTAGAAACCAGCATGCCTGTGGTCAAGTTTTAACCAGTCTTTTGTGTGGTTGTCGAGGTTTAGAAATGGTCTTTCCAGGTGCGCAGCGCGGCAAATACCTGCACGGGCGAGCGGTTCCCAGGGCCGTCGCGCTCGGCGATACTGGCGATGACCGCCGGCTGTGCACTGCGTAAAAATGGATTAGTGGTACGCTCCAGCGCCATGCATGAAGGCAGGCTGATTTGGCCTGTTTCACGCCATTGTCTGACTTGCTCTAGGCGTTGGCTGATCTCGGGGTTTTCAGGTTCAACAGCGGCGGCGAAACGCAGGTTGCTCAGGGTGTACTCATGGGTACAGAACACTTGAGTCTGCTCAGGTAGGGCGACGAGACGGCTAAGCGAGGCATACATTTGCTCGGCGGTGCCTTCAAACAAGCGACCACAACCACCGGCAAACAAAGTGTCGCCGCTAAACAACCAGTGCTGCTCGGGCTGGATGTAAGCAATGTGTCCCAGGGTATGCCCCGCAACTTCAATGATGTCGAAGTGATAACCCAGCACTTCAATCTTGTCGCCATCGTTCAGCGCCACGTCACGCCCCGGGATCTTCTCGTTGGCGGGGCCGAGCACCCGTGCGCCAGTGGCGGCCTTGAGTCGTTCAATACCCCCCACATGATCAAAGTGATGATGGGTGATCAGAATGTCGCTCAACAGCCAGCCAGAGTTGGCGGCGAGCCACGCTTCGACTGGCGCAGCATCACCGGGATCGATCACGGCGCAACGGCGTTTGTCGAGGTCTTGTAACAACCAGATATAGTTGTCAGTGAAGGCAGGCAATGCGTCTATTTTTATCATCAGTAGGTCGCTAAACAGGGCATAAGGGTTCATCTTAGGGTGCATTAGCAGTGCTGGCTACGAAGGTGTTTTTTATGTCCGATCATCCGTTTGCACATGCCGATAGCGAGTGGCTTGACCTGATGGGTGCAGCGCGCAATTGGTTTGGCGGCGCCCATGGGCAATTTTTGCTAGAGCAGGAGCGGCAATTACTGGAAGAAGAGTTGGCGCGCTTTTTTGGCGGCTACTTGGTTCATTACGGGCCCGCCGCTGACGCCCCGCCGCATGCCCAGCAAATTCAGCGCAGTGTACGTTTGGGGGCTCCGTTCGAAGGGGTTGAGATTGTGTGTGAGGAGCAATCCTGGCCATTGACTGAATTTGCCGCCGATGTGGTGGTGTTGCAGCATGGTCTGGATTTTAGTCTGTCACCTCATGGCTTGTTGCGAGAAGCAGCGCGCAGCGTGCGGCCGGGTGGCCATCTGCTGATAGTTGGCATCAATCCCAAGAGCAGTTGGGGCATGCGTCATGTGTTTACCCGCGATGCACTGCACCAAGCCCGCTGTATCGCGCCCAGCCGGGTGCATGACTGGTTGCACCTGCTGGGTTTCGCGCTGGAGAAACGTCGCTTCGGGTGCTATCGTCCGCCGGTTTCTTCGCCGGCTTGGCAGGCGCGGTTAGCTGGGCTGGAGCGGCTCGGTTCAGCTTGGCAGCTTCCCGGTGGCGGCTTTTATGTCCTGGTGGCGCGCAAGTTAGTGGTTGGCTTGCGTCCATCACGTCAGTCCAATCGACAGACGATGGGTAAGTTGTTGCCAATGCCCGTGGCTAAAGTCAGCCGCCGCGACATACCGCCGAAATAATGTGGGTCGATACTTCAAGCGAGAGATTGCAGATACATGAGTGAACAGGTCGAGATCTATACCGACGGCGCCTGCAAAGGCAACCCTGGCGTGGGCGGCTGGGGGGCGCTGATGATTTTCAAAGGCGTAGAAAAAGAGCTGTGGGGCGGTGAAACCGACACCACCAACAATCGCATGGAAATGACTGCCGCCATTCGCGCCTTGGCCGAGTTGAAGCGTTCCTGCGAGGTGCGTTTGGTCACTGATTCGCAATACGTGATGCAGGGTATTCAGGATTGGATGCCGAACTGGAAAAAACGCGGTTGGAAAACCGCGGCCAAACAACCTGTAAAAAATGCTGACCTGTGGCAACAGTTGGATAAGCAGGTTAATCGGCACACTGTCACCTGGCAGTGGGTGCGCGGCCATACTGGCCACCCCGGTAACGAGCGTGCTGATCAACTGGCCAATCGCGGCGTGGATGAAATACGAGGCCTCAAGTATGCGTAGTGTGGTGTTAGACACTGAAACCACGGGTATGCCGGTGGCGGATGGTCACCGGATTATCGAAATCGGCTGCGTTGAGCTGATCGGCCGGCGCCTGACCGGACGCCACTTCCATGTCTACCTGCAGCCGGACCGCGAAAGCGATGAAGGTGCCATCGCTGTGCACGGCATCACCGATGAGTTCCTTAAGGACAAACCACGCTTTAAAGAAGTCGCCGATGAGTTCTTTGAGTTCATCAAGGGTGCGCAGCTGATCATCCATAACGCCGCGTTCGACATCGGCTTTATTGCTAACGAATTTAACCTGCTCAAGCAAAATGATCGGGCCGAGGTCAGTGATTATTGCAGCATCCTCGACACCCTGATGATGGCTCGCGAACGCCATCCAGGCCAACGCAATAGCCTTGATGCACTGTGCAAGCGTTACGGCGTGGACAACTCCGGTCGTGACTTGCACGGCGCATTGCTCGATGCCGAGATTCTTGCTGACGTTTACCTGACCATGACCGGCGGGCAGACCAACCTGTCCTTGGCCGGTGATGGCTCCGAAGGTGACAGTAACGGTCGTCAGCAACCCAGCGCTATTCGTCGCTTGCCGACAGATAGGCTTCGCACACCTGTGATTCAGGCAAGCGCGGCCGAGCTTGCTGAGCATATGACGCGCCTGGCGATTATCGAAAAATCTGCTGGCGCCTTGCCTCTGTGGCTGCTGATGGAGCAACCTAGCGCCTGACCACCTCAGCTGTTATTGCCCGGCAACGACAGTTACAGCGGGCGGGCTAATTATTCACCCGCGACCTTTTCGTACAGCGTCACGTAAAGGGGGTTACGCCAGTCAGTGCGAGCCTCTAACCTGAAGCGATAGGCAGGCCTGCACCTGTCATCCTTCAGGGACGCCACAATGTATAAAGACCTCAAGTTCCCCGTCCTCATTGTGCACCGCGACATCAAGGCCGATACCGTGGCTGGTGACCGCGTGCGCGCCATTGCCCAAGAATTGGAGCAGGACGGCTTCAGTATTCTCTCGACAACAAGTTCGGCGGAAGGGCGCATTGTTGCCTCCACCCACCACGGCCTGGCCTGCATTTTGGTGGCTGCCGAGGGCGCAGGGGAAAACAACAACCTGTTGCAGGACATGCTTGAGCTGATTCGCATCGCCCGTCGCCGCGCGCCGCACCTGCCGATTTTTGCCATCGGCGAGCAAGTCACCATCGAGAATGCCCCGGCCGAGGCGATGATTGATCTCAATCAGCTGCGCGGCATTCTTTACCTGTTTGAAGACACGGTACCGTTTCTCGCCCGCCAAGTAGCCCGCGCGGCACGTAATTACCTCGACGGTTTGCTGCCGCCATTTTTCAAAGCACTGGTGCAGCACACCGCACAATCCAACTATTCCTGGCACACCCCCGGCCATGGCGGCGGCGTGGCCTATCGTAAGAGTCCAGTGGGGCAGGCGTTTCACCAGTTTTTTGGCGAGAACACCTTGCGTTCAGATTTATCAGTGTCGGTGCCGGAACTGGGCTCGCTGCTTGATCACACCGGGCCCTTGGCCGAGGCCGAAGAGCGCGCGGCGCGTAACTTTGGTGCCGACCACACGTATTTTGTGATCAATGGCACCTCGACCGCTAACAAGATTGTCTGGCACAGCATGGTTGGCCGTGATGACTTGGTGCTGGTGGACCGCAACTGTCACAAGTCAATTCTGCATTCGATCATCATGACCGGCGCCATCCCGCTCTATCTTTGCCCCGAGCGCAACGAGCTGGGCATTATTGGACCGATCCCATTATCCGAGTTCAGCCGTGAGTCGATCCAAGCCAAAATCGACGCCAGCCCGCTGGCACGAGGGCGTGTGCCGAGCAGCAGTGGGGCGATGGTCAAGCTGGTGGTGGTGACCAACTCCACTTATGACGGCTTGTGCTACAACGCCGAATTGATCAAGCAGACGTTGGGTAACAGCGTCGAGGTGCTGCATTTCGACGAGGCGTGGTATGCCTATGCAGCGTTTCATGAATTTTATGCTGGGCGCTATGGCATGGGCACCGCGCGTACCGAAAATGCGCCGCTGGTGTTTACCACCCACTCCACGCACAAGTTGCTGGCAGCGTTCAGTCAGGCATCCATGATTCACGTGCAGGATGGCGGACTGCGCCAGCTGGACCGGGATCGCTTCAATGAAGCCTTTATGATGCACATCTCCACTTCGCCGCAGTACGGCATCATCGCCTCGCTGGATGTCGCCTCGGCGATGATGGAAGGGCCAGCAGGGCGCTCGCTGATTCAAGAAACCTTCGATGAAGCCCTGAGCTTTCGCCGCGCCTTGGCCAATCTACGACAGAGCCTAGGCGCCGATGATTGGTGGTTTAGCATCTGGCAGCCCGCTAAAGCCGAAGGCGCCGACGATGTGGTGACTCAGGATTGGCTGTTGCAACCTGAGGCGGACTGGCACGGCTTTGGTGATGTCGCCGAAGACTATGTGCTGCTTGACCCCATCAAAGTGACCCTGGTGACGCCTGGATTGACCGCCGACGGTAAGCTTGCTGAGCGCGGAATTCCGGCGGCGGTGGTCAGTAAGTTCCTCTGGGAGCGTGGTCTGGTGGTGGAGAAAACCGGGCTTTACTCCTTCCTTGTGCTGTTCTCCATGGGCATCACTAAGGGCAAGTGGAGCATGCTGCTCACCGAGTTGCTTGAGTTCAAACGCAGCTATGACGCTAATCTGCCGCTGAACGCTGTGCTGCCGTCAATCGCTCACGCCGGTAAAGCGTTTTATCAGGGCATGGGTTTGCGCGATTTATGCGATGCGCTGCATGCCTGCTACCGCGAAAACGCCACGGCAAAAGCACTCAAACGTATGTACACGGTACTGCCGGAAGTAGCGATTAAGCCTGCCGATGCCTATAACCAACTGGTGCGCGGTGAGGTTGAGGCGGTGCCCATCGAGCAGCTCGAAGGCCGGATCGCGGCAGTGATGCTGGTGCCGTATCCGCCAGGTATTCCGCTGATTATGCCGGGCGAGCGCTTTACTGAGCAGACGCGCTCGATCATTGATTACCTCGCCTTTGCGCGGGCCTTCGACCGCAGCTTCCCAGGCTTTGTCGCTGACGTGCACGGCCTGCAGCGTGAGGAGGGGGTCTACACCGTCGACTGTATCAAGGGCTGATGTTTGCCTGGCCGCGGACGCGCGGCCAGTTTCCTGCAAACGCCTGCTCTGGTGCTTATCTCGGCAGATCAAGCGCTTAGCGCTGATAGGTAAAATTTGAGGTTAAGGTGAGTGGCGTGTTCTGCATCACAGTGGCCAGCATCGACTTTTTGCGGTTGATTGTTATAGTTGCTCGATTTTTAACATAAGAACATTTCATAGTGCGCTCGCGCTCAAGCTGAGGATGACTGCCGTGTCCGACTACAAAGCCTTTAATGTCGTGTTGGCAGATAAGGTCGCCCATGTGGTGATCAATCGCCCGGATAAAGTTAACGCGATGAACGCTGACTTTTGGTGCGAGATCATCGAGATTTTTCGCTGGGCTGATGACACCGATGAGGTGCGCGCAGTGGTGATCTCGGGCGCCGGCAAGCATTTCTCTTCGGGTATTGATCTGATGATGCTGGCATCCCTCGGCAGCCAGATGGGCCCTGATGTTGGCCGTAATGCGGAAAAACTGCGGCGCAAAATTCTCGATCTACAGGCCTCATTTAATGCCGTGGATAACTGCCGTAAACCGGTGCTGGCGGCCGTTCAAGGCTACTGTTTGGGTGGCGCCATCGATTTGATCTCAGCCTGTGACATGCGCTACTCAACGGTTGATGCACAATTTGCCATCCGAGAAATCGATATCGGTATGACGGCTGACGTGGGCACCTTGCAACGTCTGCCGCGCATTATTGGCGATGGCATGATGCGTGAACTGGCCTTCACCGGTCGCACCATTGAGGGCGAAGAGGCGCAGCGCATTGGTTTGGTTAACCGCACCTATGCTGATGCCGATGCTTTGCTTGAGGGTGTGATGGGCATTGCCCGCGAAATCGCCAGCAAGTCGCCAGTGGCCATCCGTGGCACCAAGCAGATGATTCGCTACATGCGCGACCACAGCGTGAATGATGGTCTGGAATACATCGCCACTTGGAACGCTGCCATGTTGCAATCGGCGGATTTGCGCGTGGCCATGACGGCCCATATGAGCAAGCAGAAGCCGGAGTTCGCTGACTGATGCAGCCTTTGCACATACTTTTATCACCCACGCGGGAGGCGCAATAGCCCATGGTATCTGGAGCCACGTCGCTTAACCTGGTGCGCGATGAGCTGTTCACCACCATGGATGAGGCCGAGTCGAGCCTCGAACACTTTATCGCCGATCGTCACAACGGCAGCTTGTTGCAGCAGGCAGTGGAAAATCTGCATCAGGTACGCGGTACGTTGAATCTGATTGAGCTGGCCGGTGCCGAGCTGCTGGCGCAGGAAGTGTTGGATCAGGCCACAGACATCCCCGCAGGCGCCGGTGAAGAACGCGATGTGCAGCTCTCAGCCTTGAGCAATGCGCTGCACGTGCTGCGCCGCTACCTAGAAAGTGTCGACGCGCATCGCCAAGAAATGCCGGAACTGCTGTTGCCGGCCATTAATGATTTACGCCAGGCCGGCGGTCAGCCCGGCTTGCCTGAAAGCTTCTTTTTTAGCGTGCGTCTCGACCACGCTCGCCCGCGCACTGCGCCGGTCACGGTTGACGGTGCGGCGCGCGAAAGCCAAGGCCGACGTTTGCGGCATATGTACCAAGTGGGGTTGCTCGGGTTTATCCGTGAGCAGAATCCACAGGCCAGCCTTAAATTGATGGGGCGTGCATTAACCCGTCTCGACAGCCTGTTCGCTAACGAGCCGCGCGGCCGGTTGTGCTGGGTCGGTGCCGCAACGGTCGAAGCGCAAGTTGACGGTCAATTACTGGCGCGCAAGTCACGTAAGCAGCTGTTCTCGCGTATTGATCGCGAACTGAAACAGATGCTACTCAACGGCCAGTACGAAGCGCCCCGTGGCTTGCTCAAAGAGCTGCTTTATCTGGTGGCACTGGCCGATAGCCGCGGGCCGCAAGCCGCGGCTTTGGGTGAAGTGTTTGGCTTAACCCCGCTGCCTTTTACCGACCATTTGCTGGAAGAGGAATACCAGCGTCTGGCAGGTCCTGGGCAGGCGGTGATGCGCTCGCTGAGTTCAGCGATACGTGAGGAGCTTACTAGCGTTAAGGACATGCTCGATCTGATCGAGCGCGGCACGTTGCAGAGCGATAGCCTGCAAAGCTTGCATGCCGTGCTCGGCAAGTTGAGCAAGACCCTTGGCATGGTTGGCCTTAGCTCAGCTGGCAACTCCCTAAATGCACAATTGCAAGTGGTCGCCAATTGGAGCGAGCAGAGCGCGCCGCAGCCCCAGGAGTTGCATAAATTGGCCGATGCCGTGCTGTACGTTGAAGGCATGGTCGCAAGCTTAGAGCGTGGTGAGCGCCAACAGGCTCGGCCAGCCCAAGCGCAGCCGGGTGGTGAGGCCGAATCATTTGCCCTGCATCAGCTCAATGAAGCGCGCATTGTCGTGGTTGATGAGGCGCAAGCAGGTTTGGCGATGACTAAGCGGGCGATTACCGCCTACCTCGAGTCAGGCGGTGAACGCATGCATTTGTCCAATGTGCCATTTAGCCTGCAGGCGGTTCGCGGGGGGTTGTGGTTCCTCGGTCAGGAGCGCGCTGCGGCATTGGTCGGTGCCTGCGCTGAGTACATCCAAAAGCAAATGTTTGATGCGCCGCAGATGCCCTCCGAACAAATGCTTGAAACCCTCGCCGATGCCCTCAGCAGCCTTGAGTATTACCTTGAAGGCGGTGCAGTGATGCGTCCGGAAACCCAGCCAAGTGTGCTCGACCTTGCGGCTGAAAGCGTGCGAGCGCTTGGCCTGCCGCTGGGAGTTTGAGTATGCAACGTTGGCAAGCCCGTTTTCTCGATAGCCAGCAGCCCGGCGGTTGGGCTCTAGTGCATGTTAAGCAGCACTTTATGGCCGATAGCAACGGCGTTCTGTTCCCCCGTGAGTGGTTGAACAAGCAAGATTTACCGGTCATCGCCGAACATGGCTTGGGTCATTTTGATGGTGACGCGGTCTACCTGCTTGAGCTGGAGCAGCCCTTTAATGTGCCTGGCTGCACGTGGCAGAGCCTGCGCCAGTTTATGTTGGAAGGTGATACAGACACCTTCAAGATGCTCAGGTACGCCACACAGATTGGCACCTGGGCCAGCCAACATCGCTTCTGCGGCGGTTGTGGCGGGTCGATGCAAGCTGTTCCCGGTCACCGCGCGATGCATTGCCAGCGCTGCGAGGTGCAGCATTATCCTCGGCTTTCCCCGAGCATGATTGTGCTGGTGACTCGCGGTGATGAGGTGCTCTTGGCGCGTTCTCCGCGTTTTGTCAGCGGCATCTACAGCACCTTGGCAGGCTTTGTTGAAACGGGTGAATCAGTGGAGCACTGCGTCGCCCGCGAAGTGCGCGAAGAAGTCGGCGTCGAAATCACCAATGTGCATTACCTCGCGAGCCAGAGTTGGCCGTTTCCGCATTCGTTGATGCTGGGTTTTCATGCCGAATACGCCTCTGGCGATATCGTCATGCAGGTCGAGGAGATCGAAGATGCCCGCTGGTTTAATGTGCATGACTTGCCACCGTTACCGGCTGCCCGCTCAATTGCGCGTTATTTGATTGATGTCTATGTTGCCCGCCGTTTAGGCCAGCCCGAACCAATGCTGCCAGGCTAAGCGCACGGTTAGACCCAGCACCACTAGGATAAATACCGGGCGGATAAACTTCGAACCGCCCTTTATCGCCGTGCGCGCACCCAGAAACGCCCCAACCATCAGCGCCAGGCCCATACAGATGCCCAGCAGCCAAGCCACTTGGCCGCTGATGATAAACACGCTAAGTGCACAAATATTGCTAACAAAGTTCATGCTGCGTGCCACGCCGCTGGCCCTGACCAAATCGAGCGGGTAGAGCAGCAGGCTGCTCACCGTCCAAAAAGCCCCTGTGCCCGGGCCTGCCACGCCGTCATAAAAGCCCAAACTTAGGCTTTGCGGCCACTGTCGACCCTTGGCAATCGGCGCATCGGTGAGCAGTGGCGCAGCAGGTGTTTTGCCAAACAGCAGGTACAGACCGCAGGCAAATACCACCGCTGGCAGCAGCTGGTTTAACCATGCAGACGGCAGCCATTGCGCCATAGCCGCGCCAAGCAACGCACCCACTGCGGTACCGATCAGTGCATTACGCCATTGGCTGGGGTCAAACAACTTGCGCCGATAGAAGGTGTAACTGGCCGCTGCTGAGCCGAAAGTCGCACACAGTTTATTGGTGCCCAACGCCAAGTGCGGTGGCAGGCCGGCCGTCAGTAACGCCGGAATAGTCAGTAGGCCGCCGCCGCCTGCAATCGCGTCAATGAAGCCTGCAATAAACGCCACCATGGCCAGTATCGCGAGCGTCGACAGATCAACACTGAGTTCAAACGGGAACGGCATATAGTTACCGGCGGCCATGTTAAGCGCGGTGTTAAGGCGCTATCAAAATGAGCTGTTAAAGGTTGCAGGCCATAAAAAACAAGCCCTACGTCTAATTGTGCTGCTCGCTCGCTGTTCGCCAGGCAGGCAGCTGCGCATAATGCCGGCAATTTCAAGCATAAGGAATGCACGGCAATGCAATACGACGGACTGGCATGGGTAACGGCGGTGTTAGCGTTGCTGGTCGCTTTTATTGCGGCACGCATTTTGTTTAATCGTCAGTGGTTTCTGGGTTGGTTACGTGGCACCTGTGGCCTGGCATTTCTCGCCTTGGCAGCATTGATTGGCATGCTTGCCAATGATTTGCGCAGCTACGCACCGATTGGCGAAGGTGCGCCATTAGCCACCTTGAGTTTTAAGGCTGACGGTCCGCTGTATCGCGTCACCCTGCTGGAGGGTGATCGTGAGCGTACAGTGACCATGGAAGGTGATCTCTGGCAATTAGATGCGCGTTTTTTGCAGTGGAAAGGCTTGGCGGCGTTGATTGGTCTGCAACCGGGGTATCGGCTTGAGACGCTCTCTGGGCGTTTTCTTTCTATCGAACAACAGAGCCTGGCGCAGCACACCCGGGTTGAACTGGCGCGCAGCCCTTACGGCATTGATCTATGGCGCTGGCTGCGGTTGGGCCATCACGACCTGTTTATCTTTGACCCTCAGGCGCGCCGTGTGACCTACCTGCCGCTGGCTGATGATGCGGTGTACAGCATCAACCGCACGCCCGCAGGCTTACTGGCCGAGCCCATGAATCCGGCGGCCAAGCAGGCGCTAAAAGATTGGCAGTAAACCCCGGGCCGCAATGGGCCTAGTGATTTGCTGAGTAACTTACTCAGCATTCTGCTTGCTCAGCAAGCCGCCCACCCTCAGTGAAAATCGCCACTCTAAACACGTGTAGAGTGGCGAGCATTGGCCCCATTCGTCTCTTTACCCAGGCAGGCCGAAAGACGTTGTTCGTGCATGACCCAGTTGTGCAGCAGCCAGTCTGCGCAGCGGATACCCATTGGGATGGAAAAATGCCCAGCGAAGAGGTGAGCGGTAAACTGTGCGTATGCCTGCGGGTACTCACTGCGCCATTCTTGAAAGCACGATTCTGCTTATTTCGGGTTGAGCGGTCCGCACACCAAGCGCGTTACGTTTGAACACCGTCTGCATGCTGATGCAATGCAATGCAGCGCATGCGCTGCTCCATGGGCGAAGTCACGGTGTCCAAATAGGTTGGCGTTGAGCATCGCCACGCTCACCGTTCAGCGCACCACGCTCGCAGACACTAACTAAGTGATTTAATAATGAATAACAACTTGAAAGCCTACCGCGCCGCCATCCTGCACAGCATCGCCGACCCGTCCGTGGTGGGTGTTGAGCAATCCTATGAGTACTTTGAAGACGGCCTGCTGGTTATCGAAAACGGTTGCGTGGTAAGCGTCGGCCATGCAGCCGAATTGCTGCCTAGCCTTAAGGGGGTGGAAGTCACTCACTACCCTGATGCCCTGATCACGCCCGGCTTTATCGACACCCATATCCACTACCCGCAAACCGGGATGATCGCCTCTTACGGTGAGCAACTGCTGGACTGGCTGAATGTCTACACCTTCCCGACTGAGCAGCGATTTGCCGACAAGGCCCATGCCAGCGACGTGGCCGGTATATTCCTGAAAGAGCTGCTGCGCAACGGCACCACCACCGCGTTGGTATTTGGCAGTGTGCACAAGCAGTCGGTGGACGCCTTTTTCGAAGCCGCCGAGGCGCTGAACCTGCGCATGATCGCCGGCAAGGTGCTGATGGACCGCAATGCTCCAGATTACCTGACCGACACCGCAGAATCAGGCTATGCCGACAGCAAAGAGCTGATCGAGCGTTGGCACGGCAAAGGCCGCCTGCATTATGCGGTGACGCCCCGTTTCGCCCCGACCAGCACCCCAGAGCAGCTGGCGTTAGCCGGGAAGCTGTATAGCGAATACCCGGGGCTTTACATGCACACGCACCTGTCCGAGAACCTCAAGGAAATCGAATGGGTGAAAGCGCTGTTCCCTGAGCGTTCGGCCTATCTGGATGTGTATGACCATTTCCAGCTGATCGGTGCGCGCGCGGTATTCGCCCATGGCGTGCACTTGTGCGACGACGAGTGCAAGCGCCTTGCCGAAACCGGTTCAGCCGTGGCCTTCTGCCCGACCTCAAACCTGTTCCTTGGCAGCGGCCTGTTTGACCTTAATAAGCTCGAGAAGCACGGTGTGCGCGTCGGTCTGGGCACCGATGTAGGTGCCGGCACCAGCTTTAGCCAGTTGCAGTCGCTGAACGAGGCGTACAAGGTTATGCAGTTGCAGGGTAAGAAGCTTGATCCGTTCAAGTCGCTGTACCTCGCCACCCTTGGCGGCGCCCATGCACTGTATCTGGACGACAATCTTGGCAACTTTAAGCCGGGTAAAGATGCCGACTTCGTGGTGCTCGACTACAACGCCACGCCGCTTATCAGCTATCGCATGCAGCAGGCCAAGACGCTTGAGGAGAGACTCTTCGCCCTAATCATGCTCGGTGATGACCGCGCAGTTAAGCAGACCTTCGCCGCCGGTCAATCGGTGCATTGCCGCGATTAAGCTCAAGCGCTAAAGGATTTTGCGGAATCTGCAGGCAATAAAAAACCGGAGTCAAGGACTCCGGTTTTGCTGAAACTTTACAGCGTTGCAGCTTATACCGGGAACAGCTCGCCCAGTTTCATGGCCAGCATCATGTCGCCTTCAGCGCGCAGTTTGCCGGACATAAAGGCTTGCATGCCGTCGGTTTCGCCGCTGGTGATGCCTTTCAGGGTTTCGGTGTCCATGATCAGGGTCACGCTGGCGTTGGCGTTATTGCCTTCTTCAACGGTGCACGTGCCGTCTTTGACGATCAGGGCGTAGTTTTCGCCGTCTTCGATGTTGAATTGGAACACCAAGTCCAAGCCTGCAGCAGCGCTGGCGTTGAATTTGGACTGCATGGTATTGACGATGTCTGCAACGCTCATGGTTTCTTCCTTTTTTCAGGTTTTTTCTAGCGCCCGTGATGGGTGCGGTGGGCCGTCGCTCAGCGGTACGTGATGAGCTCCGGCGCCTTCAACAGTTGCAAATGCACATGACTGTTGAAGGAAGCCAAGCTCACTTGGCTGCCGCGAAACTTCAGGCAGCTGAGTGAGGTGTTAACAATTTGCCAGTTAAGCTCAAAGGCTTGCGCAGGCGGTATGGCAGTAATCAGATGGAGCAGGGCAGTAATGGTGCCGCCCGAGGTGAATACAGCGATAGTTTGTTTACTGTCGGCTTGTTCCAGCAGGCGGTTGAGGCCCCCCTGAACGTGTGTAACAAAATCGTGCCAGCTTTGCAGCCCAGGCGTGTCGTAGTCCCCTGAAATCCATCGGCCAATGAGTTTAGCGAACAGGCGTTGGAATTCAGCGCGGTGGCTCGCCGCATTACGCAAAATATGCAGCGCTTCAGGTTCTTCGCCAAGCATGTCCGGGAGCAGGGCGCGAATCACCGCATCGGCATTAAATTCGTTAAACGCGGCATCAATTTCCAGCGTCGGCGCGCTGCTACCAGCAGCGCGTAGTTGCTGCAATGCGCTGTTAGCCGTGTGCTGCTGGCGACGCAGGTCACCACTGACGCAGCGATCAAGGCGCGTACCAAGTTGCGCAAGGTGCGAGCCCAAGACTTCAGCTTGACGTATACCGATGGGCGATAGCACATCGTAATCGTCTGCACCGAAGGAGGCTTGGCCATGTCGAATCAGGTAGATGCTGCCCACGTCCGCTCGTTTCCGGTACGGTGAAAGTTTGGCGAGGGTATGAGGAAGCACAGGGGCTGTCAACGTAAAAACATACGCTTGTTTGAATTGCATGAATGCGCTGAATGTCTGGACCTTGCTTGCTGGCCGGCAACCGATGCCCTCGGTATGCTGACAGGCAATTCAGCGTTAACGGCGAACGGACGCTGCCATTGGGGCAAGGGGGAACATGTGGAGTTTTTTGCAGAGTACTTAGGCTTTCTAGCCAAGACAGTCACCTTAGTTGTGGCCATTATGGTGGTGCTGGTGACGATTGCCGCGCTGCGTGGCAAAGGTCGCCAGAACACGGGCCAGTTACAGGTGCGCAAGCTCAATGATTTTTTTAAGCAGTTACACCAGCGTGTGCAACACGCGGTGCTCAGCAAGGATCAGTTGAAGGCAGCCGACAAGGCTGAGGCTAAGGCGGCTAAGCTGGCGAAAAAAACCAACAGTGAAAAACCACGCGTCTATGTGCTGGATTTTGACGGTGACATAAAAGCCTCAGCCACCGACAGCCTGCGCCACGAGATCACTGCTTTACTGACTATGGCAACACCTCAAGATGAAGTGGTGCTGCGTTTGGAGAGTGGCGGTGGCATGGTGCACAGCTATGGCTTGGCGTCGTCGCAGTTGGCGCGCATTCGCCAAGCGGGCGTGCCGCTGACCATCTGCATTGACAAGGTCGCAGCCAGCGGCGGTTATATGATGGCCTGCATTGGCGAGAAGATTATTTCCGCGCCGTTCGCCATCCTCGGCTCAATTGGTGTGGTGGCCCAGTTACCTAATGTGCACCGTTTGCTGAAGAAGCATGACATCGATTTTGAGGTACTCACCGCGGGTGAATATAAACGCACCCTGACGGTGTTCGGCGAGAACACCGAAAAGGGTCGGGAGAAGTTTCAGGAAGACCTAGAAACCACCCATGAATTGTTTAAAGGGTTCATTGCCCGATACCGGCCGCAGTTGGACATGGACCAAATAGCCACAGGCGAAGTTTGGCTGGGCCTGGCGGCATTGGAGAAGCAATTGGTTGATGAGCTGAAAACCAGTGACGAATACCTGGCCGAGCGTGCGAAAAGCGCCGAGCTGTTTCATTTGCATTATGCCGAGAAGAAATCCCTGCAGGAGCGCGTAGGACTGGCGGGCAGCGTAGCGCTGGATCGTTTTGTCCTGAACTGGCTGAGCCGCTTGAGTCAACAGCGCTTCTGGTAATCGATCCGTCATACAGAGGAAGAGCATGAGTAAGTTCAATGCATTGCAAGCCCGTGAAAACGCAACGGGTGGTTTCGAACAAGTGATTGTGCAACGTGAGATTGATGACTTGCCAGCCGGTGAGCTGCTGATTCGAGTCAAATATTCCTCGCTCAACTACAAGGATGCGTTGTCAGCCAGCGGTAACCGCGGCGTCACCAAGAGCTTCCCGCACACGCCCGGTATTGATGCCGCCGGTGTGGTGCAAGCTTCAAGCGTGGCCGAGTTCAGCGTAGGCGATGAGGTGATTGTCACTGGCTATGACTTGGGGATGAACACCTCCGGCGGCTTCGCTCAGTACATTCGCATCCCCGCCAGCTGGGCGCTTAAACGGCCCAAAGGCTTGTCGCTGCGTGAGGCCATGGTGTTGGGCACCGCGGGGCTGACGGCTGCGCTGTGCGTGGACAAACTCGAGCAGGTCGGGCTGACGCCAGATGCGGGCACTGTGTTGGTCACCGGCGCCACGGGAGGTGTTGGCAGCGTTGCAGTGGCGCTGCTGACCACGTTGGGTTTTCGGGTTGCGGCATCGACAGGCAAAGCAGAGCAAGCAGAGTACCTTAAGGCGCTGGGTGCGCAGCAGATTGTGCTGCGCTCTGAATTACTTGAGGGCACCGACAAATCGATGCTCAAAGAACAATGGGCAGGTGCGGTGGACTGCGTGGGCGGGGACATCCTGTTTAACGTGGTTAAATCGCTGCGTTATGGTGCGAGCGCAGCCTGCTGTGGCTTGACTGCTGGTGTGGGGTTTAAGGGCAGCGTACTGCCGTTTATCCTGCGCGGGGTGAATTTGCTCGGGGTTGACTCGGTCGAGCTGCCGCTGGTGGTCAAAGCGTCCATGTGGGACAAGCTGTCGCTGCAGTGGAAGGTCAACTTGGATGCGCTGGTCAGTGAAGTGACGCTGGAGCAATTACCAGCGGCGATTGCTCAAGTACTGGCGGGTAAGCAAGTGGGGCGCGTACTGGTCAATTTAGGCTAAGCAGCGTTGATACGAAAAGGCCCGGTTTCCCGGGCCTTTTGCGTCGCGCAGATTGCGTCGCGTGGCTTAATCAGGCACGACGACGGAATAGCGGCAGCGGCTGGACGGTTGAGGCTTGGTACACCTCGCTAAATTCCTCAAACGCTTTCAAGGCATCCTTCGGGTCTTTGTCTTCGCGCAGGGCGAAGGCGTCAAAGCCTACGCGTAAATACGAAAACAGCTGATCGCGCAGCACATCACCAATGGCGCGCACTTCGCCGGTGTACCCATAGCGGTTACGCAGCAGGTAAGCGGTGGAGCAATGGCGGCCGTCGGTGAAGGCAGGGAAATTGAGTGCAATGACTTGGAAGTTATCCAACTGATCAGCGATTTCTTCGATTTCCTCACCGGCCTCCAGCCACACACCCAGTCCGCCATCGCGAGCCTTGAGCGCGGTGCTGTGCTCGACCCATAAGCTCAGCGGCACAATCAGGTCGTCACAGTTGGAAATGCCGTCCAACGTGGCGTCTTTGGGCAGCAGGTGCCAGCTTTCATCAACCAGTTGGCCATTCTTAATGATTCGCTGCATATATGCGCTCCTTAAACGGGGCTACACCGACACGGCGGAAGGTGTCGAGGAAACTCTCTTCTTCGCTGCGCTGTTCGACATAGACCTTGACGATTTTCTCGATCACATCGGCCATGTCTGCTTCGGCAAAAGACGGGCCGAGGATTTGCGCCAGGCTGGCATCACGCCCAGCGCTGCCGCCGAGGGACACCTGATAAAACTCCTGACCTTTCTTGTCTACACCGAGAATACCGATGTGGCCGACGTGGTGATGGCCGCAGGCGTTCATGCACCCAGAGATGTTCAGGTCGATATTGCCAATGTCGAACAGGTAGTCCAAATCATCGAAGCGGCGCTGGATGGCTTCGGCGATGGGGATCGACTTGGCGTTAGCCAGCGAGCAGAAGTCACCGCCTGGGCAGCAGATGATGTCGGTCAGTAGGCCGACGTTCGGCGTGGCAAAACCATGCTCACGTAGTTCGCCCCAGAGGGTAAACAACTGCGCCTGTTCGACGTCAGCCAGAATGATGTTTTGGTTATGGCTGTTGCGCACTTCGCAGAAGCTGTAACGATCAGCCAAGTCAGCAATGGCATCAAACTGCTTGTCGGTGACATCACCTGGCGCCACGCCAGTCGGCTTAAGCGACAGGGTGACAGCCACATAGCCCGGCTTTTTGTGAGCAAAGGTGTTGCGCTGACGCCAGCGGGCAAAGCCGACATGCTCGGCATCTAGCGCAACAAGCGCTGCCTCTTGGTCGTCGAGGGCTTTGTAGTTGGGGTCAATAAAGTGACCGGCAACACGCGCCACTTCAGCTTCAGTCAGGGTGCTTGAGCCGTCTTTTAAGTGGGTCCACTCAGCCTCTACACGCTCAGCGAACACGGCGGGGGTGAGGGCCTTTACCAGAATCTTGATGCGTGCCTTGTACTTGTTATCACGACGGCCATAGCGGTTGTAAACGCGCAGGATGGCATCGAGGTAGCTAATCAGGTGCTGCCACGGCAAGAACTCGTTGATAAAGCTGCCGACGATTGGGGTGCGGCCGAGGCCGCCACCGACGGAGACACGGAAACCCAGCTCGCCAGCATCGTTATGCACCGCTTCCAGGCCGATGTCATGCACTTCAATCGCAACCCGGTCGCTGACCGCACCGTTAACGGCGATCTTGAATTTACGCGGCAGATGGGTGAACTCAGGGTGGAAAGTCGACCATTGACGGATGATTTCGCACCAGGGGCGTGGATCAATGAGTTCATCCTTGGCCACACCGGCAAACTGATCGGTGGTGGTGTTGCGGATGCAGTTGCCGCTGGTTTGGATGGCGTGCATCTGCACCGTGGCCAGCTCAGCGAGGATATCGGGAACGTCTTCCAAATCTGGCCAGTTGAACTGCACGTTCTGGCGGGTACTGATGTGCGCATAGCCTTTGTCATAGTCGCGGGCAATCTTGGCCATCATGCGCACTTGTGCCGAGGACATCAGGCCGTAGGGCACGGCGACGCGCAGCATCGGCGCGTAGCGCTGAATGTACAGGCCATTTTGCAGGCGCAGCGGACGGAATTCTTCACCGCTCAGTTCGCCAGCCAAATAACGGCGGGTTTGATCGCGGTACTGCTTAACGCGGTCTTCGACGATTTTTTGGTCGTACTGGTCATATACGTACATGGAGTGTCCCGTTGTCAGGCTTTTTACAGCTCATCATCAGCGCGCACGGCCGCGCAGCCCCGGCGGAGGCTGCGCAAGATACCAGTTCAGGGTTATGCGCAAAAGTGATGTTTGAGTATATGGAAAGAACTTAAAGAGATAAGACGGTCATCTGTCATTGCCGCCGGCTTGAGTAAGTGGGGGCGCTGGTCTTAACTGCAATGGGTAATGCACCCATAAACACAACAAGAGGGTAGGCCATGACCGAACATAGCGAGCCGGACAATACAGACAGTGCGGCAGATGCCAAGGCGATATTAGCGTTGATTGTGATTGTAGTTGTCAGCGCAGTATTTTGGGTCAGCCAGCAATAGCGGGGCAGCCACCACTTTTCTTGTGGATAAAAAAGCAGGTCGTCGATCGGGACAACCTGCTTTTTTATTGACTGTGTCCCGCTCAGTTAAACCTAACCCCACCCGATACAATGAGGCGATTAGCGTGTGGTGAGCGCTGTGGCATGCATGTTTGGACTGACTTCTGCGTCGCCGGTTAGCAGGACTAACTGCGCTACAAAAGTGCCATATAAGATCTAGCAGGTAAGAAATTTTAAAGGGCGAGCAGCGCGCTCTACTGGCAGCTAAGGCTGTCTGCTTGGCGATAGAGCATCAGCAGTTTGCGGGTGATGGTCTGCTGAATATCGTCGCGCTCAAAGGTGGACAGCCGCGTCAGCTGGCTGACCTGCAAGCGGTGCAGGTGGATGTAAGGCATTTGCTGGTCGAACTCGCGCAAATCGCCTTTCATCATGATCGGTAGAAAGATATCCCCGGTTTTTTTCTGATTACTGATGATCTGCGCCAGTGCAGGCTTGAACGGCATAGTTTTTGGTGCAGGACCATTGTCTCTGAGCATGGTGGTCAGGAGCAGGCCTGGCTTGTGCAGTACGACACCTGGCAGCACACAGAGCCCCGTTTTGCGCACGGCATGTGATTCGATGCCGTGCAAGGTGTCGTGAAAGGCATAAGGGTTGGGCAACACCACCATTTTACGGCCCATGTCACTGGGGAAGTGCAAGTCGTAGTTGGTGTACAGCTGGCGCGTCGATTCTGAGTAAACACACAGGCGGTTCTCGAACAGCCTAATAAAGCGCTCGGCCAGCTCGCGTCGGGCAATGCTGTCCAAGTCCCAGATCAGGTCCTGATTCTGCGGTTTGCTCAGATCAACTTCCTGGTGCTCCATGCTGCTCATTACTTATCTATACCCTGAACTGGCCAAGTATCTTATTGAGCTGCTCTGCTAGCAGGCTTAAGTGCTGCCCAGCATTGCTGGTCTGCTGCGCAGCCGTTGCATTGTTTTGGGCTAGGCTGGCGGCTTGAGTGACGTTCTGGTTGATGTCTTCTACCACGTGCGATTGTTGCAGCGTCGCACTGGCGATGGAAGCGTTTAAACCCGTCAGATTACGCAGCCCGCTGGCGATCAGCGTCAGGCTTGCACCGGCTTGACTGGCTTGCTCTATGGTCAGTTGCGAGGCTTTGCTGCTGTCATTAATAACCCTAACCGCTGCTTCAGAGTTGCCTTGCAGGCGTTCAATCATTACTTGGATTTCGGCCGTGGATTTTTGCGTACGCTGCGCCAGCAAACGCACCTCGTCAGCGACTACCGCAAAACCTCTGCCTTGCTCGCCGGCGCGAGCTGCCTCGATAGCAGCATTCAGCGCCAGCAAATTGGTTTGTTCGGCAATTGAACGGATTACTTCAAGAACGCTGCCGATTTGCGTGCTCTCTTGCGCCAGTGCTTGGATCACCGTCACTGCCTGGTCGATGGTGCCAGACAACTCGTTGATTTTGCGCAGGCTGCTTTCGATATTCTGTTGGCCTTGTAAGGCATGCTTTTCAGCTGCGTGGACTTCAGTTGAGGCGTGCTCGGCATTCTTTGCTACGTCTTGCACGGCATAAGTCACCTCGTTAATCGCCGTAGCCACCAGTTCCATTTGTTGCGACTGCTCTTCACTATGTTGTTGCGCATGTGAGGAGATTTGCCCTAATTCGCGGGCGGCGACATCGAGCTTGCCAGCGGAGTCGAGCGACTGTTTGATCACCAACCGTAGCTTGTCAGTAAAGGCATTGAAGTGGCGTGACAGAGCGGTTAGCTCATCGTTACCGTGGGTATTGAGGGTCCGAGTCAGGTCGCCATCGCCACTGGCGATATTAGCCATGGCGCTGACGGCTTGCTGCAGTGGCAGGGTGATACTGCGCAAGATCAGCGCGACCAGCGCGGCCAGCAGCACGGCAATGGTTAAGCCAATGGCAATGGCTTTCAGTGCTTGGGCCTGAAACTCGGCCTGCACATCATCCACATAGATGCCAGAACCGATTATCCAACCCCAAGGCTGAAACAACTGCACATAAGAAACCTTTGGTACGGGCTCGCTGGCCCCGGGCTTTGGCCAGCGATAATCAACCTGGCCTGCTCCCTGACTCTTGCTGATAGCGACCATTTCATTGAACAGGGCCTTGCCATCGGGGTCTTTGAACCCAGACAAATTCTGGCCTTCCAGTTTGGTATTGGTCGGATGCATAACCATCACCGGCGTCTGGTCATTGATCCAAAAGTATTCCTGCCCGGCATAGCGCAGGCCACGAATGGTCTCCATCGCCTGCTGTTGCGCTTCTGCTCGGGGCAGCGTGCCTGCGGCTTCTAGGCTGTGGAAGTGCTGCAAAATACCCGCAGCACTCTGGACCACATGTTGCGTTCTCTCTGCTTTGGCGGTGTACAGATCGCTATGGACCTGCTTGAGAAATAACCCACCCTGAATAATCAGCATGGCGATGGCCACCGTCAGAATTAGCCACAGACGACGGTTGATGGGCAGGCTGCGTAGGCTATTCATAGCGTTCTTCTTCCATGTTGTTTGGGCGTAGCAGAGCTTTATAGGGTAAGTAACGACCTTCGTTGCCTTAGACTTTAGGCTAATGAGCAGGCAACCGAAGCGAAAATGGTTTGCAGCTTTCTAGATCGTAAGGCTTTTACTGCGCAGCAGGCAGGCGCCAAGCGCGCTGGTTCTCTGCTAGGCTTTGCGCCCTTGCAGGTAAGTCAGTGTTTTTCCTGTTTTTTTCCGGTTAAAACCGGCAATACAGACCCGGTGACAGTGCACATGCACGCTCATCAAATTTATTATGTGTGCTAGAAAAAGCACGTACATGGGAGTGGTAATGGATCTTTGGGTGGCTGTTCAGGCACTGATACTGGGCATTGTTGAAGGGATTACTGAGTTTCTGCCGATTTCCAGCACGGGCCACCAGATTATCGTGGCCGACTTGATCGGCTTCGGCGGCGAGCGTGCGTTCGCTTTTAACATCATCATCCAGCTGGGGGCGATTCTGGCGGTGGTGTGGGAGTACCGGCGCAAAATTTTCGACATTGTTGTGGGGCTGCCTAATGAGCCACAGGCGCAACGCTTTACCAGCAATCTGCTAATTGCCTTTCTGCCGGCAGTGGGGTTGGGCGTTTTGTTCGCCGACCTGATCCACCATTATCTGTTTAACCCGATCACGGTGGCGCTGGCACTGGTGGTGGGCGGGGTGATCATGCTCTGGGCTGAACGGCGCACGCACGTTGTGCATGCTGAAAGCGTGGATGACATGACGTGGAAAGATGCGCTGAAAATCGGTTTCGCCCAATGCTTAGCGATGATCCCAGGTACTTCACGCTCTGGTGCCACCATTATCGGCGGCTTGCTGTTTGGGTTATCACGCAAGGCCGCCACGGAGTTTTCCTTCTTTCTCGCCATGCCGACCATGGTCGGTGCGGCGGTTTACTCGGGCTATAAGTACCGCGAGCTGTTTCAGATCAGTGATTTGCCGGTGTTTGCCATCGGTTTTGTCACCTCGTTTATCTTCGCCATGATTGCTGTGCGCGCGTTGCTTAAGTTTATTGCCAATCACAGTTACGCCGTCTTTGCCTGGTACCGCATCGGCTTCGGCTTGCTGATTCTCGCGACGTGGCAGCTGCAATGGATTGACTGGAGCACTGCCCAAGGCTGATGGCTGCAGCTGTATTCGGCGGTTCAATAAAGTCGCACTTCAAGGTGCATCTTTGTCAGAGTGGCAGCACTAAGGGAGGCGCATATGGATCAGCTTGAGCATCACATACTCCAGGTCAACGGTATCGACCTAAGCCTTTACAGCGCGGGGCCATTAGCAGGGCGGCCAGTCTGGTTGCTGCACGGGTTCCCTGAGTGTTGGCATTCTTGGCGTCAGCAGATTGCACCGTTGGCGGCAGCCGGCTACCGCGTGCTGATCCCGGAAATGCGTGGCTATGGCCAGAGCAGCGCACCGGGTGATCCCGCCGCCTATGACGTGATAACGATCTGCGCTGATATTCAGGCTGCGATGGAGCAGCTCGGTCAACATCAGGTGTGTGTAGTGGGCCACGATTGGGGCGCCCCGATTGCCTGGCACCTGGCATTGCTTGAACCGTTGCGGGTCAAGGCCGTGGTGGGCATGGCCGTGCCATTTGGCGGCCGGCCTAAGCAGCCAGCTATCGACATCATGCGTCAGCTGTATGCCGAGCGTTTTCACTACATCCTGCACTTTCAGACGCCGGGTGTGGCCGAGGCCGAGATGGATGCTGACATACCGCGCACCCTGCGCATGATGATGCACAACACCTCAGCGGCTGTACCCAGGGATCACTTTCTGCAGGAGAAACCGGTCGGCGCCGGACTGTTCGATGGCATGCACGACCCAGCTACGTTGCCGGCCTGGTGTGACAATGCCGCCTTCGAGTATTACCTGAACACCTTCGCCGGTCGTGGCTTTTACGGCGCGTTGAATTGGTACCGCAACTTCGAGCGCAATTGGCAGCGTACCGAGGCGTTGGCCGGCCGACAGATCGAGCAACCCGCGCTGTTCTTGCTCGGCGACCAAGATCCGGTTGGAACACTGGAGGCTTACACCCTAAAACAGATGCCCAAATGCATCGCGCAGCTGGAACATCATGTGCTCAAAGACTGCGGGCACTGGATTCAGAACGAGCAAGCCGCACAGGTTAACCAACTGTTAATCGACTTTTTACAGCGCCACTACGCCTGAGTCAGTGGCAACCATCTACAAAAACGCCCCGTTCACAGACTCTGCGAACGGGGCGTTTTTTCTTTCAGCGTTATTAAACGATCACGCCTTGGCTGCGTAGGTAATCGTCATAGGTGCCGCTGAAGTCATTAATGCCGTTGGCCGACAGCTCGATAATGCGTGTGGCCAGGGAGCCAACAAACTCCCGGTCATGACTGACGAAAATCAGCGTGCCCGGGTAGTTTTCCAGCGCCAGGTTCAGCGCCTCGATGGACTCCATGTCCAAGTGGTTGGTCGGCTCGTCCATGATCAGCACGTTGGGCTTTTGCAAAATCAGCTTGCCGAACAGCATGCGGCCTTGCTCACCACCGGAGATAACTTTTACCGACTTGAGGATGTCATCGTTGCTGAACAGCATACGGCCGAGGGTACCGCGGATCACCTGCTCGCCGGTGGTCCACTGGCCTATCCAGTCGAACAGGCTGATATCGTCTGCAAAATCGTCGGCGTGGTCTTGGGCGTAGTAGCCCAGCTCGGCGCTGTCGGTCCATTTAACGCTACCAGCATCCGGAGTCAGCTCACCGACCAGAGTGCGCAGCAGGGTGGTTTTACCGATACCGTTCGGGCCGATAATCGCCACGCGCTCGCCTGCTTCAACCTGAAAGCTGAAGTTCTTGAACAAAGCCTTGCCGTCGAAACCCTTGGCCATCTTGTCGATCATCACAGCCTGGCGGTGCAGCTTCTTATTCTGTTCGAAACGAATAAAGGGGCTGATACGGCTCGAGGGCTTGACCTCGGCCAGCTGAATCTTGTCGATTTGCTTGGCGCGTGAGGAGGCCTGTTTAGATTTCGAAGCGTTGGCCGAGAAGCGGCTGACAAAGCTTTGCAGCTCGTTGATCTGCGCCTTCTTCTTGGCGTTATCCGACAGCAATTGCTCGCGCGACTGGGTTGCAGCGGTCATGTATTCGTCATAGTTACCCGGGAACAGGCGCAGCTCGCCGTAGTCCAGGTCAGCCATGTGCGTGCATACGCTATTAAGGAAGTGACGGTCGTGAGAAATAATGATCATGGTGCTGTTGCGCTGGGTCAGAATATTTTCCAGCCAACGGATGGTGTTGATATCCAAGTGGTTGGTCGGCTCATCCAACAACAGCACTTCTGGGTCAGAGAACAGCGCCTGGGCCAGCAATACGCGCAGTTTCCAACCCG
Source organism: Pseudomonas sp. TMP9 (assembly GCF_037943105.1). Classification (NCBI taxonomy): domain Bacteria; kingdom Pseudomonadati; phylum Pseudomonadota; class Gammaproteobacteria; order Pseudomonadales; family Pseudomonadaceae; genus Pseudomonas; species Pseudomonas vesperimontis. Next base: position 1,682,420 of record NZ_CP149803.1, read on the forward strand.
GCGACACTTCGCTCATCGGGCCGAAATGCTGTTCGATGCCGATACCCAAGCCCAGCAACAATTCACCCGCGCGCGATTCGGCGGTGTAGCCATCCATCTCCGCGAACTCACCTTCGAGTTCACCGACCTTCATGCCATCTTCCTCGCTCATTTCTGCCAGCGAGTAGATGCGGTCACGTTCAGCTTTAACCTTCCACAGCTCTTCGTGACCCATGATCACGGTGTCGATCACGCTGAATTCTTCGTAAGCAAACTGGTCCTGACGCAGCTTACCGAGGCGCACGTTCGGCTCCAGCATCACTTGGCCACCGCTTGATTCCAGGTCGCCGCCAAGGATTTTCATAAAGGTCGACTTGCCGCAGCCGTTCGCCCCGATCAGGCCATAGCGATTGCCGCCGCCAAACTTCACGGAAACGTTCTCGAACAAGGGCTTAGCCCCAAATTGCATGGTGATATTAGCGGTGGAGATCACGAATCTTGGTCCAGTTGAGCGGGCGCACGGGCGCGAAAGGGGCGCGATTGTAGCGGTTTACGGCCATAAAGGGCAGCAGATGGACCGGTGGGGACTATTCGCCGCATTTATTGGTATGCGCTGTTTACGCGGCAGTTAGCGCTGTAGGGGCTGCTTAGGCGTTTGAGCGGCGCGTACAGCGCTCGTTAATAATCAGTTGATTCCAACCTGTCACATCAGGTGCCCACCAACCCCCCGGTCAGTTTTCAACGCATCTGGACTTTGTGATTAAGGTTGAATGGCCGGTATGTGCGCAAGTTCACGCATGGTCTGAATGATAGCTAGAAGCCTTGTGCTTTAGTGCGCGCCGCATTTTTGCTTCTGTATATTCGCTATTCAAAGGACTGAAAGCATGGCGCTTTGTAGTAGACCTTTATGGCCTGCCATCCTCGGCAGCCACCCTGCGGCCCATCGCTGCGCGACGTTAAAAATGGCTTCCGGCCATTTTGTGGCCGTCTGCCTGATGTGTTTGCTTGTTCCTGTTGTAGCACTGGCGCAAACGCCAGGTGAACGTGACCTTATCCGCGAACGTCAAGAACGTCTGCTGCAAGATCAGCAGCGCCGTCTGGATGATCTGCAGCAGCTGCCTGAAAAAGCCGAGCCATTGCCCGCTCAGCCGGTTGCGGAGGATCAGCGTTGTTTTGTCATCGCGAAAATCAACCTAGTTGGTGCCACGCTGCTGAGCCCGGCGGATCAGGCCTCCTTGCTCAAACCCTACAGTGGCGAGTGTCTTGGCATTGGCCAGCTTAATCAGCTGCTCAAAGACCTCACAAACCACTACCTCGGTCGTGGCTATGTCACCACGCGCGCCTATCTGCCACAGCAGGATCTCGCCAGCGGCACGCTGCAGGTCACCGTGGTCGAGGGCCAGCTGGAGGGGTTGAATAGCTCGGAGTTGGCCTCGATCCGCGAGTTGGCCATGAGTTTTCCCGGTACGCGCGAGCGTGTGCTGAACCTGCGCGAGCTGGAGCAGTTAGTCGAGCAGCTCAATCGCCTACCATCGCGTCAGGCGCAATTGGAGCTGGTGCCAGGTGAGCAAGTTGGTGGTAGTCGCGTGCAGCTGCAAGGGCAGCGCAGCAAGCCGTGGCGGGTCAGCCTGGCACGGCACAACGATGGCCAGCTGAGTACCGGTGAGCAACAGTGGGGCTTGGGGCTGGATTGGGACAGCCCGCTGGGCCTGGCCGATCAACTGAGCCTGCGTGCCGGCGGCGATACCGTCAGTGACAGCTACCGCCACTCGCACAACCAAAGCCTCAACTACAGCCTGCCGTATGGCTGGTGGACCTTCAATTACAGCTACAGCCAGAGTTACTACCGCACCGAGAGCCAAGCCAACGGTTTTGCCTTCGACCAAGATGGCGACAGCAACACCCACGCCCTGCGTGGCGAACGTGTGCTGCACCGCGACAGCTTGAGTAAAACGGCCGCCAGCATTGGCGTCAGCCACCTGCGCAGCAACAACTTTATCCTCGGCAACCTGATTGATGTCTCCAGCCAGCGCCTGTCCGAAGCGCAGTTGGGCGTTAACCATGGTCGGCGTATTGGCAGTGCTTTTGTAAACGCCGATCTCGGCTGGCAACACGGTACCGGCGCATTTGATGCGCAGCGCAGCGGTAACCCGCAAGGCGGCCAGCCGGTCGCGCGCTACAACAAATACAGCCTGACCCTGAGCTACCTGCAGCCCTTTCAGCTGTGGGGCGAGTCGTTCAGCTTCGACAGCCTGGCCAACGGCCAGCGCAGCGACGATGTGCTCTTTAGCCCGCAACGCATCAGCGTCGGCGGCTTGAGTTCGGTTCGCGGCTTCAAGGAGCAATCGCTGTCCGGCGACAGCGGCGCCTACTGGCGCAACCAAGTGCGCTGGCGTAAGGCGGTGAGCTGGCAACCGCTGCAGCCCTTTGTCAGTGAGTACGGCGTGGCTTTCGCTTACGACATGGGCGTGATCAGCGGCGGGCGTTACAACCCCGACCAGCATGGTCGCCTCTCCGGCAACGCCATCGAGCTGAGTGCTCGCGGCCAGCACCTGGCCGCATCGGTGACCTTCGCCCGTTCACTGGAACGCCCGGACGCCATCGAGCGCCAGGAGCATCCGGTGTACTTCCGGGTCGACCTGTTCTTCTGATTTTTTGCTGATTTTCGAATTTAAAGCCCTACGGGTTGGAGTTATTACATGGACGTTCGCGCGCCCTTTTTCCAAAATATTGCCTGTGTCTTGATCGGCGTACTCTTCCTGAATCCGATCGTCACTACCGCGGCCGAACTGGCGCTGGATGCCCAGGCCGGCAATAACGCTGCGCTAACCCAGGCCGCCAATGGCGTGCCCATGGTCAATATCGCCACCCCCAATGGCAGTGGTCTGTCGCACAACAAGTTCACTGACTTCAACGTCAGCCAGCAGGGCCTGATTCTCAACAACAGCGCCCAGGCGCTGGTGCAGACGCAGTTGGGCGGCTATGTGATGGGTAACCCAAACCTCACGGGCGGGGCGGCGAATATCATCCTCAATGAGGTCAACGGCGGCAGCCCCAGTCAGCTCAAGGGCTACACCGAAGTGGCAGGCAAGTCCGCCGCGGTCATCGTCGCCAACCCGCATGGCATCAGCTGCGATGGTTGCGGCTTCATCAATACCCCGCGCGTCACCCTCAGCACCGGCAAACCGATTGTCGAGAACGGTAAGCTTGATCGTTTCGATGTCAACGGCGGGCAGATCAGCATCGAAGGCGATGGCCTCAATGCGCGCAATGTCAGCCAGTTCGACCTGATTACCCGCAGTGCGCAGATCAACGCCGAATTGCATGCCAACCAGCTGAATGTGATTACCGGGCGTAACGAAGTTGACGCCGCCAGCCTCAATGCCACCGCCAAAGCCGATGATGGCAGCGCCAAACCGCAACTGGCCATCGACAGCTCGGCGTTGGGCGGCATGTATGCCGGGGCAATCCGTTTGGTCGGCACCGAACAAGGTGTGGGCGTAAAATTGGCCGGCGACATGGCCGCCAGTGCCGGTGATATCCAAATCGACGCCAATGGCCAACTGAGCATGGCCCGTAGCGCTGCCAGCCGCGATCTACAGCTCAAGGCTGAGAGCATCGAACTGAATGCCGACACCTTCGCCGGGCGCAATGCCGTTGTAGACGCCAGTGGGCAGACGCTGGTCAAGGAAAGCCTGGCAGCCGCCCAGCAGCTCACCGTTAAAGGCGGCGAGCTGCGCAATCAGGGCGTGGTCGAGGCTGGCGTGCGTGCCGACGGTAGCCTGAACAACACGGCCACCCTGAGCCTGCAAACCAGCACGGTGACAAACCCCGGCACCATTACCTCCCACGGCAGCCTGAACACGGATGTGCAAACGTTGGATAACCGCGCCGGTAAGCTGCTCAGCGCCAGTGACGCAACGCTCAACGCGCAGACACTGGAAAACCAGGGCGGGCGTATCGTTGCGCAGAAAGACCTCGAGCTGAGCGGTCACCAGTTGAACAACCAGGACGGTGAAGTTCTGGCCCAGCAAACCATCAAGGTCACGGCGGCCAACCTAGATAACCAGGGCGGCACCCTGGCCGGTGAAGCTCTTGACCTACATCTCAGCGCGAACCTGAATAACCAGAACGGCTTGATTGAATCCGCCAGTGATCTGCAACTGGCTGCCAATACCCTGAGCAACAACGGCGGCAAACTGCGCGCCCTGGGTGGTGAGGGCGAGAGCCGGTTTGTGCTGGGCGGGCAGTTCAACAACGACGCCGGTTTGGTTGAGATTGGCAGTGGTGCATTTGCCCTGAGCAGCGTGGGCCTGAGCAACCTCGGCGGTACGGTGCGTCACGTGGGTGATCAGGGTTTTGCTATCGACCTGACGGCGCTTGGTCAGGCAGGCGGTCGCTTTATCACCAACGGTGCGGTCGATCTCAGCCTGGATGAGTGGAGCAATATCAGCTCGCTGCAAGCCAAGACGCTCAACATCGCTATCAACCGTCTCACCCAAAGCGCTACCGGCGCCCTGCTTGCCGTTGATGGCATCACCACCAGCGGTGAGCGCTGGGAAAACCACGGCCGTATCGAAACCGATGGCGCACTGCACCTGACCCTGAGCGATGCCTACACCGGCAATGGCAAGCTGCTGGCCCAAGGCGATTTGAGCCTGACTGCCAACCGTGCCGACCTGGGCAGCGCTGCCGAATTGCGCAGTGCGGAGAGTGCCCGAATTGATATCAGTACCGGCCTTAGCAATGCCGGCAAGATCACCTCTGCCAATGACCTGAGCGTCAAGGCGGCCAGCCTCAACAACCAAGGCACCCTGGGCAGTGCTGCGGCATTGCACATCGAAGCAGCGCAGTTGATCAATCAGGGCGGCCTGCTGTTTAGCGGTGGCGATATGCAGTTGTTGGCTGATCGCATCAGCAACCTGTATGCCGATATCTACAGCCTGGGTGCGCTGACCATTGCCAAGGATGGTGCTGGCAATAAGTCGACCCTGCTGGAAAACCGCTCTGGCAGCATCGAGTCCAGTGGCGACATGAGCTTACGGGCGACCACCCTGACCAACCGCAAGGAAGTGTTTACATCAGGCAAGCAGCTGACGGCTGGCAGCATCAGCGTGGTGTGCTACGACTGCAGCGGAGATCACCATAACGTCGATTACGTCGCCACTGAGCGTTTCAACGTCACGGTTGAGGAAGACTCCGCCGCCGCGCGAATCCACAGTGGTGGCAACCTGACTATTCAGGGCGACGCCATTGCCAATCGTTACAGCAGCCTGAGTGCCAGCGGCAATATCAACATCACCGGCATCACCCTGGAAAACATGGGCGCGGCCAGTGGCATTATCGAGCGTATTCGGCGCTTCAATACCGGGCGTGTCACCGATGGTACGGATGAACGCTTCCGCGACAACCACATCAACCCCTACAACGCCGCAGCTTTACCCAAGGAAGTACCCAGCGCGCTCTATGCCTGGACACTGACCAGCGATATTGAGACCCAGACGCCAAATGGCTCTGGTGCTCCAGCCATCATCCAGGCTGGCGGCAATGTCAGTATTCAAGCCACGCAAAGCCTGACCAACTCCTCGGTGCTGAATAACCAGGCCGCTCAGGCTGGCACTGCACCGGGCCTCGACACCCAAGTCACCGGCAGCAGCCAACCCCTGATCGTACAACTTAATGCGCAGTTACCGGCAGACAGTCAGCAACTCGTGGTCGACCCGCTGGCACTGCCTGGTTTTACATTGCCGCAAGGGCAGAATGGTCTGTTCCAGCTCAACAACGACCCGGGTTACCCCTACCTGATCGAAACCAATCCCGCTTTTGCCAACCTGAAAACGTTCCTTAACTCCGGCTACCTGCTCAACGCCGTTGGTTACAACCCGGATCAAACCCAACGCCGTCTGGGTGATGGCCTGTATGAACAGCGCCTTATCCAGCAGGCCATTGCTGCGCGTACCGGCAAGCGCTTCCTGGCGGGTTTGAACTCTGACGAAGCGCAGTTCAAGTACCTGATGAACAACGCTATCGCCAGCAAACAAGCGCTGAATCTGGCCCCCGGTATTGCCCTGACTGCCGAGCAAGTTGCTGCCCTGACCCACGACATCGTCTGGATGCAGGAGCAGGTCGTGAATGGTCAGAGGGTTCTGGTGCCAGTGCTCTACCTGGCTCAGGCCAATGACCGTTTGGCTCCGGGTGGTGCCTTGATTCAAGGGCAGGATGTTGCGCTGATCAGCGGCAGTAACCTGAACAACAGCGGCACCCTGCGCGCCAGTAACAATCTCAGCGCGACGGCCAACAGCATTGGTAATAGCGGCTTGATGCAAGCGGGCGAGCGCCTGAGCCTGCTCGCCACCGACAGCATCCGCAACGCCCAAGGCGGCATCATCGCCGGCAAAGACGTCACAGCCATTGCCTTGACCGGTGATATCCGCAACGAGCGAACCATCACCCAGGAAGCACGCAGCGGGCGTAACTTCAGCCAGCTCACCAGTGTGGTCGACAAGGCAGCAGGCATCGAAGCCAGCAACGACCTGACCCTCTCCGCAGGACGCGATATTCAGAATATCGGTGGCAGCCTCAAGGCCGGCGGCGACGCCAGCCTGAGTGCCGGGCAGGACCTGATCATCGCCTCCGCTCAGGCCGAAAACGGCCAGATGCGCAAGGACAAACGCCATTTATGGAGCCAATCCAGCACCACCCAGTACGGCAGTGACGTGCAGGTCGGTGGTGACCTCAAGGCTGAGGCTGATCAGGACCTGACGGTGATTGCCAGTAAGGTCAAAGCAACTGGTGATGTAGCGCTTACAGCTGACAGGAATGTGTTGGTGGGCGCAGCCGCCAACGAAAGCAGCAGTGAGTATCGCTACAAGAGCAGTAAGAAGCGTATCAACCAGGAAAATGCTTCTGTGCGCCAGCAAGCCTCAGTGATTGAGGCGGGTGGTGATCTCAGTATTGACTCTGGCAATGACCTCGTGCTCAGCGCTAGCAAGCTTAAGGCCGAAGAAAGCGTCAGTCTGGAGGCGAAGAACGATCTGCGTATGCTGGCTGAAGCCGATGAGGATTACAGCTACTACGAGAAATTCCAGAAGAAGAAAGGAAGCTTCGGCAAGAGCAGCAGCAAGCATCAAATCAAAGAAGCGCAGAGTGTTCGTCAGCAGGGCGTAGACGTCGATGCGGGTACCGATCTGCTGGCGGTTGCTGGCAATGATATGACGTTGGTCGCCAGTGAGTTGCGGGCCGAAGGCGAGGCCTATCTGTATGCCGGCAAAGATCTCAGCCTGCTCGCCGCTGAAAATACGTCCTCGCAGTCGTCTTATAGCCATAAAACCAAAAAGGGAATGCTTTCCAGCTCCAGCAAGACCAAGTCTCAAAAGACGATTTCGAGCGAAGCGCAGGGCAGCCTGATCAGTGCGGACACGGTAGACCTCGAGGCCAAGCGGGATATCCGTGTGCACGGCAGCGATGTGGTGTCCACCGACGCCACCTCTCTGCTGGCGGGTAATGATGTCGACATTCGTGGCGTGACCGAGAGTACGTACCGCGAAAGCTTTGAGGCGAAAAAGAAATCCGGCTTGATGAGCAGCGGTGGTATAGGCGTCACCTTGGGTTCATCCAGCCTCAAAGGCAGCCAAAAGAGCACAAGCGAAACCACCCGTGCCAGCACCCTTGGCAGCGTCCAGGGCGATGTGGACATTCAGGCTGGCAAGCAGCTGAGTGTGGTGAGTTCGGATGTCGTAGCCGGGCGCGATATCGCACTGAAAGGCCAGGAAGTCATCATCAGCGCGGCGCAAAACCAAAATCGCAGCGAGCAGCGTCAGGAAAGTAAGAAGAGCGGTTTGACCTTGGCCCTCTCGGGTAGCGTGGACTCAGCGCTCAATACCAGCTACGAGAGCGCCCAAGCGGCGCGCGAATCAGAGCAGGGCGGTGACAGCCGCATGGCGGCGCTGCAAGGGGTCAAAGCAGGCTTGAGCGGCTATCAAGCCATGCAGGCGGCGGAAATGGGCGGCGGCATGACGGCAGAAAATGCCGGCCAATTCTTCGGTATCAGCCTGTCACTGGGCACGCAGAAATCCAGCTCGAAAAATAACCAAGAACAACAGGTCAGCCAAGGCAGTGACCTCAATGCCGGCCGCGATCTGAGCATTGAAGCGACGGGCAACCAAGGTGTGGGCGGTGATCTGCACATCACCGGCAGCGCTTTGCAGGCCGGTCGCGACCTTAGACTGAAAGCCGCACAAGACCTCAAGCTGGAAGCGGCGGCCAACACGCAGAAAGTCACCGGTTCTAACAAGAGCGGTGGCGGCAACGTGGGGATCAGTCTCGGCGTGAGCGACGGCGGCGCGGGGTTGAGCATTTTCGCCAATGCCAACACCAGCACCGGCAAAGAAAAAGGTAACGGCACCACCTGGACAGAAGCGACTGCCGATGCCGGTCGGCAGGTCAGCCTAGTGAGCGGCCGGGATACCGCCCTGCAAGGCGCACAGGTCAGTGGCGAGCGCATCGTTGCCGATGTGGGCGGCGACCTGACGCTGCAAAGCCTGCAAGACAGCGACCGTTTTGACGCCAAACAACAAAGCCTCAGTGCCGGTGGCAGTTTTACCTTCGGCACCATGACCGGCAGCGGGTATGTCAGCGCCAGCCAAAACAAACTGAAATCACGCTATGACAGTGTGCAAGAACAAACTGGCCTGTTTGCCGGACAAGGTGGCTATCAAGTCGATGTAGGCAAACACACCCAGCTCGATGGCGCGGTGATCGGCAGCACCGCCGAGGCGGAGAAAAACCGCTTAAGCACCGGTACCCTCGGCTGGAGTGATATTCGCAACAAAGCCGAGTTCAGCAGCCAGCAACAGAGCGTTGGGGTCAGCAGCAACGGCGGCGTCGGCCAGCAGTTTCTCGGCAATATGGCTGGCGGCCTGCTCAGTGGCCTGAGCCGTGGCGGGGACGACAGCAGCGCCACCCGCGCGGCGGTCTCCGAAGGCCAAATCGAAATCCGCGACACACAGAACCAGCAGCAGGATGTCGCCAGCCTCAATCGCGACGTTGAAAGCGCCCACGAAGCGCTCAGCCCGATTTTTGACAAAGAGAAAGAGCAACGCCGCCTGCGTGAAGTGCAAGCCATTGCCGAAATCGGCAGTCAGGTCATGGATGTGGTGCGTACGCATGGCCAGATCAACGCCAACCGCGAAGGCAAGGCCGAACTGGAACGAAAGGGCATCCATGAGCCGGGCGCGGGTGCCACCGACAAAGAGCGCGAGGCGTATCAAACAGCGCTGGTGAGCAGCACAGCCTACAAAGACGCCATGGCCCCCTACGGTACCGGCGGCGACTACCAGCGCGTGGCGCAAGCTGTCACCGCTGCGCTGCAAGGTTTGGCAGGCGGCAATATCAACGGCGCGATTGCCGGGGCGGCCGCGCCCTATGTCGCGCAAACCATCAAACAGACACTGGGTGATAACGAAGCCGCCCGAGTCATGGCGCATGCCGTGCTGGGGGCTGTGGTGGCACAGGCCCAGGGTAACTCGGCAGGAGCAGGTGCAGCGGGTGCGGTGACCGGCGAAGTCATGGCCGGGTTAATCATCAAGCAACTGTATGGCGACACCAAACCGCAAGACCTGACAGAAGAGCAGAAGCAGACGGTTTCGGCACTTTCGACCCTGGCCTCGGGTTTAGCCGGTGCAGCGGTGGGCGGCGATGCGGCCAATGCGGTAGCGGGGGCTCAGGGGGGGAGGAATGCGGTAGAGAATAATTTTCTCGGTGCGCAATCCCAAGCTCAGCGAGACAAGGCCCGCGAAGCACAATTGCAGAATCAGTACACCGTAGAAACGGCTAGGCAACTGGTCATGCTTGAGCGCGCCGATCAGCGCAGCGATGAGTTGTTGAAGAAATACGTCGCAAGCCCTGAAAAAATGAGTCCTGAAGAGTTCCGGACACTGACGGGCTATCTACAAATCTACCTGAGCGAGCAGGTTCGGGTTTATGGCGAGGCACAAGCTCAGGTTGCCCTGATGCAACTGCTGTACTCCACCCAGCCACTCAGTTACGACTATGAGTACGCAGGCAGTAGCCAAGCGCGAAATGCCTACGGTGCGGACTGGTTTCGTGAGCCAAGTCAAAACGAGCAGCTGTATCGTGAGGCATTGCGCGTAGCCAGAATAGGCAGCGCACAAGAGGCTATGGCCAAGCCCGGCAATGAGGCGATTTACCTGCTTGGCGGTGGGCTTGGTAATACGATCCGCGTCTTGGCGGCGGCTAATGGCACGGCGCAGGCGAGCAAGGGTGTCGAGCAAGGTTTAGAGGGTGACTACTGGAACGCGGCGGGCAATATATTGTTCGGCGTACTCGGCATCGCTACCATCGCTGTGCCCGGCGCGAAGGTGCCGGTTCTGCGGGCCCCAGACGGCACCACCGCCAAAGTGGCGGCTGAGGGTGCAAAAGCGACTGGTGCAGCTGAAGTGCCGGCTACTTCTGCAATTGCGCGTGTTGGGCTGAGAGACGATCTGGCCGCGCAAGCAGGGATTCCTCGAAATATTGCTGAATCGCCGTCGAGCATGTGGGGTAAATCGATTGATGACATCAAGCAGTCGCTAACGCTTGATGGTGCGAGTCTTACGCCGAAAGCACCATTGGCTGGTACTTCAGGTAAAGCACAGGTCTTTAACGTTGAAGGACACCCGACAATAAAAGAGGTAGAGTTCCATCCGGGCGGTGGAACCCACGGTGATAGTCCGTACTATAAGCTTGTTAGTACTGAGAAGATTGGCAATAAAAATATAGAAATACGGGTAATTGATCCGTCGCCTGATTTTAGTCCGGGCACTATTACGCGTTATCAACAATACTATGATACCCAAGGAAATCGTCTGAAATATGAGAGCGGTGAGTGGAAGGGCTGGAAGTGATCTATGAGAAATTTATTCCCTGATTTGTACTCTGACCTTGTTCCAGGTATGTCAGCAGCAGGATTCTCTTTAGGTGAATCGCTTTCCAATGTTAGCGAAAAAGTTGGTAAGGTTGAGTGGTACGGTCCGGAAGTACCTGTTCGTGACATTCTCCTTAAGAATAACTCTTGGGTCGGAATTAAGAGAAGGATCGGTTTTGGTAATGAGCTTTTATTGTCATATCGATTTATGAATGAGGCGGTCTCGCTGTACTTCGAAAATACCGGAAGGCTTTATAGAATTGCCGTAGGTGAAGGGTATCGCGGGAAATTTAATAGTGTCAGCGTGGGGGATGATCTTCGGAGCTTAGAAAGGGAGTTTGATGTTTTGTTTAATGATGCGGATGATGACTTTCTTCTAAAAAAAAGTGGAAGAATATTGACGGGGATTAGTTTTGTTACGGACTACAGGGCTTCCTTAGAAGATGCGCCAGAACAAGTTATCAAGTTTATATCGATACATGACTGGTCCCTTCGATAAAATAGAGGGGGCGGCCGCAAAATCTGAGTGCAACACCTGACCTTTCCGGTACGGTGCTGCCCCTATGTCTTATACCGAACTCAGCGTTGAAGAGCGCGCCACCATTCAAATCGGTCGTGCCCAGGGCTTCAGCCTGCGCGAGATTGCCTGCTTGATCACTCGATCCCCTTCGACCATCAGCCGGGAGTTGCGGCGTAATCAAGGTGCCTGTGGCGGCTACTCGGCCCGGGTGGCACAACAGCAGATGCAAGCCCGCCGGCAGGTGTGTCGACCGATGCGAAAGCTGTTGCCGGGTAGCGAGCGCTTCGCGTTGGTGACCCATATGCTGCGTGAGCGTTTGTCTCCCGAGCAGATTGCCGGCAAGCTGCGCAGCATGAATATTCCCAGCCTCAGAGAGGCCTACGTCTGTCGCGAGACGATCTATAACGCGATTTATGCCCTGCCGGTCGGCGAGCTGCGTAAGGAGTTGATCATCTGCTTGCGCCAAAGCAAGACGACGCGCAGACCGCGCTCTGGCGGCGTGGATCGGCGCGGCCAGATCCCTGAAATGGTCAGCATTCACGTGCGCCCCCCTGAAATCGAAGACCGGCTTATGCCGGGGCATTGGGAAGGCGACTTGATCAAGGGTAAAGCCAACGCCTCATCTGTAGGCACGTTGGTGGAGCGCACCAGTGGTTACTTGATGCTGGTGAAGATGAACGACGCGACGGCGACCTCGGCGATGGAGGGCTTCAGTGCAGCGCTCAATGGCATGCCGTTTGCGATGCGCAAGAGCATGACCTACGACCAAGGACGGGAGATGGCGCGGCACGCTGAGATCACCCAGAAAACGGGTGTAGCGATCTTCTTCTGTGACCCTCATAGCCCTTGGCAGCGAGGTAGCAACGAAAACATCAATGGCCTGATCCGCCAGTACCTGCCCAAAGGCACAGACCTGTCGGTACACAGCCAGGCAGAGTTGGATGCCATCGCTCTGCAACTGAACATGCGGCCGCGTAAGCGCTTCGACTTCAAGTGCCCCATCGAAGTTATGGGCGAGGTGATGCAAGCAGCCATGACAATGCGGCATGATGCTCCGACTTCAATTCATTAACCGTGTTGCACTCAGCTCCTGCAACCGCCCTCCCCCTTTTTTGATAGTTAATTAATTGGTAGGAGTATGCTAATGCAAGATGTAGCAATTAAGCGGTGGGGAAGGTATTTAAAGTCTGTTAAGTGGCTTGTGCTGGTTGGCTTTTCATTAACAGTGTTGGGTTGGTGTAAATACAAGGCTAATTACAGTGCTCCTGCTACGAATACCGATGCTTACCGGGCTTTGCATGGGGCATACTGGGAGCAGTCTAGTGATTTGAAAATAGGTGGCGTGTTATTTCGCTTTCCTGTCGGGTATATGCCGGAGCCCTATACCGACACGCGCGATGTACGACAAATTTTTAAGGGTAAGGCAGTTCGGGCGAATGTATTTGTCGACCTAAGCATGGGGGAACCATTGCCCACATCGAGACGCGCCGAAGGTGCTAATGTCGTTCGCATCGAAATAATTGATAGCGGTTATGAATCCGACAAGAGCATCGAAAACTACTTCAAAGAGTGGCGCTGGAAATCCATCAGGGATCGCCATGAATTGGGGCTGCGAGAATATGTTAAGGAGCGTGTGGGTGGTGGTTGGGGGAAAATCACCTATGAACCGCTTGATCCCCAGATAAAAACCCCGCTCGGTGGCCGCTTTATCTTTTTGTGCGCGGGCGAAACCCCAGAAAATCCGGGGGGGTGCATGACCTACTTCCAGCACCCCCGTGGCCCTCAGATTAAATACTACTTCGGACCTGAGTTTTTCCTTAACTGGAAGGCAGTCAATGCAGAAGTGATTAAATTTGTTGATTCATTAATAGTAGAAGAATAGGGAAGTTCAGACATGAATATATTTCTCACTCAAGAACAGCATGGTCAAATTAGTGCGCTGTTTGCAGAAGGGCCGAAAAATCAAAGCACATCCAATCCATTAGGCGATTACAGCCATATTTATCAGTTTATCGCTGACATGCTGGGCTCTGTGCTTGGGGGAAGTGGCGATGATGTGCAAACTTGGTTACATGGCGCGGCTCAGGCGAATGCTGGCCAAGGTGCGTACTCCGCTATGATTCGTGCCTATTCGGCGCAACAGATGGTCTTGCGCGGTGTCGAGTATTCTGATGAGTTGATGCAGTTGGCCTCGAACAAGGTGGCTGAGAGGGCGCTGGAGGACATTCTCAGTACCGACCGAATCCAGCCAGACGGAACTTGGTTGTTTCCCACTATTGACGAGATAGCCGAAAGAGATGCTACCGGTGTGGGTGAAGTTCTTTTTGCAGAACTGCCTTTTGGCGACAGTGCTAGGGATCCTTTGGCTGGTGGCGGCGTCAACGCAGGCTGGGCTGGATCAATCTTATTTAGCGGCCTTAACTCTAATCAGACTTGGCGCTTGCTGAGTTCGGGAGATGGCCAGCAAGTGGATCGCCTTGATGACTTAAAAAACCTTCTGTTTGCATATGACTCTTATCGTACAGCTTGGGAAGCAGCGCTATTTGCTGGCTTTGATAGTTTTACTTCGTTTCAATCATTTATCGATCAAACCCTTCCCGATATTGGAATCCTTGCCGAAACGCTCTGGGAGGCGAAGGGCAATCCTTATGAGCTATGGGCGTTAATATCTAAATCGCTCACATACATCTTGCCTGAAGAGGCTAAGCCTTTCGGTACCCTGATTGAACAGGTTGGCCTTAGCCGTGTATTAGACATGATTCGTGGCGCTACACAAGGCCAAGTGGTTGAGTCAACCGAAGAGGTTATGTTTACGCTTATTGCTCAATCTTTTTTTGCTTCATATGGCACTGCGCAACTTCAAGCAGCCAGTGTGCAGTTGCTACCTGAAGACCCTTCAGCTTTAGCAGAGCTTGCTCGTACTGACATTAGTGCGCGTGCTGCGCTAGCCGCATTATCAGTGATTAGAGTACCAGTTGAGTTTTCGGCGGGCCAGAGACTCAGTCTTTACAACGAGCAAACAGGCACTGGCAAAATTACTGATGAGTGGATTACTGATCGCTCCAATATGTTGGCTGGCCTGATCACGAAGTGGACTATTAGCGAGAATCAACAAGTTACCGACTATGCCGCCAAGGACGGCTTCGATTACCAAGATATTGCCAGCGGCATTGATGTACTAGTTATGCCTGACCCGGTAGGTGGCTTTAATCCGTTGGTTCACCGCGTTTACTTTGGAGGCGATAGTGCGGACGTCCTCGAAGGCAACAAAGGCAACGACCGTCTCTACGGCGGTGCCGGTAACGACGTTCTTAAAGGCGAAGACGGAAACGACTACCTTGAAGGTGGGAGCGGCAACGATCAACTCTACGGTGGCAAGGGTAATGACACTCTGGTCGGCGTTGCTGAGAATGATCACCTTTACGGTGGTGAAGGTGACGACCTGCTAAAAGGTGGTGCCGGCAATGAGCACTATTATTATGAGAAAGATGGTGGCTACGACATAATCGAAGATCAGTCCGGATCCAATACATTGCATTTGTTTGGGCGGGCGGTTGGGGAAATATATTCAATAGGCGGTTCCAGTTATGAATTTACAGATGATTATGATAATGCGTATCGTCGTAGCGAAAATGGTGATCTGCATGTTCTGATTAAGGGTGAGGCAGGCGGTCAAGTTACTATCCGTAAGTTTTTTACCGGCTCAGGGTTTGCCAATAATTTTAATATTTCGGTTTCTGAGAAAGATCAGCCTGTAATCGCACCGCCTGCAGTTTCTGGTGGAGCGCATGTGGTTGATAAAGGGGTGCTTGGAAAGGCTTCATATATTGATAAAACAGATGGTTCTATAAGCTCTGTTGATTATTATGTTAAGGGTAATTATCAAGCTCGGATTGATTCCAAGGACGATAAAGATGATCTTGGCAAAAGCCTCGACCAGTCTTTTCTGAATGGAACGTCAATTGTTTATGATGCGTCATTGTATAACACCCTTGAATTTGAGGGTGGTGATAAGAATGACAGTATATATGGTAGTGATTCTGTATTTAGTGATCGGCTAAACGGAATGGGTGGTGATGATTATATTGATGGTCGCGCCGGGAGTGATCATATAGTTGGAGCGGCGTTTTGCAAGGTAGTTGTCGCGTAAGCCGTGTGTTTAAGCTGCTATTTTCAGTGCTGGCTGCTCCCTCTCTGGGTTGAGTGTGACGGTGCCAATAGGTTGCCAATTTCGCGTTGCACCTGACCAGCGATGCGGGTGTTTATGACGGGCTTGCTGGTACAGCGCATGACGCTGCGCTAGCACTTCTTTATCCTCTCCACGGTGGCGCTGTGCAGGCGTTACGAAGCGGATGCGGCTGTGGCGGTGCTCATGGCTGTACCAGCGGATGAAGTCGCGTACCCAGCTGCGTGCTGCGTCCAAATCGGCAAAGCCATCCTGCGGCCATTGCGGGCAATATTTCAGGGTTCTAAACAGCGATTCTGAGTAGGGGTTGTCGTTGCTCACCCGCGGTCGTCCGCGCGATGGGGTGATGCCCAGGTCGTACAACTTGCTCAGCAGCGTCACCGATTTCATTGGCGCGCCATTGTCCGAGTGCAGCACCAAGGGTTGCCCCGCGCAGCGTTCGCCGAGCACGGTACGCTGCATCAGTTCGGCCGCCCGCTCGCCGCTTTCTTGCTCGTAAACCTCCCAGCCTACGGCCTTGCGGCTGTAGATGTCCTCGATCAAATACAGGTAGTAATACTGCCCGCGCACTGGCGACGGCAGGTAGGTAATGTCCCATGACCAGACCTGATTGCTCTTGGTTGCGCTGTGCGTAGTCGGTGCGGCGTGCTTGTGCGGCGCATGGCTACGGCCGCGTTGGTGCTGCTGATCAGCGGCTTTCAGCACGCGGTAAAAGGTGGCTTCTGAGGCCAGGTAGCGGCCTTGATCGGCCAGCCTTGGCACGATCTGACTCGGCGGTAAGCTGGCGAATGGCGGGCTGTTGCAGACATCCAGAATGGTGCGGCGCTCATCGGCACCCAGGGCGTTGCTCGGCCTCGGACGTCGCGTGGTCGTACGCTCATCGGCCTGTATCACTGGTGTCAGCGCCCAGCGTTGCAAGCTGCGTAGCGACAGGCCGATCTCTGCACTGGCAATCGCCTTGCGCGCACCCGACGCGACGGCCAGGTTAAAGCGTTCAACGAGCTGTTGCCGTTCTGGCAGTGAGGTCATACGTCCTCGCTGTCGTTTCCCCAGAAGGCATTCATCTTTTTTCGCAGCACCAATATGGCGGCGGTTTCCGCCAGCGCCTTGTCCTTGCGGCGCAACTCGCGCTCCAATTCGGTAATGCGTTTCTTGTCGGCACGTACTTGATCTCGCTCGGCCTTGAGCTGCGCTTTGGCGGACAGCTGGCCCGTGATGCAGGCTTGACGCCACGCGCTGATTTGCTCGGGGTACAAGCCCTTGCTGCGGCAGTATTCGCTAAGCTCGATCTCGCTCAGGGTGGACGCATGTAATACCGCTGCGAACTTGGCTTCAGCCGGCCAGTCATCGGCGTTGTTCTTGTCTCCGGGCACTACCGCGCCTCCTGCTTTGAGCTTCGTGCGCCAAGCATACAGGGTGGCCTGGGAGATGCCTTCTTGACGCGACAACTCGGCCACGGACATGTTTTGCGGCGGCAGTAATTTACGAATAAGGGCCGCTTTACGCTCAGGTGAATAGCTCGACATTACAGCTCTCTTTGACGCCCCCGATCTATCGTTTTGATAAAACAGCTCAGGCGACAACTAGCCTGACACCGGGGGGGCGCGAGAAAGAACAGCTAAGGATGGTCTGAAAAAGGTTTTCCTCGAAAAATTCAGCCTAGTAACCATGTGGGTTAGAGGACCGCGATTTGGCGAAACAGGGCCTTTTCAGAGCTTCCCTAAAGAAAATCGGCGGCATGGAGTTCTACGATGTGCATTTCAGCTACATCGACAACGAAACGCTCGAAGAGCATTTCGTTATGGTGGAAGAGCAGGGCGGTGGTGGACTGATTCCCGAAGGGTCAGGTAAACCTGGTTTAATCCACGCCATCGGCTTGAGCCGCAAAGGTATGCCTGGGCTGTACCGGATCGTACTGCAAGTCACCAAGCGCAGCGGCAGGCTTGCTACATCCGGGCTTTGGAATTTCAGCAGCGCCGCGCAAGGAGCAAGTCAGGATCGCTTCCGACCACTTCAAGGCGAACGCTCCGCGCATCAGCCAAAGTGCTAGAGCATGACTTTCATCTGCATATGGTCTAAATACAAAAAACCGAGCCGCTGACCCATTTGGCACTGCCAAGTTTGGTTGCTTTTGCTTCAGGACTCATGGGTCGCCCAGCTCAAGGCCAGATGGTGGTGTTGGGTGACATGAGCCTTGGTGGCAGCGTTACGCCGGTTGAAAGTATTGTCGAGTGCCTACAGGTTGCTTTCGATGCTGGTGGAAAGCGTGTTTGCTTACCGATGAGCAGTGCTAAGGCGCTGTATTGGGGCGCAATACAGCAGCACGATCTTGGAGGTTGGATTAAGCGCGTGAGTCAGGGAAATCCAGCGCGTCCGTTGGATCTGGCGGCGATGGTGCCTCGCTTAGCCATTGCTGCAGTCATGCTGGCAACTCCTTGCTCCAGAAGAGACATCACGGCGCTGACTGAGATAGGGACATAATCAGGTTAGGTTTTATGAATAACACCGGCGCAGCTGGCTGACGAAGGCTAGTTTTTCAGCACGCCGCTCTTCACGTGTGGGTAGCCGCCAGTAAGTTCACACACAGGCCGTCATCTGTATTTACAAACTCAAGCTCACAGCCATAGCGCTCGGCGATGGCCTTGACGATCGAAAGCCCAAGCCCGCTGCCCTGGCTGCTTGAGTTGCGCCAGAAGCGTTCTGTCAGCTTGGCGAGCTTGTCCGGGGCGACTCCAGGCCCGAAGTCGCGCACGCTAAAGCAGAGTTTACCCTGACGAAATTGCACACTCAGGCTTACAGCGGTACCCGGTGGGGTATGTAGCTGGGCGTTTTCCAGCAGGTTGCGCAGCGCAGCAATTGCCAGAGTCCGCGGCATGTCCAGCAAGCGCTGCGCGCTGGCGTCGAGCAGCTGCAGTTCGATGGGTGGCTTGCCTTGTTGCTGAGCATCGCTAATGGCCATTTGTGCCACTTCTGCTGCGCTGTACTGCAGGTTTTCGTCAAACGGCAGGCGGCCCTCCACTCGGGCCAGTAGCAGCAACTGCTCGAGGGTCTGATGCAGGCGGTCGGCACCCGCTTCGGCGTTGGCCAATGCCTGGCGGGCCGCTTCCCCTTCGGTCATCCCAGCCACTTGCAGGTGGGTCTTGATCGCCGTCAGCGGGCTACGCAGTTCATGCGCGGCATCGTCGGTCAGCCGGCGTTCGCGCTCGATAGTATGGGCGATACGTTGAAACAGTTGATTCTGGGTTGCCACCAGCGGTTGCAGCTCTCGGGGTAGGCCTTCGATTTGCAAAGGTTCGATACTGTCGGCGCTGCGCTGGGCTAACGCCTGACGGATGCGCCGCAAAGGCGATAGCTCACGGCTGAGGCCAAACCAGAGCACCAACAGACTGCCCACCAAAGCCAGCAGTACGGGGGCGGCGGCAGCCAACAGAATGGAACGCTTGAGCGTATCGCGCTCATCCAGCCGATCGGCGGTGGTCACCCGCATATCGCCTTCGACCAAGGTGAAGGTGCGCCAGGTGAGATCGCCAATGGTGCGCTCATTGAAGCCGGTTTCCGTCAAGCCAAATGCACTGTTCGGCGCGGCGCGGCTGCTGGCCAGGATTTCCCCGCGCACCGAGCTGATCTGGCAGGCAATGCCTTCAGGTATGCCCAGCTGCTCGGTGCTGAGCGGTGTAGCGCTTTCCCCCTGTTGCGGTGGCGGCAGCTGGGCTAGCAGTCCGGCAACCATCCGCGCCGAGGAGGCCAGGCGTTGATCGAGCGAGAGCGTCAGCTGATTACGCAGATCAAACAGCATCCACACGGCGGCCAGCGACCAGAGCAGTACAAATGCAGAACCAAGGATCAGGGTCAGGCGTAGACGCAGGCTCATGGGCTGTTGCTCTCGTCAGCGCTGGCAGCATGCCCGGCAGGTCCCAAGCGATAACCCAGGCCACGTACTGTTTCGACGATGCCGTTGCCCAACTTGCGCCGCAGGTGATGGATATGCACGTTGAGGGCGTTACTTTCGACTTCGCCATCGAGGCCGTACACCGCATCCTTGAGCTGCTCGCCGCTGAGCACCCTCCCCGGACTCTGTAGCAACGCCTGCAGCAGCACCTGCTCGCGACGGGACAGATCGACCGGTTGTTCATGCAGAAATGCTTGGCAGGCCACCGGGTCGTAGCGCAGCGGGCCGTGCTCGACTTGCGGGCTGGCGCGTCCGGCGGCGCGGCGCAGCAATGCATGCAGGCGCGCGGCAAGTTCACGCAGGTCGAAGGGTTTGACCAGGTAGTCGTCGGCACCGCTTTGCAGGCCGGACACCCGATCAGCTACCGAGTCACGGGCCGTCAGCAACAACACGGGCACGCTCACGCCACGCTGGCGCAGACGACGCAAGAGGCTTAAACCATCTTCGTCCGGCAGGCCTAGGTCCAGCACCAGCACGTCGAACTGCACCGTGCGCAGCAGCGCCTCGGCCTCGGCCGCTGTAGAGGCGTGCATCACGCGAAAGCCTTGGGCGGTAAGCCCGGCCACGACGCCGCTGGCGATCAGGGCATTGTCTTCAGTCAGCAATATGTACATGGAACCGGTCCGTGGTGGAGGTTGAAGTATCCGTTGTCAGGATTAAGTCGGCGTTATGCGAGGCAAAGAATGATAACCGGCGACTGTAATTTCCGCCGATTATCACATCGTTAATCCTGACTTAACCGCCAACTGCGATTCTCCGCACCTCGACACTCACAGACGTGGTTATGCATGCGGACGCTACTACTGTTCTCTCTGTTATGTGCCTGGCTAATGCAGCCGGTACAAGCCTCCAGTTTCTCAACTAGCCCACTGCTGACAGATAGCAGTCAGCAGGCGGACTTCCTCCCTGCCGAGCAAGCGTTCGACCTCAGCGTCGAACCGCAAGCCAATGGTGAAACCCTGCTGCGCTGGGATATTGCCCCCGGTTACTACCTCTACCAGCACCGTCTGCAGTTCAGCGGTCTGTCGGCCGGCGTCGAGCCGCAGCTGCCGCCAGGGCTACCTTATAGCGATGAGTTCTTCGGTGACTCGCAGATCTATCGTAATCGCCTGGAACTGAGCCTGCCAGCCGGGGCGAGCGGCAACATTCAGATCGGCTGGCAAGGCTGCGCCGATGCCGGGCTCTGCTACCCACCACAGACCCAGCAGCTTGATCTGTCCAGAACGGGCGTACTGAGCGATTCGGGCACCGCCCTGGCGGAGGACCAGGCCCTGGCCAGCGGTCTGCAAAGCCAGACCTTGGCCCTCGGCCTACTGGTGTTCTTCGGCTTGGGCCTGCTGCTGGCCTTTGCCCCCTGTTCTTTACCGATGCTGCCGATTCTCGCCGGCATTGTGGTCGGCAGTGGCGCCTCACCGCGGCGCGGTTTGGCATTGGCGTCGACCTACGTGGTGAGCATGGCGCTGGTGTATGCAGCGCTGGGGGTAGTGGCCGCACTGATGGGTGCCAACTTGCAAGGCCTACTGCAGCAACCCTGGTTGCTCGCCAGCTTCGCCGCTTTGTTTGTACTGCTGGCTTTGCCAATGTTCGGCCTGTTCGAGTTGCAGCTGCCGGCAGCCCTGCGTGACCGGTTGGAAAACGCCGGGCGAAAGCAGCAAGGCGGCAGCCTATTCGGTGCCAGCATGCTCGGATTGTTCTCCGGTCTGTTGGTCGGGCCGTGCATGACCGCGCCTCTGGCCGCTGCTCTGCTGTATATCGCGCAAAGTGGTGACGCGCTGCACGGCGGCCTGGTGCTGTTCGCCCTGGGCCTAGGTATTGGTACGCCGTTGCTGTTGCTGGTCACCCTGGGCAATCGCTTCCTGCCGAAACCAGGCGCGTGGATGGATCGGGTCAAGGTGGTATTCGGTTTCCTGTTTCTGGTTACCGCGTTGCTGGTGATCCGCCCGCTGCTGGCCGAATCGATCTGGCTGGGCTTGTGGGGTGCGCTGCTGATTCTGCTGGCCAGTGCCCTGCTGCAACTGGCGCATCAGGTGCAGCAGCACACCAGTCTGTGTAAGGCCGCTGGTGCACTGCTGGGCATCTGGGGCATGGCGCTGCTATTGGGTGCCGCCGGTGGCGCCAGCGATCCGCTGCAGCCGCTCAAGGTGTATGCCGGTACCAGCGTTGCCGCTGCACCGAGCGAACAGCACTTTATCGGGCTGAGCGAGCCAGCCGCGCTGGAGCGTGAGTTGGCTGCCGCCAAAGCCGAGGGCCAATGGGTGCTGGTGGATTACTACGCGGACTGGTGTGTGTCGTGCAAAGTCATGGAGAAAACCGTGTTTGGCAACGCCGAAGTTAAGGCCAGCTTGCAAGGGGTGCGCGTGCTGCGCCCCGACGTGACCGAGAGCAACGCCGCGAGTCGTGCGCTGCTCAGCCGCTTCCAAGTGCTGGGCCCGCCGACTCTACTGTGGATCGGCCCGGACGGTGAGGAACGCCGCTCGCAGCGGATCACCGGCGCGGTGGATGCCGAGCAGTTTCTGCAGATATGGACCAATACCCAGGAGCGTGGGTGATGTTAACGACCAGTATCGGGCCGCTGGCACTCAGCACCGCCCATGTGCTGTTGCTGCTCAGCCTGTTGCTGGCGACTTTTACCGGCTGGTACGTCGGCCGGCGCGGCGCGGTAAACCCTGAGAAACAGCTGTTTCGCTTGCTGGTGGTGGCCATGCTGGTCGCCCGAGTGGCGTTCGTTGCGGTGTATTTCGAGCACTACCGCGAGCAGCCCTGGCAGGCACTGGATATCCGTGACGGAGGCTTTATCGCCTGGCCTGGTTTGCTGGCTGCCCTGCTGCTAGGCGCCTGGTTGACCTGGCGTACGCCGGCCATCAGAACCTCGCTGGCCAGCGCGCTGGCTGTCGGCTTACTGAGCTGGGGCCTAGGCAGCCTGACCCTATACGGCCTGGAACAAGGCACGCGATTGCCAGAGCTTTCGTTCAGGGACAGCAAGGGTGCCACGGTGGCGCTTGAGGATTATGTCGGAAAGCCATTGGTGGTCAACCTCTGGGCCACCTGGTGCCCGCCGTGTCGCCGCGAAATGCCAGTACTGGCCGAGGCGCAACACGACCATCCGGAGCTGACCATCCTGTTCGTCAACCAAGGTGAAGGCCAGGGCGTGGTCAGCCAGTACCTGGAGGCTGAGGCCCTGGGGCTGGAAAACGTACTGCTCGACAGCGGCGGCCGCCTGGGCCAGCACGTCGGCTCCATGGCCCTGCCCAGCACGCTGTTCTACGACGCCGAGGGTCGCCAGGTTAGCAGCCACCTGGGCGAGCTCTCCCGCGCCAGTCTGGCTCGATCACTCGAAATATTGAAGAAGGATCCATGAGCATGAAAAAAGAAATCAATCTCACAGTAATGTTTGCAGCCTTAACCATGCTGACCGCACCCCTGTTGCACGCTCAGGATTGGCCCGAACCGATCAAGGCAGTCGAAGCGCGCGGTGCCGAAATCATCCAGCGTTTCGATGCCCCAAGCGGCCTGCAGGGCTATGCCGCTCGCTACAACGGTCAAGGTGTTGCGCTGTACTTGACCGATGACGGCGAGCATGTGCTGGTTGGCAGCCTGCTCAATGCCAAGGGTGAAGACCTCTCACAGCAGCCGCTGGATAAGCTGGTGTATGAACCGCTGGGCAAGGAAATGCTGAGCAAACTGGAGCGCAGCACCTGGATCGCCGACGGCAGCCCCAAGGCACCGCGCATCATCTATATGATCTCCGACCCCAACTGCCCGTACTGCAACATGTTCTGGAAACAGGCGCGGCCTTGGGTCGAAGCTGGTGATGTGCAGCTTCGTCACGTGTTGGTCGGCATGCTGCGTCAAGACAGTGTCGCCAAGGCTGCTGCATTACTCAACGCCAAGGATCAGCAGGCGGCGCTGCATGAGCATGAGTCCGCGGGTAAGGCCAGCAAGTTGCAAGGACTGAAGAAAATCCCAGACACGATCCAGCAACAACTCGACAGCAACCTTAACCTGATGACGGAGATGGGCGTCTCAGCCACGCCGGCGATTTTTTACCCGGACGAAAACGGCCAGCTGCGCCAGCAGCAAGGCGCTCCGAGGCCAGATGTTCTGAATCTGATCATGGGGTCGCGCCCCTGATCGCAACGAGGTGCGTGCTGCGGACTCGGTCGACAATTTGAAGCCATAGTGCTTGGCAACTCGATGTTGAGAATCTCGCGATTTTGCATATACTGGATCATCGACTTATTTGCACCGCACATGACGAGTTTGTGTTCCCTGCGCGAAGCTAAGTATGGACCGGGGCAGCGCAAAAGCCGCCCAATCTTTCTGGCAGACTGGGAATAAACTGCAGCGCACTCAGCTTCTCAGTTCCACGCACTCTCGACAAAGCGCAAAGTGTATTGACCACCGCTCCAGTCCATATACCGCAACAACGCATTGAGATTCCAGCCGATAATTGCTTAACCATGCTAGATTTACTATATGTATTAAAATATTTATCAGGAAAACTCTATTTATGAACATGCAGCTGGAACGCGCTTTTAATAAAAATCACGCACTTTCGCTTTTTTATCAATGGATGGCTCTAATTGAAAATAAAGAAGGCTTGGCTGTTAAAAATAATAATCCTTTCTTCTTTTCCAATGCCAATATTATAAATAATCTCACTTATTTAGATAAGGGGTGTTTTATAAAATCTAGTCTTTGCATGGGCGATTTTGTGAATGGAGTTATAAAAATCATTGTGATTGGCAGTCCGGATACTGTATACAAAACAGATCACCTCACGACCACAGCTCTGGCAAAAATAGAAATACAGCATGCCTGGTATTTAACATCCATCCAAATGACCTTTGCTCAGAATGATTTTTTTGGCGACGCGGTGCTTGAGAAAATCACTATTAAACTACTAGAAATAAATAGCACCTCACCACAGCAACAACATAATGCCTACAATAGCTCAGTTGCGCTTTTTTATATGTGGATGGCCTGCATTGAATCTGCGGATAAGTTTATACACCCCAAAAGCCCACTGTTTGAAAAATTCAGGCAACTACATGATAAAAATTATGCATTGAATTTCATCGGTGTAGATGTCGTGCAATCTGACGCAATGCTTAATTCGTTCATGTGTACGCTGCATGAGATGATGAAATACAGCCACCATCAACCACTGTATTTTGTTATTGAAAATTCAGGCGCTACAGTTGATGAGTTAGCATTTGAATTTTCTCTCAAATGGAGCGGAATAAGCCATGACAATCGTCAAATGCAAGCTCAAACAAGGCATAAGTGGTTGCTAAAAAAATCAGTAAATTCAATTTTAGACAAAATATCAACTATCTCTGTTAGCGAACTAGAGCCTTTTGTATTTACTGATGGTGGCGCGATTATTTTGGCTGAGTGACCTTCAGAGCGCCGGCACCTTATGCGCATAGGCCAGAGCGTTATCGTCGCTCACTCACGGAATGAATAATTTTCAGTGGGTGTACGTAACGAGTTATGCCGGAGTCAAGGGGGTGAAGTACTTGAAAGTCATTGCGATAATTTAAAGTACCCCCTGGGTAGGTAGGGGGCGTCTCAGGATTCGGAATTTAAAGCACGCTAAGGAATGCTCTAACCAGCAACTGCAAGGCTTTGCGCTAGGCAGTTATTGCTCGACGCGGGGTTATGGTCGTTCTCGAAACTCGGCAGTTCCAGCTAATGGTTACGAGAGCGGTTTTCAAGAATGGCATAGGCAAGACCAGCACTGGCGTAGCCTTCTTTCTCACGGCGGCTTCTCGAAAACGATCCTTTTTGAGAGTGGCAGCTACGCCAACATGCTCAACGTGCTTTAAATTCCGTTTCCTGAGACACCCCAACTAAAGCGGCAGCGGGCTAGATAAAACTAAAGGGGTCGGAGTGAATAAATTTTGATCAGCTAGGCTAGTGGTTGACGAGATTGGCAAAGGAGCTTGCCATGCCCAGAAAACAACGGATGTATCTTCCTGGCGTGCCGGCGCACGTGGTGCAGCGCGGCAATAATCGCGAGGCCTGCTTTTTCCAGGATGAAGACTACCAGTTCTACCTTGCGGTGCTGGGCGATGCATTGAGGCGTTACCGGGTGCAATTGCATGCTTACGTGCTGATGACCAACCATGTGCATCTTCTAATGACGCCCGCTGACGAGTCGGGCATTTCCCGCGTGATGCAGCATCTGGGCCGCATGTATGTTTTGTATGTGAATCGCACTTACCGGCGTTCAGGCACCTTGTGGGAAGGTCGGCACAAGGCCAGCCTGATCAACGCTGCTGAGTACTTACTGACGTGCTACAGGTATATCGAATTGAACCCTGTACGTGCGGGAATGGTTACCGTGCCTGAGGCGTATCGCTGGTCAAGCTACGGCTGGCATGGGTGGGGGAAGACTGATCCGTTGATCAGCGATCATGCTCTTTACCAAGGACTGGCGTATAACGAGTTAGAGAGGCAGTGTGCCTATCGGGCGCTATTTGCTGGCCATCTCGAACCGAATGCCATCCACGTTATGCGAGAGGCCAGCGCGCACAACTACCCCCTGGGTAATGATCGCTTTCGGGAGTCGATAGCAATTCAGTTGGGGCGCTCGGTCGGCTATCAAGGCTCTGGTCGGCCGGTGGTTAAAAATAAATCACTCCGACCCCTTTAGTCGGGGGGGAGGAATGCGGTAGAGAATAATTTTCTCGGTGCGCAATCCCAAGCTCAGCGAGACAAGGCCCGCGAAGCACAATTGCAGAATCAGTACACCGTAGAAACGGCTAGGCAACTGGTCATGCTTGAGCGCGCCGATCAGCGCAGCGATGAGTTGTTGAAGAAATACGTCGCAAGCCCTGAAAAAATGAGTCCTGAAGAGTTCCGGACACTGACGGGCTATCTACAAATCTACCTGAGCGAGCAGGTTCGGGTTTATGGCGAGGCACAAGCTCAGGTTGCCCTGATGCAACTGCTGTACTCCACCCAGCCACTCAGTTACGACTATGAGTACGCAGGCAGTAGCCAAGCGCGAAATGCCTACGGTGCGGACTGGTTTCGTGAGCCAAGTCAAAACGAGCAGCTGTATCGTGAGGCATTGCGCGTAGCCAGAATAGGCAGCGCACAAGAGGCTATGGCCAAGCCCGGCAATGAGGCGATTTACCTGCTTGGCGGTGGGCTTGGTAATACGATCCGCGTCTTGGCGGCGGCTAATGGCACGGCGCAGGCGAGCAAGGGTGTCGAGCAAGGTTTAGAGGGTGACTACTGGAACGCGGCGGGCAATATATTGTTCGGCGTACTCGGCATCGCTACCATCGCTGTGCCCGGCGCGAAGGTGCCGGTTCTGCGGGCCCCAGACGGCACCACCGCCAAAGTGGCGGCTGAGGGTGCAAAAGGGGTAGGCCAGGCCGGTACGAGTGTTTCTGCGGGTGGGAGTGTTGTTAAAGAGAGTATTGACCCAGCAAGCGCAAAATTTGTTTTTGATTTCAATACAGGTCGTTATCGGGATGTATCTACAGGGCAATTTGTTTCGGAAAGAAATTTGCCTTGGCCTTCGGGTGGTGGGTTTGTATCCAGTACGCAACAAGCGGTGCCGCCAGGTACCATCATAGACAGGTTTGGTAAGCCCAGTGGTAGATACGCGGGTACGCCTGGTGCAACAGGCAGCCAGCGCGGAATGGTGCCAGGTGCAGATCAGGGACAATATACTCAGTATCGTGTAATTAAGTTGATTGATGATGTCAAAGTAGGGCCGGCGGCTCCAGTTGCTGATTTCGGTGCAACTGGTGGAGCAACGCAGTACAAATTCCGGCAGTCACTCCAGCGGTTATTAGATAATAAATACTTGGAGGTGGTGAGATGAGTCGCAAATTTACAGTCGCTGGATCAGGCTATTCAGATACGTCACAGGTTCCCAAGGATAAGGACCTGTTCTACAAGTGTCTGCGTTGCGGGGATGTCATTCCATCATTGCCTGACGATAACGTGGCATGTAAATGTGACAATATCTATATAGACATAGATATGTGGCGATTGGATATTGAGGACTTTTCAAAGATGGAGGTTTGGAAGGTATCCTGAGTTAAAGGGGTCGGAGTGAATTGATTTTGATCGGTTCGCGAGTTTTGGCTGCTGGATAGTTCACTCCGACCCCTTTAGTCCTGCGCATCTATGGTCACAGTCAGGGTGGTTTGCTGACCTGGGTGGCCATCAAGGGGATGGATTTTTCGTAACCGCTCCATAAACCCCACCTTCAAATGATCCAAGCGCGACCTGATGCTGTGTTCCCGATTTCTTTCTGGAGCCCGCTCATGATGCGCCCTGATGCAAAAGTCGAAAAAGTCTATCTCTACCCCAAGCCTGTCGACTTCCGAAAGTCCATTGATGGCCTGGCTGCCCTGGTCGAGCTGGATATCAAGGTCGCGGTGTTCGCCCCGGTGTTGTTCGTATTCCTCAACCGTTCGCGCAACCGGGTGAAGATTTTGTATTGGGAGCGCAACGGCTTCTGCTTGTGGCTCAAGCGTTTGGACGCTGAAAGGTTCAAGTCGCACCCCGATCCCGGCGAGGATGCCATCGTGATGACGGCTCAGGAATTGAACTGGTTTTTGGACGGTATCGATCTGTGGCGTAACCGCCCTCACAAGGTTTTGACCCCGCGTTTCGTCACCTGAATCGGTATAATCCACGGCATGATTTCCATGCCCGAAACCCTTCCTGACGATCCTATTTTGCTGAAACAGCTTCTGCTGTCGCTGCATGGGCAGGTGTCGGAGAAGGATGGGCAGATTCTGCAATTGCGCGAACAAATCACCCTGCTGACCCAGCGCCTGTTCGGCCGCAAATCCGAGCAGACCATCGACCCCGATTCGCCGCAGCTGGAGATTTTCAACGAAGCCGAAAGCCTGGTCGAAGCCGCGCCTGAAGCCGTTGCCGATGACGTCGAGGAAGAGGTTGTCGCCCCGGTTAAACGTCGTGGCAAGCGCAAGCCGCTGCCGGCGGAGCTGCCGCGCGTCGAAGTCATCCACGAGCTGCCCGAGCACCAACTGACCTGCGCCTGCGGTTGCCGTAAGCAGATCATCGGTGAGGAAACCAGCGAACAGCTGGAGATCATCCCGATGCAAATCCGGGTGATCAAACACATCCGCAAAACTTACGGCTGCAAGGGCTGCGAAGCCGCACCGATCACCGCCGATAAGCCGGCGCAACTAATCGAAAAGAGCATGGCCAGTCCCAGCGTACTGGCGATGCTACTGAGCACCAAGTTTGTCGACGGCACCCCGCTGTATCGCTTCGAGAAGGTCCTCAACCGCCACGGCATCGACATCCCCCGCCAGACCTTGGCGCTTGGGTGATCCAGTGCGGCGCCCATCTGCAACCGCTGCTCAACCTGATGCGCGATTGGCTGCTGGAGGGGCCAGTGATCCACTGCGACGAAACCCGTGTGCAGGTGCTTAAAGAGCCGGGGCGCGACCCCAGCAGCCAATCCTGGATGTGGGTGCAAACCGGCGGCCCGCCAGACAGGCCAGTGATCCTCTTCGACTACACAACCAGCCGTGCGCAGGACGTGCCGCTGCGCCTGCTCGCCGGCTACCGTGGTTATTTGATGACCGACGACTACGCCGGCTACAACGCCGTGGCCGCGCAAGCGGGCGTCGAGCGTCTGGCCTGCCTGGCGCATGCGCGGCGTAAATTTATTGAAGCGCAGAAGGTGCAGCCGAAGGGCAAGACCGGGCGGGCCGACGTGGCGTTGAACCTGATCAACAAACTCTACGGCATCGAGCGCGAGCTCAAGGACGCCAGCGCCGAGCAACGCCATCAGGGCCGTCAGCAACACAGCCTGCCAATCCTCGCGCAACTGAAAACCTGGCTGGAGACAACCCAGCCCCAGGTCACCCGCCAGAACGCCCTGGGCAAAGCCGTGAACTACCTGGCCCACAACTGGAGCCGGCTTGCGCGCTACGTCGAAGGCGGCCACTTGCCCATCGACAACAACGCCGCCGAGCGTGCCATCCGGCCCTTCGTCATCGGCCGCAAGAACTGGCTGTTCAGCGACACGCCCAAGGGCGCCACGGCCAGCGCGCAAATCTACAGCCTGATCGAAACCGCCAAGGCCAACGGCCAGGAACCCTACGCTTACCTGCGCCGCATCCTCGAACGCCTGCCGCTGGCCAAAAGTGTCGAAGACTACGAAGCGCTGCTGCCGTGGAACTGCCCGCCGACATCCGCATACTGACGGCCAAACCCCATCAGAGGTAGATGGGGTTTATGGAGCGCTTACGATTTTTCTAACGTGCAAATGACCACTATCCAGCTATCGGGTGCGCCCGTTGACGCTATACAGTTCCACCGAGACGCGGCCGCAGCGGGTTTTAACAATGACGACCAGCGTGTGTTTCAAGTTAACCGTCCCGATAAGAGCGTATTTTTCGGATTGTTGCCTATGACAGATTCGGTTTCCGATTTGCCGGTATTTTTGGGCGGTAATGCGCAGTATTCGGATGATCCCGTGAAGCGAGCACTGGGTGCACTGTTTACTGTGACCAGCCTTCTTGACGAAGATAGTCCGCACAGTAACTACAGCTGTATTAATTGCCCGACCGCAACGCCCAACAATGAGTTAAAGGGGTCGGAGTGAATTGATTTTGATCGGTTCGCGAGTTTTGGCTGCTGGATAATTCACTCCGACCCCTTTAGTCGGGCAAACACACCCAGCTCGATGGCGCGGTGATCGGCAGCACCGCCGAGGCGGAGAAAAACCGCTTAAGCACCGGTACCCTCGGCTGGAGTGATATTCGCAACAAAGCCGAGTTCAGCAGCCAGCAACAGAGCGTGAGTGTCAGCAGCAGCGGCGAAGTCGGCCAGCAATTTCTCGGCAACATGGCCGGCGGCCTGCTGAGCGGTCTTAGCCGTGGTGGGGAAGACAGCAGCGCCACCCGCGCGGCGGTCTCCGAAGGCCAAATCGAAATCCGCGACACACAGAACCAGCAGCAGGATGTCGCCAGCCTCAATCGCGACGTTGAAAGCGCCCACGAAGCGCTCAGCCCGATTTTTGACAAAGAGAAAGAGCAACGCCGCCTGCGTGAAGTGCAAGCCATTGCCGAAATCGGTAGTCAGGTGGCCGATGTCCTGCGTACTCACGGGGAGATCAAAGCAAACCAAGCGGCTAAAGAGGAGCTTGCGAAACAGGGTAATAAAAACCCCACACCCGAAGAGCTTCAATCAACTAAAGCCTACAAAGAAACCTTGGCTGAATATGGCACGGGTAGTGACTTGCAGCGTGCGGCACAGGCCGTGACGGCAGCATTACAAGGTGTAGCAGGCGGAAATTTTGGGGCAGCGTTAGCTGGAGCGTCTGCGCCTTATTTAGCTAATAGTAACAATAGGGGACAGACCACGATTAATTTCTCCGTAAATCGTGGTCTGTCCCCTATTATTTTAGACGTGGGCGCAGTCATGCACCGCACAAGCATGCCGCGCCGACCACGCACAACGCTACGAAGGCCAACCAGGTCTGGTCGTGGGACATCACTTACCTGGCTTCAAAGGTGCGCGGGAAGTATTACTACCTGTATTTGATCGAGGATATTTACAGCCGCAAGGGCGTCGGCTGGGAAGTCTACGAGCAGGAAAGTGGCGAACGTGCGGCCGAATTGATGCAGCGCACTGTGCTCAACGAGCGCTGCGCCGGTAAGCCCTTGGTGCTGCACTCGGACAACGGCGCGCCGATGAAATCAGTGACGCTGCTGAGCAAATTGTACGACCTAGGCATTACGCCGTCGCGTGGAAGGCCGCGAGTGAGCAACGACAATCCGTACTCAGAATCGCTGTTTCGAACCCTGAAATACTGCCCGCAATGGCCCAAGGATGGCTTTGCAAGTTTGGGCACTGCACGCAGCTGGGTGCGCGACTTTATGCGCTGGTATAACCACGAACACCGGCACAGCCGCATCCGCTTCGTGACTCCGGCGCAGCGGCATCGTGGCGAGGATCAAGAGGTGCTGGCCAAGCGTCATGCGCTGTACCAGCATGCTCGCAATCAACACCCACATCGCTGGTCAGGCGCGACTCGAAATTGGCACCCCGTAGGCGCTGTCACACTCAATCCGGACAGGGAGCAAACGACACTGAAAATGGCAGCTTAAAAACACGGCTGACGCGACAACTACCTTGCAGAACGCCGAAGGATGCAAAGTCGTATCTTACGGATATCCAGAGTTTGACCGGCAGGCAGTTCACCCCTCAACAATTGGAGCTTTTGAAAGCTGACCTGCGAGAGAACACTTATTCACGCTTATCTAAAGAAGAGGTTAAGTTGAACAGGGCAGAGTTTGACAGTAAGTTGCCAAGTCTGCGAGTAGAGTGGGAAAAAAACACGGGCGCGAGCTGGCCGAAAGAAACGTACATTGATAAATATGGAAATCAGGCTACTAGAAATTACGATGCCCATCATGTTATCGAGAATAAATTTGGCGGTAAGGCAGGGCGGTTGCAGGAGCTGAGTGCAACACGGTTAATGAATTGAAGTCGGAGCATCATGCCGCATTGTCATGGCTGCTTGCATCACCTCGCCCATAACTTCGATGGGGCACTTGAAGTCGAAGCGCTTACGCGGCCGCATGTTCAGTTGCAGAGCGATGGCATCCAACTCTGCCTGGCTGTGTACCGACAGGTCTGTGCCTTTGGGCAGGTACTGGCGGATCAGGCCATTGATGTTTTCGTTGCTACCTCGCTGCCAAGGGCTATGAGGGTCACAGAAGAAGATCGCTACACCCGTTTTCTGGGTGATCTCAGCGTGCCGCGCCATCTCCCGTCCTTGGTCGTAGGTCATGCTCTTGCGCATCGCAAACGGCATGCCATTGAGCGCTGCACTGAAGCCCTCCATCGCCGAGGTCGCCGTCGCGTCGTTCATCTTCACCAGCATCAAGTAACCACTGGTGCGCTCCACCAACGTGCCTACAGATGAGGCGTTGGCTTTACCCTTGATCAAGTCGCCTTCCCAATGCCCCGGCATAAGCCGGTCTTCGATTTCAGGGGGGCGCACGTGAATGCTGACCATTTCAGGGATCTGGCCGCGCCGATCCACGCCGCCAGAGCGCGGTCTGCGCGTCGTCTTGCTTTGGCGCAAGCAGATGATCAACTCCTTACGCAGCTCGCCGACCGGCAGGGCATAAATCGCGTTATAGATCGTCTCGCGACAGACGTAGGCCTCTCTGAGGCTGGGAATATTCATGCTGCGCAGCTTGCCGGCAATCTGCTCGGGAGACAAACGCTCACGCAGCATATGGGTCACCAACGCGAAGCGCTCGCTACCCGGCAACAGCTTTCGCATCGGTCGACACACCTGCCGGCGGGCTTGCATCTGCTGTTGTGCCACCCGGGCCGAGTAGCCGCCACAGGCACCTTGATTACGCCGCAACTCCCGGCTGATGGTCGAAGGGGATCGAGTGATCAAGCAGGCAATCTCGCGCAGGCTGAAGCCCTGGGCACGACCGATTTGAATGGTGGCGCGCTCTTCAACGCTGAGTTCGGTATAAGACATAGGGGCAGCACCGTACCGGAAAGGTCAGGTGTTGCACTCAGATTTTGCGGCCGCCCAGAATGGTGGAATATTACACCTGCCATGAGAGGTGTGGAGCACCAAGGTGGTATTCACAGGGCCCAAGGGCCAGCGGAAAAAAATATTTGGTAAATGATTATGAAAAATAAAGAAGAGTTAAAGTCATTGATTGATGCTGTGACGTCCTCAGAGGACTATGAGGGTAATTACGGCTACCGCATAACAGACACGAGTGCGACGTTATGCAATGTTGATGAGTCACATCGTCAGCAGGTTCCAGCTGACTATCTGGAATTCCTCACCGAGTTTGGTTTCGGGGAGTTAGACGCGGCATTTCATCTTGATGATGGTCCGGAGAAATATTCGACTATATGCGGCCGGGAAATTGAGGGCTATGAGGGTATTTACGTATTCGGTGGAAATTCTAGCGATGTGCTATATGCTTTCGACGCAAAAAATAATTGGCAAGTTGTAGAGATTAGTTCCGAATTGGATGGGGTTGATGTGTTGGCGTCAAGCTTTTCTGATTTTATCTTGGAACAGCTGAAGTACATAAAGTCTTTAGTTGAGCGGCGTGCGGCGGGCTGATGGTTAGCGTTGCGCTTTAAGAGGTGCAAAAGGTGTAGGGAATATTACAGCTCACGCGGCTGATGATATTCGGTTCTCGCAGAATACTGGGCGGTTGCAGGAGCTGAGTGCAACACGGTTATTGAATTGAGGCTGGAGCATCATGCCGCATCGCCATACCCTTTTGCATCACCTCCCCCATAACTTCGATTGGGCATTTAAAGTCGAAGCGTTTGCGCGGGCGCATGTTCATTTGCAAGGCAATCGCATCCAACGTTTCCTGGCTATGCACCGACAAGTCCGTTCCTTTGGGCAGGTACTGCCGAATCAGGCCGTTGATGTTCTCGTTGCTGCCGCGCTGCCAAGGACTGTGCGGGTCGCAGAAGTAGATCGCTACCCCGGTCTGCTGGGTGATTTCGGCATGTCGCGCCATCTCCCGTCCTTGGTCGTAGGTCATGCTTTTACGCATCGCCAGCGGCATACGGTTAAGCGCCGCACTAAACCCCTCCATTGCAGCGGTCGCCGTCGCATCGCGCATCTTCACCAGCATCAGATAGCCGCTCGTGCGCTCCACCAAGGTGCCGACAGACGAGGCGTTAGCTTTGCCCTTGATCAAATCACCCTCCCAGTGGCCGGGCATCAAGCGGTCTTCGATTTCTGGCGGCCGCACGTGGATGCTGACCATGTCGGGGATCTGACCGCGTCGATCCACACCACCAGAGCGCGGCCTGCGGGTCGTTTTGCCTTGACGCAGACAAATAATAATAGGGGACAGACCACGATTATCCACGTCTAGTCTAATCTTCTGGCGTTATCCTATGGAAAAGGAGTTTCCATATGCCGCGTCGAGCGCGTGTGCTGTTGCCGGGAGTCACGTTGCACCTGATTCAGCGAGGGAATAATCGTTCGGCCTGTTTCTTCGCCGAGGAAGATTACCTGTTCTATCTGGAGCACCTTGCGGATCAAGCCAGAAAGCATGACTGCGCGATCCATGCTTGGTGCCTTATGACCAACCACGTTCATCTGCTATTGACCCCAGCCAAGCCGGAAAGCGCTGGAATGCTGATGAAGGGCCTTGGTCAGCGCTATGTGCAATACATCAATCGTACTTATCGCCGCAGCGGCACTTTGTGGGAAGGTCGCTTCCGCTCCTGCTTGATGCAGGAGGACAGTTATGTACTGGCTTGCTATCGATACATTGAGATGAACCCGGTGCGTGCTGGAATGGTGGAGCATCCGGCGGAATATCCTTGGTCGAGTTATCGGGCGAATGCCCAGGCTGAGCAGTCAGCATTGATCACGCGACATTCTTTGTACCAAGCGTTGGGCGAGGCGGATGGGGCACGGGCGGAGGCCTATCGTGAGCTGTTTCGGCATCAGCTTGATCCTGGCTTGGTGGATCAGATCCGTTCAGCTACCAACGGGAACTATGCGCTTGGGAGCCCAAGGTTTACGGCAGAGGTGGAACGCGTGCTGGGGCGAAGGGTGACCCGCGGAAAGCCAGGGCGACCGAAACACGCTGCTGAGGCTGACTGAAACCGTGGTCTGTCCCCTGTTATTTTGATCGTCCTAGTTTGAGCAAGAAAGATTTTTATGCGCAGGGTGACGATAAATAAAGACAGAAAAGAGGACAGATTTATTTGCCGGTTGGCGAGGGTGCCAATAAATAAATCCGTCCCCTTTTCCGTGGTAGCGGTTTATGGCCATAAAGGGCAGCAGATGGGATGGGCGGGACTGCCAGTAAGATTCGTTAGTGCGTAAGTCCCCCCGGCCGAGTGGTTAGCGCAGCAGCGCCAGCTTCAGGCGCTTAGGCAATTTAGCCACCACCAGCTGATGCGAGCGCATCAGCAGTTCTTGCAGTTCGCTGTCGCCCAGTGGGTAGGGCGCGGCCATGCTCACCCAGCGTGCGCGAGCCAGATAAGGCGCAGGCTGGATGCCAGGGCGGTCACAGAAACTGAGAAACAGCTCGTTATCAACCTTAAAGGCCAAACTGTTGTGGCTGTTTAAATGAAACAGGGCAAACATCTTGCTTTCGGCCACCGAAAACACCCGCACACCAGCCCATTTGATGTCCTCACGGGCACCGGGCAGGCTCAGGCAGAAAGCGGCGATCTGTTCGGCGGTCATGCTCATGGGGAGTCATTCTCGGTAAAAAACCTGCACCAAGTGGTACCCAAACTGACTTTTCACCGGGCCGTGCACCTCACGCACCGGTTTTTTAAAAATCACCTGATCGATGGCATGCACCATCTGCCCCGGCCGCACTTCGCCAAGGTCGCCGCCTTTTTTGCCGGATGGGCAGGTGGAGTGTTTACGCGCCAGCACATCGAATGCTTCGCCAGTGGCAATACGCTTTTTCAGCGCCGTCGCTTCCGCTTCTGTTTTCACTAAAATGTGGCGGGCCATTGCCTTTGCCATGACGAACACCTCGTTTTAAAGGAGGCGTATTGTGCCAGTATTTCAACCGCTTAGCGCTTGAGCCAAAGGTGCGTGGATTTTCCTCAAGGCACGCCCCGGTCTTGGCCTAAAGTAATCTATCCACTCTGCGGGATGTGTCGTTATGGACCTCAATGCAATGCTCAAAGTCCTGTCCAGTCAGGACGGCTCCGACCTTTATCTGTCAACTGGTGCGCCGCCCTGCGCTAAGTTCAACGGCGTGCTTAAGGCGCTGAGTGCCGAAGCGCTTAAGGCCGGCGAGGTGGCAGCAATCGCTGAGTCGGTGATGGACAGTGCGCAGCGCGAAGAATTTGAGCGTGAGTTGGAGATGAACTTAGCGATTTCCATCGCCGGCGTTGGGCGTTTCCGCATCAATATTTTTAAGCAGCGCAACGAAGTGTCGATTGTGGCGCGCAATATCAAGTTGGATATCCCCAAGTTCGAAGACCTCAAACTGCCGGAGGTGTTGCTTAAAACCGTGATGGAAAAACGCGGCCTGGTGTTGTTTGTGGGCGGTACCGGCTCAGGTAAGTCGACCTCGCTGGCGGCCTTAATCGATTACCGCAACCGCAACAGTGGCGGCCATATCATCACCATCGAAGACCCGGTGGAGTATGTGCACAAGCACAAAAAGTCGATCATCAACCAGCGTGAAGTCGGGGTCGACACCCGCAGCTTCCACGCCGCGCTGAAGAACACCCTGCGTCAGGCGCCGGATGTGATCTTAATTGGTGAAATTCGTGACCGTGAAACCATGGAGCATGCGCTGGCGTTTGCTGACACCGGCCACCTGGCGATTTCCACGCTGCACGCCAACAACGCCAATCAAGCGCTGGACCGCATCATCAATTTTTTTCCGGAAGATCGTCGCCCGCAGTTGCTCAACGACCTGGGCAACAATCTCAAGGCGTTTGTTTCGCAGCGGCTGGTGAAAACCGTCGACGGCAAGCGCCGGGCGGCAGTCGAGGTGCTGCTGGGCACGCCAACCATTCGTGACTTGATCAAACGCGGTGATTTTAGCGATATCAAAGAGATCATGGAGAAATCCAAGAACCTCGGCATGCAAACCTTCGATCAGGCACTCATCGACTTAGTCAATGACGGTTCGATTGATGAAGAAGAAGCCGTTAAGAACGCCGATTCGGCCAACAACGTGCGCCTCAAGCTTAAGCTTTATCGGGACAATCCCACCGCATCGGTGCCGGTTGAAGCAGCAGTCCCTGCGCCAGTTGCAGCTGCGCCGCGGCCGCCAGCGCCCGCTGCTTCGGCCGGTGAGTGGGGCCTTGAGTTGAAGCTGGAAGATATTGAGCATGACCTGCCGCCCGAAGATCCCGGGCGTAAGGGCATCTGAGGCCCATAGCCGGCCCGGGTAGATACTGCCGGGCCGGCTGGTTTAGTCGCGCAGCTCGGCAAGATCACAATAAAGCTGCAGCGCCTGCGGGTTGGCCAAGGCATCGGTGTTTTTCACCGGTTTGCCGTGCACCATATTGCGCACCGCCAGTTCGACAATTTTGCCGCTAATGGTGCGGGGTATATCGGTCACGGCGATGATCTTGGCTGGTACGTGGCGCGGCGTGGTGTTGCTGCGAATCACTAGGCGGATCTGCGCTTGCAGCGCCTCGGTCAGCTTGACGCCGTCGCGCAGGCGCACAAACAGCACCACGCGCACGTCATCGTCCCATTCTTGGCCGATGGCGATGGACTCCAGCACTTCCTCGACCTTCTCGACCTGACGGTAGATTTCGGCCGTGCCGATGCGCACGCCACCGGGGTTGAGCACCGCGTCGCTGCGGCCATGGATCACCAGGCCGCCATGCGCGGTGATTTCCGCATAGTCACCATGGGCCCAGAGGCCGGGGAAGGTATCGAAGTAGGCGGCCTGGAATTTGCTGCCGTCCGCGTCCTGCCAGAAGCCCACCGGCATGCAGGGGAAGTGCTGCGCACAGACCAGTTCGCCTTTCTCGCCGATTACTGGTTGGCCTGCTTCATTCCATACCTGTACATCCATACCCAAACCCTTGCACTGCAACTCGCCGCGCCACACCGGTAGCACCGGGTTACCCAGTGCAAAACAGGAGACGATGTCGGTGCCGCCGGAAATTGATGACAGGCAAACATCCGCTTTGATCTCGCGGTACACATATTCGAAGCTTTCGTGGGACAACGGCGAGCCGGTGGAGAGAATGGCTTTCAGGTGTTGCAGCCTGTGCGTGTTGCTCGGCCTGGCACCGGCTTTTTCAAGCGCCGCAATAAACTTGGCGCTGGTGCCAAAAATGCTGATGTTCTCGGCGTCGATCAAGTTAATCAGGCGCTCGGCACCGGGGTGGAAGGGCGAGCCGTCGAACAGCACCAAGGTCGCACCCAACGCCAAGCCGGATACCAGCCAATTCCACATCATCCAACCGCAGGTGGTGTAGTAGAACAGCGTGTCGTCGGCCCTCAGGTCGGTGTGCAGGCCCAGCTCCTTGACATGCTGCAGCAAGGTGCCGCCGGTGCCGTGGACGATGCATTTGGGCACGCCGGTGGTGCCGCTGGAATAGAGGATGTAAAGCGGGTGGTCGAATGGCACCGGCGTGAATGCTGGCTCGCCGCCGGGTTGGTAAAAGTCCTGCCACAGCGCGACCTTGGCGGCGCAGTGGAAGTCAGCGGCGCGGGTCTGGGTGTTGGAGTAAGGCACCACGATCAGCTGCTGCAAAGAGGGCAGCCGTTCGAGGATTTCGTTGAGCTTGGCGGTTAAGTCGATACGTTTGCCAGCGTAGCGATAACCCGCTGCAGCGATGAGTACCTTGGGCTCGATCTGACCGAAGCGGTCAATCACCCCTTGAGTGCCGAAGTCCGGCGAACAACTCGACCAGGTTGCACCGAGGCTGCTGGCAGCCAGCATGCCCACCAAGGTTTGCCACGTATTGGGCATAAAGGCTGCCACCCGGTCGCCCATGCCAACCCCAGCATCTTTCAGGCTGCGTTGCAGCCCGGCGACATGCGCAGCCAGGTCGGCATAGCTCAACTGCTCGCGGGAACCGTCTTCACCGATAGCGACCAACGCGGTGTGATTATCCCGGCGCCGCAACAAGTGTTCAGCGAAGTTCAGCGTAGCGCCGGGGAACCAGTTGGCACTGGGCATCGCGCTGCCTTCCTGCAACACAGCGTTCGGCTGCCGGCTCAAGTGAATCTGGAAAAACTCGATAATGGCCTGCCAAAAGGCTTCACGTTCCGTCACGCTCCAAGTATGCAACGCCCAATAGTCGGTCAGTTGCACGGTGGAGCGCTGGTTAACGAAGCGACGGAAGCCGTCCATCCGGGTCGCCGCAATACGTTCGGCAGAAGGCGTCCACAGGGGCTGTTGCATCGTCTTTCCTCATCATTGCTGTTAGGCCAAAGGGCTTAGTTGGTTTATTGCACCAAGGCTACGGGTTGGTTGCATGTTTGCGTTGACCGGTTAGGCGGCAGACCTGATTGGCAGTGGTCGCGTTTGTAGCTGCTGTACACCGCAGTCAGGCAACGGGCGGCAACGCTAAGTGCGACGTTTTACAGTATGTAAATAAAACCTTACACGCGAACGTAAACCCTCTATCCATTGGTAAAAGCTGCCAGCCAAACACATGCTTTGTCACGGCCGCCTTACACAAACACAACCGCGTAGCCCGGATAAGCCTTGGCGCAATCCGGGGCTGCTTGCGGTTCCAGGAGATATTCCCTGGATTGCGCCGCGTGCCGCGTCTTATCCGGGCTACGTAGTTCAGCTAACTAGGCGTGGGCCTGTCTGGCCCTCGCTACCCGCGAACCGTTGGGTTTGTCCAGCACGGTGCAGATACGCTGGCCGGTAGCGATCAACTTAGCCATATCAATGCCCGTGTCGATGCCTAGGCCGTTAAGCAGGTACAACACATCTTCAGTGGCCACGTTGCCAGTGGCGCCTTTGGCGTAGGGGCAGCCACCCAGGCCGGCGACTGAGCTGTCGAATACGCTGATGCCTTCCAGGAGGCTGGCGTAAATGTTGGTTAAAGCTTGGCCATAGGTGTCATGAAAGTGCCCGGCGAGTTTATCGCGAGGGATATCGCGGCCTACCACCTCGATCAATCTGCGCGTATCCCCCGCGGTGCCGGCGCCAATAGTGTCGCCCAGCGACACTTCATAGCAGCCCATGGCAAACAGCTCGCGGGCAACGCTGGCGACCTGCTCGGGCGGCACACTGCCGTCATAGGGGCAGCCCAGTACGCAGGAAACATAGCCGCGCACGCGCACACCCTGCTGTTTGGCGGCGTCCATCAGCGGTGCGAAACGTTCGAGGCTCTCGGCAATTGAGCAGTTGATATTCTTGTGTGAGAAGGTCTCAGAGGCGGCGGCAAACACGGCGACTTCCTTCACGCCGGCTTCCAGCGCGGCCTCAAAACCACGCAGGTTGGGGGCGAGGGCGGCGTAGGTAACACCCGGCTGCTGCTGGATGTGCGCAAAGACCTCGGCGCTGCCGGCCATTTGCGGCACCCACTTGGGCGAAACGAAGCTGCCGACCTCGATATAGCTCAGACCTGAGGCGGACAGGTCATCGACCAAGCGCACCTTATCGATAACGCTGATCGGCTGTTGTTCGTTCTGTAAACCGTCGCGAGGGCCGACTTCGACCAAGCGCACGTGTTTGGGTAGGTTCATGCACTTTCTCCGTATGGTTGATAAAGAGGCGCAGCTGGCGTTTTCCCGTCCGCCATGACCATTCGCTGCAAATGCCCTGGTGGACATTAAACGCGATGTCCACCCTACGTTGTTATGCGCTGGCTTCGTCCAGTTCCACCAGCACCGCGCCCTCGCTAACCATCTCACCTTCGCTGCAATACAACGCTTTGACCGTGCCGGCATGGGCGGCGCGGATGCTGTGTTCCATCTTCATCGCTTCCAGCACCACCAAGGCGGTACCGGCTTCGACCTGCTGACCGGCTTCGACCAGTACCCGCACGATGCTGCCGTTCATGGGGGCGGTCAGGCCGCCGTGCTGGCTGTGGCTGGCGTCGACTTCGGCGATGGGGTCGAAACGCTGAACGCTGCGTAATTCGCCGGCGTAGTGCAGATACAACGTGCCGCCGCGACGGATCGCCTGATACTGCTGGCGTAAACCATCACAGGTTACCGACAGCGTTTCGCCGTGCAATTGCACCGTTGAGGCGGCCGCGTGGCGCAGGCGCACCACCTGGTGTTCGCCCTGGCAGCTTAAGTGCAGGTCGGTTTCTGCCGGCAGGCCCAGGCGCAGGCCGTTGTTACAGGCCCAAGGCGAGTGGGTGTCGTCATGGCGTTGCTGGGGCGCTTCGCTCTGCACGAAGGCTTCGGCGGCCAACTGCCAAAACTCAGCAGGCAATTCGCTAACCGTTGGTAGTAGCTGGGCTTCGTGACGCGGAATAAACCCGGTATCCAGCTCTGCTGCGGCAAAGGCCGGGTGAGCCAGCACGCGGGTAAGGAACGCCAAGTTGGTGCGCACGCCGCCCACACAGGTTTCTTTGAGCATGGCCAGCAGGCGCAGACGCGCCTCTTCGCGGTTTTCGCCCCAGGCGATCAGCTTGCCGAGCATGGGGTCGTAGAAGGGCGAGACTTCATCGCCTTCGCTAACGCCGCTGTCTACCCGGCGGCCTTCGCCGGCTGCTGCTTCGCGGTACAGCTTGAGCGAGCCGGTAGCCGGGAGAAAGTCGTTGTCCGGATCTTCTGCGTACAGGCGCACTTCGATGGCGTGGCCGTGCAGCGGCACCTGCTCTTGGGTCATCGGCAGCGCTTCGCCATGGGCCACGCGAATTTGCCACGCGACGAGGTCGAGTCCGGTGATCAGCTCGGTCACTGGGTGCTCGACTTGCAAACGGGTGTTCATCTCCATAAAGAAGAAGTCGCCGCGCTCATCCAGCAGGAACTCCACCGTGCCAGCCCCGATATAGCCGATGGCTTGCGCGGCTTTTACCGCGGCTTCGCCCATGGCGCGGCGCAGTTCAGGCGTCAGGCCTGGTGCGGGGGCTTCTTCGACCACTTTCTGGTGACGGCGCTGAATCGAGCAATCGCGCTCGTTCAGGTACAGGCAGTGGCCGTGGCTGTCGGCAAAAACCTGAATCTCCACATGACGCGGTTTAAGTACGTATTTTTCCACCAGCATGCGCGAGTCGCCGAACGATGACTGCGCTTCACGCTGGGCGGAGGCCAGGGCTTCGGCCAGTTCGCTCTCGCGCTCGACCACCTTCATGCCCTTGCCGCCGCCACCTGCCGTGGCTTTGAGCAGTACCGGATAGCCGATTTGCTTGGCCGCGTCGCAGAAGGTTTGCGCATCTTGCGCCTCGCCGTGATAACCCGGCACCAGCGGTACGCCGGCGGTGTCCATCAAGGCTTTGGCAGCGGATTTACTGCCCATGGCGTCAATGGCGGCGGCGGGAGGGCCGAGAAATATCAGCCCGGCCGCTTCGATGGCGCGGGCAAAACCGGCGTTCTCCGAAAGAAAACCATAGCCAGGATGGATCGCCTGGGCACCGCTGGCCTTGGCGGCAGCGATGATTTTGTCGATCAGCAGGTAACTTTCCGCGGGCTTAGCACCGCCCAGATCAATCGCCATATCAGCCTCGCGCACATGGCGGGCGCACTGGTCGATAGCACTGTGCACGGCGACGGTTTTGATGCCCATGGCTTTAGCGGTGCGCATTACCCGACAGGCAATTTCGCCACGGTTGGCCACCAGCAAGGTGTCGATATGCTTAAGGCTCACGGGGATGGCTCCTGCCAAGCGGGTTGGCGTTTATCCAGAAATGCGCGCAAGCCCTCTTGGCCCTCAGGGCTGACACGGATGCGGGCGATGGCGTTTTCGGTGTAACGGCGCAGCGCCGGGGTCAGCACGCCGCTGCCGACTTCACGCAGCAAGTCTTTGCTGGCTTGCATGGCCTGCGGGCTGTTGAGCAGCAGGGTGTGGATCCAGTGTTCGACCTGAGCGTCCAACTCAGCAAGCGGATAGCATTCGGCGAACAAACCCAGCGCCTGGGCCCGCTCACCGCTGAAACGCTCGGCCGTCAGCGCATAACGGCGCGCCGCGCGCTCGCCAATGGCCTGCACAACAAAGGGGCTGATCACCGCCGGGGCCAGACCGATGCGCACTTCAGACAGGCACAGCTGTGCATCAACCGCGCCGATGGCCATGTCGCAGCAGCTAATCAGGCCCAGCGCACCACCAAACGCGGCGCCCTGAACCACCGCCAGTGATGGGATCTTCAGCTGATAGAGGTTGTGCATCAGCTCGGCCAGCTCGCGCGAGTCGGCCAGGTTGGCGCTGTAATCGAGTGTGGCGGCGTGTTGCATCCAGGCTAAATCCGCGCCAGCAGAAAAATGCTTGCCACGGCCGCGCAGCAGCAGAAAGCGCAGGGCTTTGTCAGCCATGACCGCATCGAGGGCGAGGATCAGCTCGCGGATCATCTCGGCATTAAAGGCGTTGTTTTTATCGGCGCGATTGAGCCAAAGCGTGGCGAAACCGCGCGGGTCTGTTTCGAGCTGGATGGTGGTGAAGTCAGTCATCACTCGGTCCTTTGGTAGGGTGGAAGACGTTTTTCTCTTCCACCGTGGATCATCCAGTTGGTGGATGGGTGAAGCGTCATCCACCCTACATACGGAATACGCCGAACTGAGTCGGCTCAATTGGCGCGTTGAGGCTGGCGGACAGCGCCAGGCCCAGCACATCACGGGTTTGCGCCGGGTCGATCACCCCGTCGTCCCACAACCGGGCGCTGGAATAGTAGGGGTGGCCCTGGCGCTCGTATTGCTCAAGGATCGGCTGCTTAAGCGCCGCTTCATCCTCGGCTGAGAAGCTCTGTCCGGCGCGGGCGGCTTGCTCATGCTTGACCTGCACCAGCACGCCAGCGGCTTGTTCAGCGCCCATTACGCCAATGCGCGCATTCGGCCACATCCACAGAAAACGCGGCTCAAAAGCACGGCCGCACATGCCGTAATTGCCTGCACCGAAGCTGCCACCAATGATCACGGTGAATTTCGGCACCTTGGCGCAGGCCACGGCGTTAACCAGCTTGGCGCCATGCTTGGCGATGCCGCCGGCTTCGTATTTTTGTCCGACCATAAAACCGGTGATGTTCTGCAAAAACAGCAGCGGGATGCCGCGCTGGCAGGCGAGTTCGATAAAATGCGCACCTTTTTGCGCCGATTCAGCGAATAAAATCCCGTTATTGGCGAGGATCGCCACAGGATAGCCATGGATATGCGCAAAGCCGCAGACCAAAGTGGCGCCAAACAGCGCTTTGAATTCATCGAATACGCTGCCATCGATGGTGCGGGCGATCACCTCACGCACGTCGAATGGCTGCTTGGCGTCCGCGGGGATCACTCCGTACAGCTCCTCGCTGCTGTACAGCGGATTGATCGGCGCGCGGTTATTCAGTACACCAAGCTTGCGCCAGTTCAAATTGCTGATGCAACGCCGCGCCAGAGCCAGTGCGTGCTCGTCACTCTCAGCGTAATGGTCAGCTACACCACTGACTTTGCAGTGCACATCGGCGCCGCCCAGCTCTTCGGCGCTGACCACTTCCCCCGTGGCCGCTTTTACCAATGGCGGACCCGCGAGGAAGATGGTGGCTTGGTTGCGCACCATAATCGCTTCA
Organism: Pseudomonas sp. TMP9; assembly: GCF_037943105.1. Lineage (NCBI taxonomy): Bacteria > Pseudomonadati > Pseudomonadota > Gammaproteobacteria > Pseudomonadales > Pseudomonadaceae > Pseudomonas > Pseudomonas vesperimontis. The sequence continues at coordinate 1,727,136 of NZ_CP149803.1, forward strand.
TCGGCCATGGCCGGCACATACGCGCCGCCTGCGGTACAAGAGCCCATGACCACAGCGATTTGTGGGATGCCCATGGCGCTCATATTGGCTTGGTTGAAGAAGATCCGGCCAAAGTGTTCGCGATCCGGGAATACTTCATCCTGACGGGGCAGGTTGGCACCACCCGAATCCACCAAATAAATGCACGGCAAGCGGTTTTGCTGGGCGATGGTTTGCGCCCGCAGGTGTTTTTTCACCGTCAGCGGGTAGTAACTGCCGCCTTTTACCGTGGCGTCGTTGGCGACAATCATGCATTCCACACCTTCGATCCGGCCGATACCGGCCACCACACCCGCCGCCGGTACATCTTCACCGTAGACCTCGTAGGCAGCCAACTGGCCGATTTCGAGGAAGGGTGAGCCGGCATCCAGCAGGCGGTTGATTCGTTCACGCGGCAGCAACTTGCCACGGGAAGTATGCCGCTCCTGCGCCTTGACGCCGCCGCCTTCGTGAACGCGGGCGAGTAGGGCGCGCAGGTCGTTTACCTGGGCAAGCATCGCCGCACTATTGGCGGCGAACTCCGGCGAACGGGTGTTGATCTGGGTGTGCAGGATGGCCATCTGGCTCGCTCCGAAGAAGCCCGGATCAAATCCGGGAGCTGTGTGCCGCACTGATCGCCCCCGGATTGCGCCAAGGCTTATCCGGGCTACGGTTTTAGCGGCTCTGGCTTATTTGGTTTCGTTGAACAGCTCACGGCCGATCAGCATGCGGCGGATTTCGCTGGTGCCGGCGCCGATCTCGTAGAGCTTGGCGTCGCGCAGCAAGCGGCCGGTGGGGTAGTCGTTGGTATAGCCATTGCCGCCGAGAATCTGGATCGCATCTAGGGCCATTTGTGTGGCGCGTTCGGCGGTGTACAGAATCACCCCCGCAGCGTCTTTGCGCGTGGTTTCGCCACGGTCGCAGGCCTGGGCGACTGCATAGAGGTAAGCGCGGCTGGCGTTGAGCTGGGTGTACATATCGGCGACTTTGCCTTGGATCAGCTGAAACTCGCCGATGCTCTGGCCAAACTGCTTGCGCTCGTGGATGTACGGCACGATCACATCCATACACGCCTGCATGATCCCGGTTGGGCCACCGGAGAGCACCACACGCTCGTAATCGAGGCCGCTCATCAGCACGCGCACGCCGCCGTTGAGCTGGCCGAGGATGTTTTCTTCCGGCACTTCGACGTTGTCGAAAAATAGCTCGCAGGTGTTGGAGCCGCGCATGCCGAGCTTGTCGAACTTATTGCCACGGCTAAAACCCTTCCAGTCGCGCTCGACAATAAAGGCGCTAATGCCATGTGCGCCTTTGTCCAGATCGGTTTTGGCGTAGATCACGTAGGTGTTAGCGTCCGGCCCGTTAGTGATCCAAGTCTTGCTGCCGTTAAGCACGTAACGGTCGCCGTGTTTGTCGGCGCGCAGCTTCATCGACACCACATCGGAGCCGGCATTTGGCTCGCTCATAGCCAGTGCGCCAATGTGCTCACCGCTGACCAGCTTGGGCAGGTACTTGGCTTTTTGCTCGGTCGTGCCGTTGCGTTTGATCTGATTGACACACAGGTTTGAATGCGCGCCGTAGGAGAGGGCCACCGACGCTGAGCCACGGCTGACTTCTTCCATGGCAATCACGTGGGCCAAGTAGCCAAGCCCAGAGCCGCCGTATTCTTCATCGACGGTGATACCGAGCAGGCCCATGTCACCCAACTTCTTCCACATATCGGCAGGGAACTGGTTTTCGCTGTCGATGGCGGCGGCGCGCGGTGCCAGTTCCGCAGCGACAAAGGCTTGTGTCTGTTCGCGCAGCATGTCGAGGGTGTCGCCAAGGGCGAAGTTCAGGGACGGATAGCTCATGGTTCCACCTGTGATATTTATTCTTAGGTTTAGGAGGTAATCAATTGTTTTTTATCGGTTTCAGCCAGCGCAGCAACGCAGCGTTCCTGCGCGGTGTCCAGCTCTAACTGCATCTGTTGGATGTCTAGAAGCTGTTGTTCAAGCTGCACGCGTCGTTCGGCGATCTTGCTCATAAAGGTATGCAACTGCTTACGATTGCCGTGTACCGGGTCGTACAGCTCAATCAGTTCTTTGCACTCAGCCAAGGAAAAACCAATGCGTTTGCCGCGCAGGATCAGTTTTAAGGTGACCTTGTCTTTGGCCGTATAAATACGCTCTTGCCCTCGCCGTTCAGGGCTGAGCATCTGTTGTTCTTCGTAAAAACGAATGGCGCGGGTGGTGATATCCAGTTCGCGGGCCAGATCGGAAATGGAGTAGGTGGAGATGACCATAAATAGGCTCGTGATTGACCTTTACGTTAACGTAAAGGTGCGACAAGCGCCTGTCAAGTCAACAGCGGTGCGCACAAGGAGCAGATAGAGTCGTCAGTGTGAACGCCTGCACGGTAGCGTCGGCAGGCGATTATGAGAGCCAGAGAGGGGTTAATTGAATTAACTATCAATAACTTAACAGGTCAAGTTAATGCTTTTACTGCTTTAGCTTCCTGAGCCAAGGCTTGCTGGGCTATCTCAATGATTTGCTCACGCATCCACCGGTTAGCGGGGTCTTGGTCGGTGCTTTCGTGCCAATAGATGTGGGTTTCTAATGGCGTCATGTCTTTAATAGGCAGATCGACAAAGTGCAGATCATTGCGCCGGGCGAAGCGTTCTGGGACGGTCATCACCATGTCGGTGTTTTGCAGTACCGTGGTGGCCATCAGGTAATGCTGCGAGCGCAGGGCGATTTTACGCTGCATGCCCATGCGGCCCAGCGCTAAGTCGACGTGACCGAGGCCGCTGCGGCGACTGGAAATATGGATGTGGGTCATGCCCATATAGTCCTCGAGGCTGATTTTTTCCTTAGCCATCGGGTGACCGCGGCGCATGGCGCAGACGTATCGGTCCTCCATCAAGCGCACATGGCGCACCTGCGGGTCGGTGTTGAGCGGTGCATCGACGGCAAAGTCCAAGCGGCCAGCAGCCAGTTCTTTGGTGGTTTCGCGGCGTCGGGCCAGCATGCTTTCGATATTCACATTGGGCGCCATTCGGCGCAGACGCTGGAACAGCGGCGGCAAGATGATCGCCTCGGTGAGGTCAGTCATGCTGATGCGGAAGGTTTTATTGGCCTGCAGCGGGTTGAAAATGCGGCTTTCTTGCACCGAGATACGCAGTTGCTGCAGGGCATTGCGCACCGGGCCGATGATGTTCTGCGCCATCGGAGTCGGCACCATGCCTTGAGCAGTGCGGACAAACAGCGGGTCATTAAAGGTTTCGCGCAGGCGCGCCAGCGCATTTGAGACTGCCGGTTGGGTAATGCCGACAATCTGCCCGGCGCGGGTTAGATTCGCTTCGGTGTAAATAGCATCGAAAACGACAAAGAGGTTGAGGTCGACCTTGTTCAGATTCATTACACGCTCACTCGGCAGGTTGTCGGAATCACTGGATCATATATCGGTGATGAATGTTTATACACGGTGAGAATAGATTAGATAAATCCTAAGCCCTGCTCTAGCATCATTTCACGTCATCGAGTTCCCTAAAATCAGCGTCAGAAGTCAGAAGGTAGCCCCCCATGGATTTCGCCTACTCCCCCAAGGTTCAGCAACTGCGTGAACGCGTCAGCGCGTTTATGGAGAGCCATGTCTATCCCGCCGAAGCCGTGTTTGAACAACAGGTCAACCAAGGCGATCGCTGGCAGCCCACTGCAATCATGGAAGAGCTGAAAACCAAAGCGAAGGCTGAAGGTCTGTGGAACCTGTTTTTGCCGGAGTCGAAATTGGGCGCCGGTCTGACTAACAGCGAATACGCGCCGCTGGCGGAAATTATGGGCAGCTCCCTGATCGGTGCCGAGCCCTTCAACTGCGCCGCGCCCGACACCGGTAACATGGAAGTGTTGGTGCGCTACGCCAACGAAGCGCAGAAGGAAAAGTGGCTCAAGCCGTTATTGGACGGCACGATCCGTTCTGCCTTCGCCATGACCGAGCCGGGTGTTGCGTCGAGCGATGCCACCAATATGCAAGCCAGCGCCGTGCGCGACGGTGACGAATGGGTCATCAATGGCACTAAATGGTGGACATCGGGTGCTTGCGATCCACGCTGCAAGATTATGATTTTTATGGGCCTGACCAACCCAGACGGTCCCCGCCATGCCCAGCATTCGATGATTCTGGTGCCGATGGACACCCCAGGGGTGAAAGTGGTGCGCCCGTTGCCGGTATTTGGTTATGACGACGCCCCCCATGGTCACGCCGAAGTGCTGTTTGAGAACGTGCGCGTGCCCTACGATAGCGTGTTGCTGGGCGAGGGCCGTGGTTTTGAAATTGCTCAGGGTCGCCTTGGCCCAGGCCGGATTCACCATTGCATGCGCTCCATCGGTATGGCCGAGCGCGCGCTGAAGCTAATGTGTGAGCGTGCTATCAGCCGCACAGCATTCGGCAAGCCGTTAGCGCGTCTGGGCGGCAACATCGACCTGATCGCCGACTCGCGGATGGAGATCAACATGGCGCGCCTGTTGACCCTTAACGCGGCGTACATGATGGACACCGTCGGCAATAAGATTGCTGCCAGTGAAATTGCCCAGATCAAAGTGGTCGCACCTAACGTGGCGCTTAAAGTGATCGACCGGGCGATCCAAATTCACGGCGGCGCAGGCGTCTCCAACGACTTCCCGTTGGCTTACTGGTACGCCATGCAGCGCACGCTGCGCCTGGCTGATGGTCCGGACGAAGTGCACCGCGCCGCTATTGGTAAGTTCGAGATTGGCAAGTACGTGTCCAAAGACATGATGAAAGCCAGCCGTTAAGGCGTTTCAGAATGGCAAAACACAAGGCCCGCAAATTGCGGGCCTTGTGCGTATTGGGCTCAGTGCGCGTTATCAGGCGGGGCTGCTCGGTCCTGTGGGTGGCTGCTGTGTTGTAACCAGAGCAGGCGCATGTGCAGTTGCGCGGCAAACGCGCGCGCGGTTTTTTCATCATTAAAGGTTAGGCAGCGGCGGCCCATGCGCACTTGCCAGTGCAGTTGATCGCGCTGCAGCAGCGCTTCAATGGTGATGGCGGGAGTATTCAAGCGATTCGATTCTCTGCCTCAGGTGCGCGGGTTTTACGCAGTGATAACAATACGCCACCGACGAGCAGACCGACTGTTACGCCCAGTGAAAGCAAGGCTGGCACGTCGACCAGATCATGCAGCAAGATTTTGCCACCGATAAACATCAGCACCCATGCCAAGGCGTATTTCAGGTAGATAAAACGGTGCATCAGGGCTGCCAAGGCAAAGTACAGCGCGCGTAGACCGAGAACGGCCAAGATGTTCGAGGTGTAAACGATAAAAGGGTCTTGGGAGATGGCCAGAACCGCCGGCACGCTGTCCATGGCGAACACCAGATCAGCAAGCTCAATCAGCATCAACGCAAGCAGCAGCGGGGTGGCATACAGCAGGCTCTTGCCAAGTGTTTGATCATCCTGCCGGATCAAGAAGCGCCCATGGTCGGTATTATTTGTGATTCTTACATGGCGCTTAAAAAACAACAGCACGCGGTTTTCGCTTAAGTCCGGGTGTTGTTGTGCCTGCGTGGTCAGCATACGCGCGCCGCTAATGAGCAAAAATACACCGAATACATATAGCACCCAGGCAACGTTATTCACCAGCGCCGCACCCAGCCCGATCATCAAGGCGCGCAGCACAATCACCCCCACGATGCCCCAGAACAATACGCGGTGCTGATAGCGCCTGGGGATGGCGAAAAAGTTGAGGATCGCGGCCATCACAAACACGTTATCCATCGACAGTGACTGTTCAATCAAAAAGCCGGTGTAAAACTCCAGTGCTTTAGTCGCCCCGAGTTGCCACCAAATCCAGCCGCCAAAGGCGACCCCCACGCTGAAGTAGCCGCTGTATAGCAGGAGGCTTTCACGCATCTCGATTTCATGTTTATCGCGGTGCAGCACACCAAGGTCGAGCACCAACAACCCGATAACGATCAGCAAAAATGTCAGCCAAAACCAGGCGGGGGTGCCGAACAGCGGAGCAGTGAGAAGGGTTATTAGCGTATCCATTGCATCACCTCAAATGCCTGTCCAAGTTAACAAGCAACTCAGTAACTGCGGCATCAGCAGGTAGGCTCACAGACAGCAGGACCTGGCGTCAAGCACGCTCAGGTTGAATTGGTAGCTTGTGTATCAGTAGATCCAAACCTCCACGCGGCGATTCTTGATCCGACCGTCTTGGGTGCTGTTGATGGCAACAGGTAGCTCATCGCCAAGGCCGATGATGCCGCGGAAGGTCACGCCACCTTGATTCAACTCACGACGCACAGCCATGGCGCGCAGCTTGGATAACAATTCTGCGCGGGCCGGGTCGGGCTTAGCATCCCCGAAGCCGACTAGCACCACATCACCCTTGAGCTTATTTTGCTCGCGTAAGTAGCTCATTAGCCGGTTGAGGTCGTGCCGGGCTTTGTTATCAAGGCTGGCGCTGCCTTCCTGAAAGCGGAAGTTTACCGACAAGCGTTGCGCGTTTTGCGCCAGAGCTTGGTAGTCAGCCGGCATCGTCGCCTGGGGTGGAATTTTCACCGCCTTAACGGTCTGCGCGATAAATCCACTCTGCTCAACAATCGCCTGGCCGCGCGGGCTGTGGGCGAACTGCAGCAGCGCGCGAGCCCATGGGTTGCTCGACTGCGGCGGGTTGTACAGAAATAAGCGCCGTGACAGCGGGTAGTCCTCGGTGGCAATCAGGGTCAGGCTTGGCAGCATGGGTTGCGAATCGCCGGCCGCGATGGCCACAGCCTTGGCTTGGCGAATATAGGGCAAGCCGATAAAACCGATGCCATTGCGGTCCTGACTTACAGCATCAGAGAGCTTATCGCTGGACTCAAAGCGCTTGGCAGTGGTGGCCAAGGTTTTACCGTTGGCACTGAGTACCAGCTCTTTGAAGGTGTCGTAGGTGCCAGATTGATCATCACGGGCATACAGGTTGATGACGCCAGGGCGCGCGCCCAGCTGCTCCCAGTCGGTGAACTCACCGGCAAACACCTGCGCCACTTGTGCAGTATTGAGGGCGGAGATGGGGTTATCTGGGTGCAGGATGATGGCCAAGCCATCAAGCGCGATAATTTGCTCGGCCGCAGGGCTTCTCATGTCACCCAGCGCTTGCAGGCTGTTGGTCTCGCTGTCCTTAATCGGCCGAGATGAGGCGGCCAGTTCAGCGCTGCCATCGACCAATGAAGTGAACCCAGTGCCTGAGCCGTGGGCGAATACATCAATGCTTACGCGGCGGCCATCAGCGGTCTTACCGATAACCCGTTGCTCGTTTTCGACTGCCCCGGCCTCAGTACGAATGGCCGTTAGGCCTTGTTCTTCGAACAGCCCTTCAACCAACGCTGGGCCTAACTTAGCGCCAATGGTGTTGGAGCCTTGGATGCGCAGTACGCTGCTGTTATCGGTTGCGGCGGGCAGGGCCGCGAAAACCGACCAGGGCAGGGCGTAGCAGATGGAGGCGAGCAGCAAAAAGCTGATGGTGCGGGCCCAAGTATCACGATCTGAAGCAGAGTGGCTGCGTGGCATGCGGCAAACACCTTATGGGGGTGAGTGAAAGTGCCACGACGATAAGACAAATAGGTGACTGCAATATGACAGCCACTTACCCGAATGATGCCTCTATTACAGGCTTATTCGCCGAGTTGTAGCCAGATTGGCGCATGGTCTGATGGTTTTTCCATGCCGCGCAGATCGTAGTCGACACCGGCATCTTCGATCCGTGCCTGCAGTGCTTGGGAGGCGAGAATCACATCGATGCGTAGGCCACGCTTAGGCTCGTCTTCGAAACCGCGACTGCGGTAGTCAAACCAGCTGAAACGGTCACTCACCTGAGGGTTGAGATGGCGGAAGCTGTCGACCAGCCCCCAGTTCTTCAGCGTGGCCAGCCATTCACGCTCTTCCGGCAGGAAGCTGCACTTACCGCTTTTTAACCAGCGCAGTCGGTTCGGTTCACCGATACCGATGTCGATATCTTCCGGCGAGATATTGATATCGCCCATCACCACCAACGCTTGCTCGGGGCTGAACTGATCCAGCAGCAGGTTTTGCAAGTCGGCGTAAAAGCGTTGCTTGGCCGGGAACTTGGTCGGATGGTCGCGGCTTTCACCTTGCGGGAAATAGCCATTCATCACGGTAATGGGGTTGCCTTGGGCGTCAGCAAATGTGCCGTAAATAAAGCGCCGCTGAGCGTCATCAGCATCACCGCTAAAGCCCTTGTGCAGGCTTAAGGGGGCTTCGCGTGAGAGCAGGGCGACGCCGTAATGACCTTTCTGGCCATGATAGTGCACGTGGTATCCCAGCTCGCGGATGTGCTCTGCGGGGAACTGCTCATCCGCCACCTTGGTTTCTTGCAGGCCAATGACATCCGGCTGATGCTTGTCGATGAGTGCTGCCAGTTGATGCGGGCGCGCACGCAATCCATTGATATTGAAGGAGACGATCTTCATGGGCGGCAGTTCTCAATAAGACGCTGGAAAGCGCCGATGCTAGCCCATTGCAGGCGCAAGCGGCCAGTCTGTGGCGGTCAGTGGGGCGCGGTGTTACCGTAGCCACAGGCCCATAAATCAAGAACGACAGAGGTCAAACATATGCCCAATACTCTCGCCGAAGTTCGCATGCTCGACAGCGGTTACGATCGCGAAGCGCGCTCGCTGCTGTATCACGCCTACCGCCACGACCCCACGTTCGCCTACCTGTTTGAAGCTGAGCGGCCCGGCTATGACCAACGTGTGCGCGCCACTGTGCGTGAGTTGGTGCAGCAACATTTTGCCGAGGACCTGCCCGCCATTGGCTTGTTGATTGATGACCGTCTGATCGGCATGGCGCTGATCGCGCCGCCGCAGCGCCGCATGGACATCACCGAGAGCTGGAGCTGGCGCATGCGCATGCTGTTGACTACGGGGTTCGGTTGCACCAAGCGCTATCTGGAATACCACGATGCGGTAATCGCCTGCCTGCCGCCTGGGCAGTATCACGTGTTGCCATTACTCGGTGTGCACCCGGAGTATCAGGGGCAGCGTTTGGGTGAGCAGTTGCTGGAAGCCCTGCATAACTGGTGCGCAGAAGATGCCCACTCCCAAGGCGTGGTGCTCGACACGGGTAATGCGCATTACTTGGACTTCTACAAACGCCAGGGTTATGAGGAGGTCGGCACAGTGGCCATCGGCCCTATAATCGAGCACGTGTTCTTCCATGCCAGCCCGCAAATAGCGGTCAAAGCCAGCGCTTAAGCCTCAAGACTCGATAGGCCAAGCCCTATCGAGTCGCAACTAATTCCCTGCGCGGAGGCTCTAAACCGGCCCAGCGTCCGTGCTAGCATCGCCCCATGCCTGTGTTACCCAACCTTGTTACCGGTCTGCTTGTCTTACTGCTGAGTGCTGCGGCCTTGGCCGAGGCAGAGCTGCGCGTACGTATTGAGCCGGCTAATAGCGCACTCAAACGCAATATCGAAGGTTATATCGGCAGCCTAGGCGAGCGCGATGCTGAAGCCCTTCAGCGTTTTCGCCGGGTGGCCGAGAACCAGGCCGAGAAAGCCAGCCAGGCGCTGGGCTACTACCAAGCGCAGATCACAGCAGAGGTCAGTGAGGGCGCAACGCCGCGTCTGACCCTGCGCATCCAGCCTGGTGAGCCGGTGCGCTTGCGTGATGTGGTGGTGCGTATTGAAGGTCCGGCGGCGCAACTGCGTGATTTTCGCCTCCCGAATGATCCACAGCTGCGTAGGGGCGTCCAGCTCAATCACGGTCGTTACGACGCTGCTAAGCGAGACATCCAGAACCAGGCTTCACGTTATGGCTTTTTCGCAGGGCGTTTTAGCCAGCAGCGTCTGACGATCGACCCGGATAATGGGGTCGCAGACATCGAGCTGATTTATCTCAGCGGTCCACGCTATCAACTGGGGGCTGTGCATTTTCTGGGGGACTCACCCTTTGATGAACAGCTGCTGCAGCGCATGGTGCCGTTCCCAGCCGATACACCTTATGACTCGGTGCTGATCGCTGAGCTGTATCAGGCGCTGCGTTCCAGTGGCTATTTTGAGTCGGTGCAGGTGGACGCCAACCCCAGCAGCGCAGCGGCCGAGCAGATCCCGGTGCAAGTCCAATTACAGGCGCGTAAGCCACGCAGCATGGGCTTGGGCTTGGGGTTTTCCACTGATGTTGGGCCCCGTGGGCGAGCGAACTGGACGCGGCATTGGGCCAATCCACAGGGTCACAGTTATGGCGCGGAAGTCGAGCTGTCGGCCCCCCGGCAAAATGTCGGCCTGTGGTACGACGTCCCGCTTGATCCGCCGCTGACCGATAAACTCAGGGTCGCCGGCGGTTACCAGGCCGAGGAGTTGGCCGATACCGACAGCAAAAGCCGTTTACTGACCTTCGGGCCGGAATGGCACCGCCAATTGGACAATGGCTGGCAGCGAGTCGTGTCGCTGAAGTGGCGACACGAACAATACGACCTGGGCGATGACGCCGGCACCAGCACGCTGCTGATGCCGGGAATCAGCTATTCCTATCTGGGCAGTGATAATCAGATCGACCCCAACCATGGCTACCGTCTGCAGTTCGATCTGGCCGGGGCGGCTAATGGGCTGTTGTCGGATGCCAATGTGCTGCACGGCAATATTCAGCTCAAAGGCCTGACCACCGTGTTTAAACGCCATCGATTGCTGGGCCGGGTACAGCTAGGCGGCACCGAGTCCGATGGCTTTGCCCAAGTACCGCCGTCGCTGCGCTTCTTTGCGGGCGGCGACCAAAGCGTGCGCGGATATGACTACCAGAGTCTGTCACCAGAAAATGACGAGGGGGACAAGGTCGGTGGTCGTTACCTGTTCAGCACCAGCCTGGAATACCAATACAGCCTGACCGAGCGCTGGCGGTTGGCGAGTTTTGTTGATCAAGGCAATACCTTCGACTCCCTGCAAATCCCGTCGCTGAAAAGCGCCGTGGGCGTTGGCATACGCTGGGTCTCGCCACTGGGCCCGCTGCGCCTCGATTTGGCGCACCCGCTGGATGATCAAGGCGGTGTCCGCGTGCATTTCTCCATGGGGCCGGAGCTGTGAAGCGCTGGCTGCGCCACTCGCTATTCGCCGGGCTGGCTCTGTTGCTGGTACTTGTGCTGGGCCTAAGCGTGTTGCTGGGTACGCAAAGCGGCAGCCGCTGGTTGTTGGCGCAGCTACCGGGGTTGCAGGTAGAGGGTTTCACTGGGCGCCTGGGTGGCAGTTGGCGCGCGCAGCAACTGCGCTGGCAGCAGGGTGATAGCCGCGTTGAGGTGCTAGCCCCTCGTTTGCAGTGGTCGCCTGTCTGCCTACTGCGCCTGACCCTGTGTATCGAGCAGTTGCACAGTGGGCTAATCAGTGTGTCATTGCCGGCACGCGAGCAGCCCAACAAGCAACCGTTTAGCCTGCCGGATTTCAGCCTGCCGCTGGCGCTGCAATTAGGTGATGTGCAGATCGACAGCCTGCAGCTGAATGGCGTTGAACAACTGCGTGGCCTGCAACTGGCTGCTCGTTGGACGGCCCAAGGCATTCAGCTCGATAGCCTCAGCCTGAGTGCTGCTGACCTGGATTTGCAGTTGGCTGGCCACCTGCAAACCAGTGGCAACTGGCCGCTGCAGCTCAGTGGCCAGCTGCAATTGCCGGCGCAGCAGCAAGCGTGGCCCGTGACAGTGCACCTTGAGGGCGACTTGCGCGAGCGGGTGAACGTCACAGCCAGCAGCAGCGGTTACCTGCAGGGTAACCTAAGCGGCTGGCTGCAGCCCTTGGCTGAGCACATGCCCGCACAGGTGCGCGTGCAGGTTGCTACGTTCAAAGCCCGCGCGGAGTGGCCTGAAAGCCTCAATCTTGAACAGGTTGAGCTGAATGCCGAGGGCGATCTGCAGGCCGGTTATCACGTTATCGGCACGGCCAGCCTGCCGGCAAGCGAGGGGCCGGTAGCCTTGGCGCTGGCTGGGCTACTTAAGGCTGATAGCGCAGTAATCAGCAACCTGAGCCTGACCGCTAGCCCCGAGCAGCAGGTGCAGCTCAGTGGCGCGCTGAACTGGCAACAAGGCTTGAGCCTAGAAAGCCGGGTCAACTGGCAGGCTTTTCCTTGGCAGCGCCTCTATCCACTGGCAGAGCCTCTGCCTGTGGCCCTGCATGCGCTCACGGGTGAGTTGGCGTATTCAGAGGGCAATTACCTTGGGTATTTTGCCGCCGAACTGGACGGCCCAGCTGGGGCTTTTAGCCTGCAAAGCCCGCTGAGCGGCGACCTGCAAAAACTGTATTTACCCGAGTTACGTGTGCAAGCCGGCCAAGGTCGTGCTGAAGGCCAGGTCAGCCTGGGCTTTGCCGAGCCGCTGAGCTGGGATGTGCGCCTGCAACTGAGTCAGCTTGACCCTTCTTACTGGTTGGCCGAGCTGCCCGGCGAATTGGCCGGGCCATTGAACAGTTCCGGCAGCTTCAGCAACCAACAGCTGAGCCTCAATGCCGACATTGATCTTAGCGGCCGCTTGCGCGGCCAACCCGCTAAGTTACTGGCGCAATTTACCGGTGGCCTGGAGCAGGGCGAGCTGAGTGCGCTGGATATCCGCCTCGGCGATAACCGCATCAGCGGCAAGGCCGCCTTGCGCCAAGGGTTGAGCGGCCGGTTGCTGCTGGCGATGCCACGCTTGGGTCAGCTCTGGCCGGGCCTGCAAGGCCAGCTCAACGGCCATCTTGACCTGGCTGGCAAGCTGCACGCGCCCCAGGGCCAGTTGCACATGCAAGGGCAGCGCTTGGCGTATAAAACCCAGCGCTTACAACAGCTCACGCTCGACGCCAGCCTCAACAACGCTCAACGCGGGCGCGTAAAGCTCGATGCACAAGGTATTCAGCTCGGTGACACCGAGCTGGGTCGGCTGACCGCCACCCTGAGCGGTGATCAAAAACAACAGCGCGGAGAACTGCAACTGCAAGGTCCCTTGCTCAATAGCCAGCTGGTCGTGGCCGGGACATTGGACAAGGGCAACTGGCGCGGCAGTCTCAGCCGTGGCGAGGTGCAAAGTGGCGGTCAAGACTGGCAACTGCAACAGCCGGCATCGTTGCTGCACTTGGTCAGCGGGCAGCTCAGCGTGGGCGCACATTGCTGGCGTTCAGGCTCAGCCAGCCTATGTGGCACGGAGCAGCGTCTATTGCCGCACCTCAAGCTGAACTACCAGCTGAGTAACTTACCCATGGACAGCCTGGCGCAGTGGTGGCCCAAGGACTTCCAATGGCAGGGCCAACTCAACGGCAAACTGCAGGTAGACCTGCCGCCCAGCGGCCCCAGTGGCAGCCTTGAATTGGATGCCGGCAGCGGCGTATGGCGTATTCGCGATCAACAACAGTGGTTGGATTTTGCTTATGACAGCCTGCGCTTGAGCACGCAGATACGCCCACAGCGCATCGATGCTGCGCTGCAATTGCGTGGCCCGGCCATTGGCGAGTTAGCCGTGCAGGCTCAGCTTGATCCGCGCCCGGCCAGCAAACCGTTGTCCGGCAGCTTTCGCTTAAATGGTCTGGACTTAGCGCTGGTCCGGCCATTTGTGCCGATGGTGGAGCGCATCGCTGGGCAATTGAATGGCGCGGGTAGCCTTTCTGGTGGGCTGTTGGCGCCGCAGATTAACGGCACATTAGGGGTAATAAACGCTGAAATAGCCGGTGGCGAGCTGCCGATGAACATCGAGCAGCTACAACTGCAGGCGCAGGTTATGGGTGAGCGGCTGGTGCTGGAAGGCGATTGGCGCAGCGGCGAACAGGGCCAAGGCAGTTTGAATGGCGAGTTGAACTGGGCCGATGGCCTGCAGGCCGACGTGCAGCTGCGTGGCAGCCGTTTGCCCGTCACGGTTGAGCCCTATGCCGCACTGGAGGTTGAGCCTGATTTACGCCTGCGCCTGCGTGATCAGCAGTTGTCAGTAGCCGGTAAGCTGCTGATCCCCAGTGGAGCAATTACCGTTCGCGAGCTGCCAGCGTCGACGGTGCAAATTTCCAGCGATGCACGGGTGGTGGGCCTCGAAAGTGCGCAGCAGCCGGCCACGGCGATTGCCATGGACATTGATGTCGAGGTGGGCCAGGAGCGCCTGACCTTCAGCGGTTTTGGTTTAAATGCCGAGCTACAAGGCCGCGTGCATATCGGCAATGACCTCGACACGCGAGGCGAGTTGAACCTCAACAAAGGGCGCTTTCGTGCCTATGGCCAGCGCTTGACCCTACGGCGTGCGCGCCTGCTGTTCGCCGGGCCTATCGACCAGCCGTTTGTGGATATCGAAGCGGTGCGTCAGGTCAATGATGTTACCGCTGGCCTGCGCCTAAACGGCAATGCGGCGCAACCCACCAGCACGGTATTTTCCGAACCGGCCATGAGCCAAGAGCAGGCGCTGTCCTACTTGGTGATGGGGCGGCCGTTGGGGCAGGGCGGTGGTGATAACAGCGTGTTTGCTCAAGCCGCTCTGGCTTTGGGCATGGCGGGCAGTGCGCCGCTGATTAGCAACTTAGCTCAGGGCTTGGGCATCGGTGACTTTCAACTGGACACCCAAGGCAGCGGTGTCACCACCCGCGTGGTGGCCAGCGGCAACCTGTCCGAGCGCCTGAGCCTGCGTTACGGCGTGGGTGTGTTCGAGCCGGCTAACACCATTGCCTTGCGCTATGAGCTGAGCCGCAAGCTCTACCTTGAGGCTGCCAGCGGCTTGGCCAGTTCCCTGGATCTGTTCTATCGGCGTGACTTTTAAGCCGGTTTTATGCGGCTAAAAGCTGGATTATTCAAGTTAAATCGCGGTTAAATTGCGCGATACGCTTAAAATAGCTAAGCGTTTAAATCTAAACAGTGAAAACCCCTATGACAGTCTTCATATACTGACTGTTGCCGATATTCGGGCAGTCGTTGTGCTAGCGGACAGCACCCGATCTGCTGTTTGCCAGCCTGCCGATCCGGCTCGCTACTGGTGCAAAGCAAGGCCTACCCGGCATTCGGACAAGCGAAGGCTACCTCCCTCGCGTTCACTACAAAAATAAGGAAATGAACATGGAATTCCTCAACACCCTGGTTAATCAGCTTAATGGCATTGTCTGGGGTCCACCCATGCTGGTGCTGATTCTCGGTACCGGCCTGTTCCTCATGTTGCGCTTGAAGTTTATGCCGCTGACCAAGATCGGCGCAGGCTTTAAGTTGATGTGGCAGGGCCGCAAGAAGGGCGATGCGGAGAGCGGCGAAATCAGCCCGTTCCAGGCGTTGATGACCTGCCTGGCTGCTACCGTGGGTACTGGCAACATTGCCGGCGTGGCCACCGCGATTTTTCTTGGCGGTCCGGGCGCCTTGTTCTGGATGTGGTGCACCGCGCTGGTCGGTATGGCCACCAAGTACTGCGAAGTGGTGCTGGCGGTGCATTACCGCGAGAAGGACAAGCGCGGCGAGCACGTTGGCGGCCCGATGTACGCGATCAAAAACGGCTTGGGTAAAAAGTGGCTGTGGCTGGGCACCGCATTCGCCATCTTTGGTGGCTTTGCCGGCTTTGGTATCGGCAACATGGTCCAGGTCAACAGCATGGCCGCCGCCCTGCAAACCACCTTCAATGTGCCGCTTTGGGTCACAGGTGTTGTGACCATGGTCTTTGTCGGTATGGTCATCCTCGGTGGCATCAAACGTATCGGTAAAGTGGCGGCGACGTTGGTGCCGTTTATGTGTGTGGCCTACATCATCGCCGCCATGGTGGTGTTGGTGGTCAATGCCTCGGAAATTCCAGCAGCCTTTGACATGATTTTCACCTACGCCTTTAGCCCAGCGGCGGCCACGGGTGGTTTTGCGGGTGCGGCCGTGATGGCGGCGATTCGCTTTGGTGTGGCCCGCGGTATTTTCTCCAACGAAGCAGGCCTGGGCACTGCCGGTATTGCTCAAGCAGCCGGTACCACGAACAGCCCGGTCCGCTCGGGGATGATCGGTATGCTCGGGACCTTTATCGACACCATCATCATTTGCTCAATGACTGGCCTGGCGATTATTACGTCTGGCGTATGGACCAGCGGTGTCAGCGGTGCAGCGCTTTCTGCGGCAGCCTTCGAGTCGGCCATGCCCGGCGTTGGCGGTTACATTCTGACCATCGCTCTGGTGGTGTTCGCCTTTACCACCATCCTTGGCTGGAGCTACTTCGGCGAGAAGTGCTGGGAATACATGGTGGGTACCAAAGCCATATTGCCGTTCCGGATTCTATGGGTGGTGGCGGTGCCATTCGGCGCGATTGCCCAGCTGGACTTTGCGTGGCTGGTAGCGGATACCCTCAACGGCCTAATGGCGATTCCTAACTTGTTGTCGCTGCTGTTACTGAGCCCGATCGTGGTCAAACTGACCAAGGATCATTTCGCTAAAAATTGATGTACCGTTCGGGCGGTTAGGCCAGCCGGACGTTTGTTTAGCGCTGCCTATTGCCCATCAGAGGGCGCGGGCTTGCCAGTTGGTAGGTTCACGCCCTAACGTATTACCCCTGTCCATTTTTGCTGAAAGGATCGTCCCCATGGCACAAGTCACCCTTAAAGGCTCCCCGGTTGAAGTCACCGGTCAACTGCCGCAGATTGGTCAACAAGCGCCGGCGTTTAGCCTAGTTGCCGCTGACCTGAGTGATGTGAGCCTGGCCAGCTTGGCCGGCAAGCGCAAAGTTCTGAACATTTTCCCAAGCGTTGACACGCCTACCTGCGCCACCTCGGTGCGTACCTTCAACGCTGGTGCCAGTAAACTGGCCAACACCGTGGTGCTGTGCATCTCCACTGACCTGCCATTCGCCCAGGCACGCTTCTGCGGTGCTGAAGGCCTGGACAACGTCATCAACCTGTCGACCATGCGCGGTGCTGACTTCCTGCAGAGCTACGGCGTAGCCATTGCCAGCGGCCCGCTGGTCGGTGTGGCAGCCCGTGCAGTCCTGGTGCTAGATGAGCATGACAAAGTGCTGCACAGCGAGCTGGTCGGTGAAATCGCCGATGAGCCAAATTACGCAGCGGCAATGGCGGTGCTCAAGTAAGCACCCCCGGATGTTGATTACGGCCTGCTCTGCAGGCCGTTTTTATTCATGGCCTGCCATCCCTGGTGGCCACCCTGCGGGCCGTCACTACGCGACGTTGAGCACTGTTTCCGACAATTTTCTATTCGGATCAGACATTTAGTAACGCATAAGAAAGGTAAATAGCCGGTAAAGAGCCTTTGCAGGCCGGCTGATAGCCCATATCGTTCAGGCTCCCCACGTAAGCGATCGTTGCCATGCCTGATTCACAGTCCACCGTCCGTTCCCGAAATCTGTCCCGCCAATGGCTGATTGGCGCGCTCTTGCTCGCGTTGCTGCTTCTGCTGCTCTGGTGGTTTTGGCCGAATAAGCCGCAGCCGTCGTCTATGCGCGGCGGACCTTTTGGCGATATGGGGCCGATACCGGTGCGGGTGGCGGATGTTAGCCAGGGTGATTTCCCGGTCGAGCTCAAGGCTTTGGGTACCGTCACGGCCTACAACACCGTTAATGTACGCGGCCGGGTGGACGGCGAATTGGTCAAGGTGCTGTTCAAGGATGGCCAGCAGGTCAAAGCCGGCGAACTGCTCGCGGTGATCGACCCGCGCGCCTATGACATTGCCCTGCAGCAGGCCCAAGGTGCGCTGCAAGAGCGCCAAGCGCAGCTGCGCAACGCCGAGTTAGATTTGGCGCGCTACCGCGGCCTGTTTGCCGAAGACTCGATTGCCAAACAAACCCTCGATACCCAAGAAGCGTTGGTCAATCAGTACCGTGGCAACCTAAAAAGCTTGCAGGCGGATGTCGCCACAGCGCGACTTAATCTTGATTTCACCCAGGTGCGTGCAGCGATTAGTGGCCGCCTGGGTATCCGTCAGGCGGATGCCGGCAACTTAGTCAGTTCGAGCGATGCATTGCCGCTGGTGGTGATCACTCAGACTCTGCCAATTTCCGTGATGTTTACTCTGCCAGAAGCTGAATTACCGGCCGTGGTGCAGCAAATGCGCGCAGGCCAGACGCTAACGGTCGAGGCTTGGGACCGTAGTGAAAAATTAAAATTGGCAGAAGGGCAGCTGCAAAGCATTGATAACCTGATCGACACCGCCACCGGCACGGTCAAGCTCAAGGCGCGTTTTGCCAATGCCGAAGAAATGCTCTTCCCCAACCAATTCGTCAACGTGCGCCTGCGCGTGCAAACCCTGCAGAACGTCACGCTAATGCCGGCCGCCGCGCTGCAGTTTGGCGCGGGTGGCACCTTCGCCTATGTGGTAGACGCAGAAGACAAGGTGCAGCTGACGCCCATCAGCATCGGCCCTAGCGACGGCCAGGTCAGCGTGGTTGAGCAGGGGCTTAAAGCGGGCGACCGCGTGGTGTTGGAAGGCACCGATCGGTTGCGCTCGGGCAATCAGGTCGAGGTGGTCAGCGACCAGCCGGCTGCCACTCAAGCACAGCCAGCCGCGCCTGAGCGCTCAGCAGTGCCGCACGCCGAATGAACGTTTCCCGTGTATTTATCCTGCGCCCGGTCGCCACCACGCTGATCATGCTGGCGATCTTCCTCAGCGGCGTGCTCGCCTATCGGCTGTTGCCGGTATCGGCGTTGCCGGAAGTGGATTACCCGACTATCCGGGTGATGACCCTTTACCCAGGTGCCAGCCCAGATGTGATGACCAGCGCGGTCACTGCGCCGCTGGAGCGCCAGTTCGGGCAAATGGCCGGCCTTAAGCAAATGTCCTCGGCCAGCTCAGGCGGCGCGTCGGTGATCACCTTGCGCTTTAACCTAGACGTGCAACTGGGTGTCGCTGAGCAAGAAGTGCAGGCGGCGATCAATGGCGCCAGCAACTTGCTGCCCAACGATCTGCCGGCGCCACCGGTGTACAACAAAGTCAACCCGGCTGACACCCCGGTAATGACCTTGGCCATCAGCTCGAAAACCATGCCGCTGCCGCAGGTGTTTGACTTGGTCGACACCCGCCTGGCGCAAAAACTCGCGCAAACCAGTGGTGTCGGTCTGGTGACCTTGGCCGGTGGGCAGCGCCCGGCGATACGCGTGCGGGTCAACCCGCAATTGCTGGCGTCTTACGGCCTTAACCTCAGTGATGTGCGCACGCTGATCACCGCCAGCAACGTTAACCAGCCTAAAGGTAATTTCGACGGCCCGACCCGGGTGTCGCAACTGGATGCAAACGACCAGCTGAAATCCGCAGATGAATACCGCGAACTGATCCTCGGCTATAAGGATGGCGCAGCGCTGCGCCTGAAAGATGTCGCCACTATTGTCGACGGCGCGGAAAACCAGCGCCTGGCCGCTTGGGCTAACCGCAGCGAGGCGGTGCTGATTAATGTGCAACGCCAACCCGGTGCCAACGTCATTGAGGTGGTCGAGCGTATTCAGGCGTTGCTGCCCAGCCTCACCCAAGGGTTGCCGGCCAGCGTCGAGGTCAGCGTGCTGACTGACCGCACCGAAACCATCCGCGCGGCAGTCAAGGGCGTGCAACATGAGCTGCTGCTGGCCATCGCGCTGGTGGTGCTGGTGACCTTTGTGTTTCTGCGCAAACTCTCGGCGACCCTGATTCCCTCTATCGTTGTGCCGCTGTCCTTGGTTGGCACGTTTGGCGTGATGTATCTAGCCGGCTTCACCATCAACAACCTGACGTTGATGGCGCTGACCATTGCCACCGGCTTTGTGGTCGACGATGCCATCGTCATGCTGGAAAACATCGCACGCCATCTGGAAGAGGGCGAAACACCACTCAACGCTGCACTTAAAGGCGCTCGGCAGATTGGTTTTACCTTGGTTTCACTGACCATCTCGCTGATCGCCGTGCTAATTCCGCTGCTGTTTATGGCCGATGTGGTCGGGCGGCTGTTCCGCGAGTTCGCCATCACCCTGGCCGTGGCCATCTTAATTTCCCTGGTGGTGTCGCTGACACTGACGCCGATGATGTGCGCGCGCTTGCTCACCGTGCAAAAGCCCGCAGAAGAAGGGCGCTTCTACCGTGCTGCGGGCGCGGTGATCGACGCCATGATCGCCCGCTACGGAGTGTGGCTGAGCTGGGTACTCAAGCATCAGCCACTGACGCTATTGGTGGCCATTGGCACCCTGGTGTTGACGGTGCTGCTGTACCTCGTGGTGCCCAAGGGCTTCTTCCCAGTGCAGGACACGGGGCTGATCCAGGGTATTTCGCAAGCGCCGCAGTCGATTTCCTTCAAGGCCATGAGTGAGCGCCAGCAGCGGCTGGCCGAGGTGCTGCTGGAGGACCCGGCCGTGGCCAGCCTGTCGTCTTATATCGGGGTGGACGGTGATAACCCGACGCTGAACAGCGGTCGTTTACTGATCAACTTAACGCCACGGGCCGAGCGCGACGTTAGCGCCAGTCAGATCATCGAGCGTCTACGCCCGCAGCTGGCGCGCATTCCCGGTATCGCCTTGTACCTGCAGCCGGTGCAAGATTTATCCATCGAGGACCGGGTCAGCCGCACCCAGTTCCAGTTCAGCATGGAGTCGCCGGATACCGACCTGCTGGAAACATGGGCGCCAAAGTTGGTCAGCGCACTGCGCCAGCAACCCGAACTCACGGATGTAGCCAGCGACCTGCAGAACAGCGGCTTACAGGTGTTTCTCCACATCGACCGCGACCTCGCCGGGCGACTCGGCGTCAGTGTGGCCGATATTGATAACGCGCTGTACGACGCCTTCGGCCAGCGGCAGATTTCCACTATCTACACCCAAGCCAGCCAATACCGCGTGGTGCTGGAAAGCGCGAATGCCGGCAGTATTGGCCCGGCCGCCTTGCGCGAGATTTACGTCAGAGCCGCTGATGGCCAGCAGGTGGCGCTGTCCACCTTGGCGCGGGTTGAGGAGCGCGCGGCCAGTTTGTTGATCAACCATATCGGCCAATTCCCAGCGGCGACCTTGTCCTTCAACTTGGCCAGCGGCGTGTCGCTGGGCGAGGCGGTGGCGGTAATTGAGCAGGTCAAACAGCAGATCGCTATTCCGCCCGCGGTGCAAACACGCTTTCAAGGCGCGGCAGAGGCCTTCCGCGCATCGCTGTCGAGCACCTTACTGCTGATTCTGGCGGCCATCGTCACCATGTACATCGTCCTCGGCGTGCTCTACGAGAGTTATATCCACCCGATCACCATTCTGTCGACCTTGCCTTCGGCCGGTGTTGGCGCGTTGCTGGCGTTGCTGATTAGCGGTAATGAGCTGGGGCTGATTGCGATTATTGGCATCATTTTGCTGATCGGTATCGTCAAAAAGAACGCGATCATGATGATCGATTTTGCCCTCGACGCTGAGCGCAACCAAGGCATGCAGCCGGAAGCGGCGATCTACCAGGCGGCATTGCTGCGCTTTCGGCCAATTCTGATGACCACCTTAGCTGCGCTGTTTGGTGCCATCCCGCTGATGCTGGCCACCGGCTCCGGGGCTGAACTGCGCCAGCCATTGGGCTTGGTGATGGTGGGCGGCTTGCTGCTGAGCCAGGTCCTGACGCTGTTCACCACACCGGTGATTTACCTGTATTTCGATCGCCTGTCGCGGCGCATCAGCGGCCGCAGCGCAGCGGGAGTGGCGGTGTGAGTGGCGGTGTGAGTGTTTTCTGTAGGCGCCAGCTTGCAGGCGATACGTTGGCGCCGCCAATGATCGCGCGCAAGCCTGCTCCTGTTATGGGCAAGGCGCTAACGCGAAGCCCGGATGCAATCCGGGCTAGCAAAAAAAGCCACTCACTGACCTCAAGCAAACGGTATTGGGCGCTCGCAGAGGCCGTAACGTGAACCTCTCCGCGCCCTTTATCCGTCGCCCGGTTGCCACCTTACTGCTGAGCCTGGCGATTCTGCTGCTGGGCGGGGTGAGCTTCGGCCTGCTGTCGGTGGCGCCGCTGCCGCAGATGGATTTTCCCACCATTACCGTGCAGGCCAACCTGCCGGGTGCCAGCCCGCAGATCATGGCGTCCAGCGTGGCCACACCGCTGGAGCGCTCGCTCGGCACCATCGCCGGCATCAGCCAGATGAACAGCCGCAGCAGCCAGGGCAATACGCGGATAATGATCCAGTTCGATTTGGATCGAGACATCAACGCCGCCGCTCGCGAGGTGCAGGCCGCCATCAATGCTGCTCGCGAACTGCTACCCAGCGGCATGCGCAGCATGCCGACTTACGCCAAGGTCAACCCGTCGCAGGCACCGATCATGGTGCTGTCGCTGACCAGCGAGGTACTGGATAAAGGCCAGTTGTATGACGTAGCCTCGACCATCCTGGCGCAAAAACTCGCCCAGGTAACCGGCGTCGGTGAGGTGCAGATTGGCGGCAGTTCTCTGCCTGCGGTGCGCGTGGCGTTGGAACCGCGCTTGCTTGATCACTACGGCATTGCTCTGGATGAAGTGCGCCAGAGCATCAGCGCGGCTAATGCGAAGCGGCCCAAAGGTGCAGTGGAAGACGCCGAGCGGCATTGGCAGGTGCAGGCCAGTGATCAACTGGAAAAAGCCGCTGATTATCTGCCGTTGATTATCCGCTACCAAGACGGCGCCGCCGTGCGTTTGGCTGATGTGGCCACCGTCACTGATGGGGTAGAGGACCGTTACAACAGCGGTTTCTACAATGATGAGCAGGCGGTTCTGCTGGTGATTAACCGCCAGACAGGGGCCAATATTATTGAAACCATTGCCGGTATTCGCGCGCAACTGCCGGCGCTACAAGCGGTGATTCCCGCCAGTATTTCACTGCAAGTGGCCATGGACCGCTCGCCGGTGATCACCGCGACCCTGCATGAAGCTGAGCAAACCTTACTGATCGCCGTGGTGCTGGTGATTCTGGTGGTCTTCGCCTTCCTCGGCCGTTGGCGTGCGGCGCTGATTCCGGCACTGGCGGTACCGGTGTCGCTGGTCGGCACCTTTGCCGCGATGTACCTGTTGGATTTTTCCCTGAATAACCTGTCGCTGATGGCGCTGATTATTGCCACCGGCTTGGTGGTAGACGACGCCATTGTGGTGCTGGAAAACATCTCGCGGCATATCGAAGCCGGTGAAACGCCGATGGCAGCGGCCTTTAAGGGCGCACGTGAAGTGGGCTTTACCTTGCTGGCGATGAACCTCTCCTTAGTGGCGGTGTTTATCTCAATTTTGTTTATGGGCGGCATTGTCGAGCGCTTATTCCGCGAGTTCTCCATCACCCTGGCCGTGGCCATCGTGATTTCCCTGCTGGTGTCACTGACCCTGACGCCAATGCTCTGCGCGCGCTGGCTTAAGGCCGAAACAATTGAACACGCGCCCAGCGCCATGCAGCGTTGGGGCGGGGCCGTGCAGCGGCGCGTGTTGGCGTTTTACGCGCGGGGTTTGAACTGGGCACTCAAGCATTCCTTACTGATGCTGTTCAGCTTGTTGGCGACCATTGCCCTGAACATCTTCCTGTTTGTCAGCGTGCCGAAAACTTTTTTACCGCAACAGGACACTGGCCAGCTGATCGGCTTTATCCGCGGTGATGACGGTCTGTCGTTCCAGGTTATGCAACCGAAAATGGAAATTTACCGGCGCGCCGTGTTGGCTGACCCGGCGGTGGACAGTGTGGCGGGCTTCATTGGCGGCAGTGGCGGGATCAACAACGCCTTTATGATCGTGCGCCTGAAACCCATCAGCGAGCGCAAAATCGGCGCGCAGGAGGTCATTAACCGTCTGCGCCAGTCGGTGCCAAAAGTACCCGGTGGGCGAATGTTTTTGATGCCCGATCAGGATTTGCAGATCGGCGGCCGGCAGGGCCGCAGCTCAGAAAACGAATACATGCTGTTGTCCGGTGATCTCGACCAATTACGTATTTGGTTGCCACCGGTGCGCGATGCGCTGCGTGCGCTACCGGAGCTGACCGATATTGACGCCAAGGAGGCCGAAGGCACCCAGCAAATTCGTCTGGTGGTAAACCGCGACGTGGCTAAGCGCTTGGGCGTCGATATGAATATGATCACTGGTGTACTGAATAACGCGTTCAGCCAGCGGCAAATCTCGACCATCTATGACAGCCTCAACCAGTACAGCGTGGTCATGGAAATCAACCCGCAGTTCGCCCAGTACCCGGAAACGCTGGATCAAATTCAGCTGATCACGGCCGAGGGTGCGCGGGTGGCGTTGTCCAGTTTTGCCCGTTGGGAACGCAGCTTGGAAGAGGACCGGGTCAACCATCAGGGCCAGTTTGCGGTGGAAAATATTGGTTTTGCCCTGGCCGAAGGCGTCAGCTTGGACCAAGCCACGGCGGCGATCGAGCGTGCTGTGGCGCGTGTCGGCTTGCCGACTGAGGTGCAAGGCATGCTCAGCGGCACCGGTGGAGCTTTTCAACAAACCCAGCAAAACCAGCCATGGATGATTTTGCTGGCCCTAGTGGTGGTGTACGTCGTCCTCGGCGTGTTGTATGAGAGCTACATCCATCCGCTGACGATTCTCTCAACCTTACCTTCGGCCGGCGTCGGTGCGTTGCTCGCGCTGCAACTGATGAGTATTGAGTTCAGCCTGATCTCCCTGCTGGGGCTGTTTTTGCTGATCGGCATCGTTAAAAAGAACGCTATTTTGATGATCGACCTAGCCTTGCAGCTGGAACGCCAGCAGCAGCTAAGCCCTGAAGAGTCCATCCGTCAGGCCTGTTTGCTGCGCTTTCGTCCGATCATGATGACCACGCTAGCCGCGATTCTTGGTGCATTGCCGCTGATGCTCAGCAGCGCCGAAGGCTCAGAAATGCGCCAGCCGCTGGGCATCACCATCGTCGGTGGGCTGGTGCTGAGCCAATTGTTAACCCTGTACACCACGCCGGTGATTTACCTGTATTTCGACCGCCTGCGCCATCGGGTTAACCGCTGGCGCGGTGTGCGCACTGACGCTGCTCTGGAAACCCCGTTATGAAGGCTTTAGCTGCTTATCGTTTGCCCATCTTGCTGGCCTTAAGTGTGGCCCTGAGCGCCTGCGCCATCGGCCCGGATTACCAGCGTCCGCCGCTGCAAACGCCGACGCAGTTCAAACAAATTGCAGGCTGGACGCAAGCCACGCCTGGCGATGCGCTGGAGCGCGGCAACTGGTGGCAGCTGTATGGCGACGGCGAACTGAATGCGCTGGTTAAACGGCTGAATATCTCCAATCAAAACCTGGCCGCCAGCGAGGCGCAGTATCGCCAAGCACGCGCCTTGGTGCGGGGTGCGCGTGCCGCGTTGTATCCGAGCCTGTCGAGCAGCGCAGGTGCCAGCCGCAGCGGGCAGGGCGCAGGCAGTCAAGGGGGTTTTAGCGCCAACAATTCAAGCGCTGCTGGGGTGTCCACAGGTTATGACCTCGGCTTGAATGCTGCTTGGGAGCTGGATATCTGGGGCAAGCTGCGCCGTTCACTGGAATCCAGCCGGGCCGGTTTTGAGGCCAGCGCCGCTGATTTGGCCGCGCTAAAGCTCAGCCTGCAATCGGAGTTGGTGCAGAACTACCTGCAACTGCGCGTGCTGGATGACCAGCAGCGTCTGCTCAATGCCACGGTCGCAGCCTATGCGCGCTCACTAAAACTTACGCAAAACCAGTACAACGTGGGCATCGTGCCCAAATCCGATGTCAGCCAGGCGCTGACCCAGCTGAAAAGCACCCAAGCCCAGGCCATTGACCTCACCTGGCAGCGCGCCCAGTTGGAACACGCGATTGCCGTGTTGATTGGCGTAGCGCCCAGTGCGCTGAGTATCGCCGTGCGTGAGCAACTGCCGACGCTGCCGGAAATTCCTGTGGCACTCCCCTCGCAATTGCTCGAGCGCCGCCCGGATGTGGCCGCCGCTGAACGCCGGGTGATGGCCGCCAATGCCGACATCGGCGTGGCGCAAGCGGCGTGGTACCCAGACCTAAGCATTGCCGCCAGTGGCGGTTACCGGGGCAGCAGTTTTGCCGACTGGATCAACGTGCCCAACCGTTTTTGGTCGCTTGGCCCGCAACTGGCGCTGACCTTGTTTGATGGTGGCGTGCGCAGCGGCGTGCGCAGCGCCGAGCTGGAACGCAGCGAAGCGGCCTACGATCAAACTGTGGCGCAGTACCGCCAAGCGGTGCTCGACAGCTTCCGCGAGGTAGAAGACAGCTTGGTGCAACTGCGTGTACTGCAGCAGGAAGCGCTGATCCAGCAAGACGCGCTGGACGCTGCCCGCGAATCCCTGCGTTTGATCGACAATCAGTACCGCGCCGGCACTGTCGACTTCAATGCGGTGGTCAATGTGCAAGCCACGGCGCTGAACAACGAGCGCACCAATCTCAGCTTACTGGGTAGCCGCTTGACTGCCAGCGTGCAGCTAATCGCAGCCCTTGGCGGTGGCTGGCTAAGCGCCGATCCGCAGATTAACGGCGAATGGCGCGCCAAGCCGTGAACAGGCACAAGGCCAACAGCAGAACGACGCTCAGCAGCGTCCAGTGAGTAAACGGCAAGCCGATAATGTTGTAGTCGTTTTGCCCGCACACACCGGCGCTCATAAACACGCTGGGCAGCCACTCATGCAGCGGCAGGTAAAAGGCATAGAAGGGGAAGGGCGAGCAGCTGGAGCTTTCCAACATGCCGGTCTCGATCAACACCAGATGCGTGTTGTCATACACCGCCATGCCGACAGCTGCTAGCAACAGCGGCCACACAGGCAGCGTCAGCCAGCGCAGCCTGGCGACCTCTAGCGCCATGATCAGCAAACTGACAACGCCACCGCAGAGCAGCCACAAGCGAATCTGAATACACAACGTGCACGGCTCCCAACCGAGCAGATACTGCAGCAGCAGCGCCCCACTGAGCATGGCAAAGCATGCAAAGGCAATCAGGCTGAGGAGCGGTATAAGGGACAAGGGGCGGGACATCTAAATCTCCAAAAGACTTGGCAAGTAGGCTCAGGCAACTACTGTGCAGGCTCGGGTTAAAGGCTTGGCTGACCGAACCAAGCTGCCAAGGCGCCTAAGGATGATCGCCCATGGATAGGCAAACAAGCTCAGATTGCTGGCGAGAGGGGTTTTACCAAGCGTGCTCTAGGGTTACCGAGCCGCTGCAACTGCTCGCAGTCGCCAGTCATTGCTCATGCGTATGAGTGGCCATGGTTCATGCAATTAGGCTGATTTTCAGGCTGAAATTTACCCGCCCAGCGCTTTTCTTGCGGTTAATTTAGGCCGTTACCTCGGCATCGCCGATTGTATCCAGGTTCGAATTGCCCATGCTGTCGTACCCCTATAACGCTCATACCAAAATCCTATTGGCCCGTTTGCGCTCTAGCCACGATGCTAGGTGCATCAGTTAGGCCAATACACAGGAGAAATTCATGTCAAATGATGCAAAGTGCCCGTTTTCGGGTGGTGCTAGTAAAAATACGATGTCGGGCAGCGCGCCGAAGAATGCTGATTGGTGGCCCAATCAACTCAACCTGAATATTTTGCACCAACATTCCAGCAAGTCCGACCCGATGGGTGCGGGCTTCAATTATGCCGACCAATTCAACAGCCTTGATCTGGATGCGGTGGTCAAAGACCTCACCGTGTTGATGACTGATTCCCAAGATTGGTGGCCAGCTGACTGGGGTCACTACGGCGGCTTAATGATTCGTCTGGCATGGCACGCAGCCGGCACTTACCGCATCCACGATGGCCGAGGCGGTACGGGCACTGGTAACCAGCGTTTTGCGCCAATTAACAGCTGGCCGGATAACGGCAACTTGGATAAAGCCCGTCGTCTGCTTTGGCCGGTTAAGCAAAAGTACGGCAGCAAGCTGTCATGGGCTGACCTGTTTGTGTTGGCCGGTAACGTTGCCCTTGAATCCATGGGCTTTAAAACCTTCGGCTATGCCGGTGGTCGTGCTGATATTTGGGAGCCAGAACAAGACACCTATTGGGGCTCGGAAACCGAGTGGCTGGCCACCAGCGACAAGGCCAATAGCCGTTACAGCGGCGAGCGCGATCTGGAAAACCCGCTGGCTGCCGTGCAGATGGGCTTGATTTACGTCAACCCGGAAGGTCCGGACGGTAACCCCGACCCACTGGGTTCAGGCCGCGACGTGCGTGAAACATTCGCCCGTATGGCCATGAACGATGAAGAAACGGTCGCCTTGGTGGCTGGTGGTCACACCTTCGGTAAATCCCACGGCGCCGGCGATCCGACATTGGTCGGCCCTGAGCCGGAAGCGGGTGGCATCGAAGATCAGGGTTTTGGCTGGATCAACAAATTTGGCACCGGCATCGGCGTGCACACCACTACCAGCGGCATTGAAGGTGCTTGGAAGCCAAACCCCACCACCTGGGACAATGGTTATTTCGACATGCTGTTCGGTTACGAGTGGACGCTGACCAAAAGCCCAGCCGGTGCTCATCAGTGGACACCGATTAACTGCAAGCCTGAGCACCTGATTCCAGATGCTCATGATCCTGCGCTAAAGCACCCGCCGATGATGACCACAGCGGATATGTCGCTGCGTATGGACCCGGCCTACGAGAAAATCTCGCGGCACTTCCATCAGAATCCTGATGTGTTTGCTGATGCGTTTGCCCGTGCTTGGTTCAAGCTGACGCACCGTGATATGGGCCCGCGTGCTCGTTACCTCGGCCCGCTGGTGCCAGCAGAAGTGCTGATCTGGCAAGACCCAATCCCAGACGTTAACCACGCGCTAGTGGATGCACAGGACGTCGCGGCCCTCAAGGCCAAGGTATTGGCCAGTGGTCTGTCGATCAGTCAGTTGGTTAACACCGCTTGGGCGTCGGCCTCCACTTTCCGCGGCAGTGACAAGCGCGGTGGCGCTAACGGCGCGCGTATTCGTCTGGCGCCGCAGAAGGACTGGGCCGTCAATCAACCCGCCGAATTGGCCAAGGTGCTGACTGCGCTGGAAGCTATTCAGCAGGCCTTTAACGCCTCAGCCAGTGGCGGTAAGCAAGTCTCCCTCGCGGACCTGATTGTTATTGCCGGTGCTGCTGCAATTGAAGCCGCGGCGAAGAAGGCCGGTGTCGAGGTTGTGGTACCGTTCGCACCAGGGCGTATGGACGCCTCACAAGAAGAGACTGATGTCGAATCCTTCGAGGCGCTGGAACCTAAAGCCGATGGCTTCCGTAACTATGCGCGCAAGGGTTACGAGGGCGTCGCAGCCGAGATGCTGATTGATAAAGCGCAGCTGTTGGCGCTGACCGCACCTGAGTTAACCGTGCTGATCGGCGGTTTGCGTGCACTCAATGCCAATGTTGGCCAAGCCCAGCATGGCGTGTTCACTAAGCGCGTAGAAACCCTAAGCAACGACTTCTTCGTCAACCTGCTAGACATGGGCACCAAGTGGCATAAGCCCGGTAGCGATGGAGTGCTGGAAGGCCGTGATCGTAAAACGGGCGAGCTGAAGTGGACCGGCACCCAAGTTGATTTAGTGTTTGGCTCCAACTCGCAATTGCGCGCGTTGGCTGAGGTGTATGCCGCGAACGACGCTCAAGCCAAGTTTGTGCACGATTTCGTCGCTGCATGGGACAAAGTGATGAACTTGGATCGCTTCGATTTGAAGTGATCTAAACCCGCCACTGCCTGAAACAAACTTCGCCCCGCCACGGGTCACCATGGCGGGGCGATTTTGTTAGGCAAGTGGCTGATTCAGTCTCAGTTCAGCGAGCAGCGGTAATGTCGCTGCATCGTTTAAGCATCTTGGAGTTTCGTTATGGCAAACCTTGCCCGCACAACGCGTAAGCAAACCACCGCCGCATTCCTATGCGCCTTGGGCTGCACGCTGTTCACCACAGGTGCGCTGGCCAACCAACCGCAGATATTCGGCCTGCATGAGCACGTTGCCTTGCATGAACTGGCCTTGAATCTGCCCGCCAAACTCGACACCGGCGCTGAAACCGCCTCGCTCAGCGCTAAGAATATTCAAATGTTCGAGCGTGATGGCGGCGAGTGGGTGCGCTTCCAGCTGGGTTCAGACAACCCTGAGCAGACGCCAATCATCGAAAAGCCGCTGACCCGCATGAGCTATATCAAACGTCGCGCCGATGACCGTAAACCCGGTGACAAGCAGCTGTATAGCGCTCGCCCAGTCATTGAAATGGACATTTGCGTGGGCGATGAATTGAAGAATATTGAGATCAACCTGACCGATCGCAGCGCCTTCGAATACCCATTGCTGATTGGGGCAACGGCGCTCAAAGAATTTAACGCCGCCGTCAGCCCTGGCGTGCGTTATTCCGCAGGTCAGCCAAGTTGCGCTAAGGCTACATAAAAAGCGCTGAGCACTGTCACGCTGATCAAGCCCCTCCTGCGTTATTGATCCTCTTGCAGCACCTCAAGCGCGCGAGCCAAGCTGGCGCGGGACAACTCGCCCAAGTGGCTGCCCAACTGCCGGCCCTCAGCGTCGTAGAACAGCGTGCTTGGTAGTGCCATGGAGCCAACGTGCTGGCCCAGGCGGCCGCCGCTGTCGAGCAACACGTTAGCCAGTCCCAGCGCTTGGGCTTCTAGGTAACGGTTGACCTCACCAGGGCCCTCGCCTTGGTTGACGAACAAAAAGGTCAATTCAGGGTGGTTACGCTGCGCCTCAGCCAATACCGGCATTTCGCGCCGACACGGTGGGCACCATGTAGCCCAAAGATTCACTACCAGCGGTTTGCCGACATAGTCGTGCAGCGCCACCGTATCGCCGTTGCTGTCTGTTAATGACAACTCAGGCAGGCGCGTGCCTTGTTCAAACCCATACAGCGCCAGGCTGCCCAGCCCCCAGCTGAACACCCCGACAGCCAGTGCGCTGGCTAAGGGTGTTCTGATGGCCGGCATGCGCCACGCCTGCCAGGCACCCAACAGCAGGGCAGCCAGCACACCGGGCCATGCAATAAAGCCGCCGTCACGAATATCCAGCGCCTGCCAAGGCTGCTCGCGGTAGTGCGCAAAGTAGACGGCAACGAACGCCAGCCGCGCGCCCAATAGGGCCACCAACAATAAGCGGAAAAGCTGCTTTTCTGGGTTTACCGCGCTGCGTCGGCCGATGTACCAGCCGGCGAAAGTCGCCAGCAGCAGGCTGATCATCAACAGCACATGGGCCGTACTCAGTGTGAGTGGCCCCAGCGTGATGGTTAACATCGACGGCATTCCTCATGTTGGTGTGGGTTTTAAACCTGCGGGCGCCACCCTAGCAGCGATTCACGGCCAACAGCGTTTGGCCATGCATAAAGTGAAACCTTTCACTCACCCATCTGGGCGATAGCTCAGCAGCCAGTGCCTGCCTATTGTTGTTAGTACGCCGGACGCAGTTCCCCGGCGTACTAACAATAAAAACAAGGAGGCACCCATGCGTCGCGTTATCACCACTGCTTTAGCGGCTGTTGCCCTGGTCGGTGCAGTTCAGGCACAGGCCAATTACACCAAGACTAAATACCCGATCGTGCTGGTGCATGGCGTGACTGGCTTTGACACCATCGGCGGTCTGATCAACTATTTTCACACCATCCCTTGGAACCTTGAGCGTGACGGCGCCAAGGTCTTTGTCGCCAGCGTCTCGGCCCTCAATGACAGCGAACAACGCGGCGCCGCGCTGGCCCAGCAGATTGTGCCGTGGGCCAGTGCCAATGGCGGCAAGGTTAATTTGATCGGCCATAGCCAAGGCTCGCCGACCTCACGAGTGGCCGCGTCTTTGCGTCCTGATTTGGTGGCGTCGGTGACATCGGTCAATGGCGTCAATAAAGGTTCCAAAGTCGCCGATGTGCTGCGCGGGGTGATCCCACCCAACAGTGCCATTGAAGGCGGGGCCAACGGTTTAGCCAATGCTATTGGCGGGGTGATTAACCTGCTGTCCGGCAGCAACAACCCACAAAATGGCTTGGCCGCGCTGAGAACCCTGACCACCGCAGGCACTGCTGCACTCAATAATCGTCACCCATGGGGCGTGAACACCAGCAGTTACTGCGCTAAATCCACTGAAGTGCACAACGTGCGCGGGCACACTATTCGTTACTTCTCGTGGACTGGTAATAGCGCTTACACAAACGTGTTCGATGCGGTTGATCCGTTCTTAGCGATCACCGGATTGGCCTTTGGCAGCGAAAAGAACGACGGCTTGGTTGGCGTCTGTTCGACGTACCTCGGGCAGGTGATCGGTGATAGCTACAACATGAACCACGTGGATGCGATCAATCATCTTTTCGGCGTGCGCGGCTGGACCGAGCCGGTTTCGCTGTATCGCCAGCATGCCAACCGCCTGAAAAATAAAGGCGTCTGACCGTCAAACCGGTGGGCTGTACCCTGCAGCCCGCATTCGGGAGGCCACATGGCCCTGTCGTTACGTTCAACTGTTGCAGGCGTGCTAGTGGCCGGCAGCGTTGTCGGCCTTACGCTTTATTGGCAATGGCCTGCTGCTGTAGCCGAAGCGCCCGGCGTTGCGTCGGTCGTTAATACGCCTCGGGGCATCGCCGCCGCTGCGCCGCTGCACGCCACAAAACCAAGTTCGTCTGTTGCCGTCATTGCCCCACCAGCGAGCCTGCCGGGCTTGCAGGGTACTGAGGTGGATGGTGAACTTATGGCGGACAGTGCCGGTAATCTAAAGCTCAGCTTGGCACTTCGTGATTATCTGGATTACTTCCTCAGCGCTGCCGATCAGACGGGGCTAGAAACAGTTGTAGACACCATGCTCGCTGATGCTCGCGAACGTTTACCGGAGCCTGCTTTAGGCCAGTTTATTGGCCTGCTTGGTGACTACATGGATTACAAGCGCGCGAGCCTGGCATTGCTGCAGCAACCCCTAAGCAGTGCTCAGCAAAGCACCTCGGATGGTCAGCTGGTCGCCTTGCAACAGGCCTTCGAGCAGCTGGCGCTGTTACGCCGAGT
The DNA here is from genome assembly GCF_037943105.1 of Pseudomonas sp. TMP9. Taxonomy (NCBI): domain Bacteria; kingdom Pseudomonadati; phylum Pseudomonadota; class Gammaproteobacteria; order Pseudomonadales; family Pseudomonadaceae; genus Pseudomonas; species Pseudomonas vesperimontis. The sequence goes on from NZ_CP149803.1 coordinate 1,759,929, forward strand.
GCATTTTTCCAGCGCAGCGGCTGAAGCGTTGTTTGGGGCCGAAGAAGCGTACGGCCGTTACACTCTTGATAACTTGGCGTTGATGGCCCGTAGTGATCTCAGCGAGCAAGGTAAAGCGCACGCTCAGGAACGCTTGCGCAGCCAACTACCAGAAGCCATGCGCGCCAGTGAAGAGCGCCAAGCGCAGGCTCAGGCCATGCAAATACAAAGTGAGAAGCTCTGGCAGGAGGGCGCGAGCGAACAGCAGGTGCGTCAACTCCTTGCATTGACCTATGATCCGCCAACAATCGAGCGCTTGCTGAGCGAGCAGCGCAACGAGCGCGCCTGGCAACAACGCTATGCCGCTTATCAGCAGGAGCATGCGGGCTTGCAAGGCAGCGGCCTCAGCGCTGCGGATCAGCAGCGCGAGCAACAGCGTCTACGCCAACGTTTATTCAGCGCTGAAGATCAGCACCGGGTGGAAACCTATGACGCCATTGCCGCCAAACAACAGGACCCACCTACGCCTCAATTGCAATGACGAAGGCCTGCTATGACCCTCGAGCAGCAGGAGTCTGTGCTGCTTACCCAGCAGCGCCGTGGCTACCACAGGCTGCGTTTTAGCGACGTTCTGGAAAATGAATTTGTCGAGCATCGGGTGCAGCGAATTCGGCGGCGCTTATTGCTCATTATTAGCGCAGCGGTGATTTTTCAGCTGGTCTACACCGCCCTTGATTTATTACTGCTAACCCCATCAATCGGTCTCAGCCTGTTGCCTGTGCGTGCAGTGGGCATTGCTGGCGCGCTCTGGGCATTCTTCTATTGCCGCCGGCCACAAAGCCCGGCGCGGCGTGCATTGTTAGCCTATGTAGCGGCTTATGGGCTCAACGGTGCCTGCGTTGCGGTGATTATCAACCTGAGTTGGAGTCAAGGGCTGGTCATGCCCTATGACGGGCTGTTTCTGGTGCTGCTGTTTGGCTATGTGCTGCTAGGCGTCTCATTTCGCGCGGTGAGCACGGCTTCTTGGGGTGTCTGTGGATTATTCCTGTTGCTGGGCTTTTTAAGCACGGGCGGCAGCGCAACGCTGGGTTATCAGGGGATGTTTTTGTTTTGCGCCAACGTAATCGGCAGTGCCGGTGCGTATTTACAAGAGCATGGCCAACGAGGCGCCTGGCTTAACCTGCGTCTGCTCGACCTCGCCCGCCAACGCGCCGAGGCTGACGATGGGCGCAAGCTGCGTTTATTAGCCGCGGCCAGCCATGACCTGCGCCAGCCGTTGAATGCCATGGGGCTTTATGCCCAGCACCTGCTGGAGCAAAACCAAGACCCCGGCGTGCACCGCATCAGCAGCCGCTTGGCGGTTGCCGTGGAGCAACTCAGTCGGCTGTTGCAGTCACTGTTCGATTACACCCGCCTGACCTTACCCGGCGGTGTGCAGGCCAAGCTTGAAGTGTTCGCTTTGCGCCCTTTGCTGACACGCCTCACCGATGAAACCCGCAGCGAAGCCTGCGCCGCGGCTACTGAGTTGCAGCTGCAATGCCCTGATATTTGGGTGCGCAGCGACCCACTTTTGCTTGAGCGAGTGTTACGCAACCTGCTCAGCAATGCCCTGCGCCACGCTCAGGCGCGGAATGTCTGGCTGCATGCCCGGGTGGAGCAGGGCGTGGTGCAGTTGGAGGTCGGTGATGATGGTCAGGGCTTGAGCGAAGAACAACAGGGCCAAGTCTTTGAAGAGTTTCGCCAGTTGGCCAATCCCGGACGCAATGCCGAGCGTGGCCTAGGTTTGGGCTTGGCCATCGTCCAGCAGTTGGCGCAGTTACTCGATCACCCGCTGCAGTTGCAGTCGAGCCTAGGCGCCGGCTCACGGTTTATTCTGCAACTGCCGCAGGCTGATGCTGGGCAATGGCAACCGCCCGCCCCAGCGGCAAACGCGTTGACTGGGCGCATCCTGTTATTGGAAGACGACCCCGCAGGACGTGAGGCCCTGAGCGGTTTGTTGCAGCGTTGGGGCTGTGAAGTCTGGGCCTGTGCTGACCCTGCGCAAGCACTGCAATGCATGGCCCACGCCCAGCCGCAGGTATTGATCAGCGATTATCGATTGGCCGCCACCGAGGATGGCTTACGCGCCATCGAGCGCTTGCGTGAAGAGGCCGGCCTGATGCTGCCAGCCCTACTGATTACAGCTGATATCGGCGCAGACCTGCAGGAGCGCTGCACCCGCGCGCACGTCACCTTGCTCGGCAAGCCGCTATTGCCGGCACGCTTGCGTCAGGCGCTGGCGGTACTTTTACCTGATTGAAAGTGCGCCTAGCCGCCTACAGCCAACCCCGTTGCCGCGCGGCACTGACACAGGCGGTGCGGGTGTGCACGGCGAACTCTTGAAACAGTGATTTCAAATGGGTCTTCACCGTGTCCTCGGAAACCCCCAGTTGCCGGCTGATGGATTTGTTCGGCAAACCATCGGCCAGCAGCCGGAGGATTTCTAGTTGGCGTGGCGTCAGTTGGGTTTTGTCACCCTGCTGCGGTGTGGGCAGGGTTTCGCCCAGCAGAACGCGGGTCACGGCTTGGCGCAGTTCATCACTGTTGGCACTTTTCGAGATAAAGCCCAGTGCGCCGGCGGCCAGGGCAGCCTGAGCATCAAGGTTAGAATCGCTGGCGCTGAGGATCGCTACCGGTGTCATGCGGCCCTGCTGTTGCCAGCGTTGCAGCAACGCTAGGCCTGGCATATCGGGCAAGCGTAGGTCGAGCAAGATCAAGTCAAAGCTGGCGTGCTGCAGGCAGATTTCGGCGTCAGCGGCTGATTCGGCCGTGCGAATCTGCAGGTCTTTACAGAGCGGGGCGAGGGCCAGGCTAAGGCCATCGAGAAAAATCCGGTGGTCGTCCACCAACAGCAGGCTGAGCTGTTCGGGCAAGGTGGTGCAAAGTACAGACATAAGCGCTGTCTCAGGCGGCATGGTTGGCCTGCCATCCTTGGCGGCCACTTGCGGGCGGTCGCTACGCGACGTTAAAAATTGTTCCAGACAATTCTTTATTGTTGTTGTAGTCGCGCCAGTGTACCGCAAAGCAGCGCTTGAATTAGAAGCGGTAGGTCACCTGGGCACCTAGGCCATGGGCGGTGTTTTTGTAAGTAGAGCGGTAGTCGCTTCGCTCGATATCAGTGTCGTTTTCCATCAGGTAGGAGTAGGCCAGATCGATGGTCATGTCCTCATTCGGGCTCCAGGCTGTGCCCAGGCTTAGGGCTTTTCGGTCGCCAGTGGGGATACGGGGTGAGCGGTTGAGGTTATTGGTTGGCGATTGATCCACGGCTAAGCCCGCTCGCAGCGTCCACTGACGGTTCAGTTTGTAAGCAGCGCCCACTGCATGGGCCCAGGTGTCATGCCAGTTTTGTGGCTCAACGATATTACCGATCTTGTTGTTTATCGGTGCCGGTACACCCTTATTCACAGCACGAATCTCTTCTAGACGGCTCCAGCGCGTCCAGGTGCTGCCGGCATACAGGGTCCAATCAGCGTTGAGCTCGTGAGTGATGGAGAAATCCACCGACTCTGGAGTTTTTAGCGCCAGGGTTGTATCAAATTTTCTGCCAGAAAAGGGCCCAAAACCGCTACCTTCAATCTGCGTATCGCCCTTTAAGGTGTAATCAACCATCGAGTGGTAGGTCATGCCAATACGGCTTTGCTCATTGATCTGAAACAGAACGCCAAGGTTGAAGCCCAGTGCTGTGTCATTGCCCTTGATCTTCACTTGGCTGTCGTTACTGCCTGGAGTAAGGGCGTTCGGCACAAAGGAAGTCAGCTCACCATCGATGCGGTTAATGGTTGGGCCAAAACCCACCGACAGCTGTTCATTAACGCGATAACTCAGGGTCGGCTGCAGGGTAATAACCCGCACGTCGCTGCGGTCGCCGTGGTAGCGGCCCTGGAAGTTACGTTCGTAATCGGTCACCAAGCCAAACGGTACATACAGCCCCAAACCGAAGCTCCAGTTATCGTCCAACGGTTTGACGTAATAGCCCATTGGCGCGCCGATAAACGGCACCATATCGCCGTCATTGCTGCCGATGGCGGAACCGCTGGCGTTGTCGATATCGGTTTTTGCGTGAATCAGGGCAATCCCGCCGCTGACTTGTTCACGCTTGAGTAGTGCCATACCTGCCGGATTGCCAAATACGGTGCTGGCATCATCAGCAGAGGAAGAGCGACCGGCGAAAGCGGTGCCCATGTTGCTGACGCTCTGCTCGTTGATGGCAAAACCACTGGCAACACCATGACTGGCAGCCGTTGCAAGGGCAAGAAACAGGCTGGTTTTAACGAATTTTGGGGACACGGAATAATCCTAGGTTTAGCGGGGGGGCGGAAACTACCAACTTTTCATGACCCCTGCCAAGCCTTTGAAGTTCCCGAGATAGAGAGGATTGCTGGGTAAATATGCGGTTATATTGGCTAAACCACAGCTGAATTGTCGGACAAACGTATGACTTGATGGTGTTTAGTCACCTGTGGCGACGGGCCGACTAGGGTCGGTTATCCATTCGCTCCACGAGCCGGCGTAGAGCCGGGCCAAGGGATAGCCGGCCAAGCAAAGGGCGAACAGATTGTGGCAGGCGGTTACCCCCGAGCCACAGTAGGCCACCAGCTCGCTAGGCGAGCGCCCATCGAGTTGCGCGCCGAAACGCTGATGCAACTGGGTGGCACTTAGAAAGTGTCCATCACTGTCCAGATTGTCCGTGAAGGCCGCGCATTTCGCGCCCGGAATATGCCCGGCAATCGGGTCAAGGGGCTCCACATCACCCCTAAAACGGGGCAGGCCACGAGCATCTAGCAGCGTCAGTCGGTTGTCGTGCAAACGCTGCTGCAACTGTGCCGCGCTGACCAGTAAGGTGTTATCGGCGCGACCGATGAAGGTGCCGAGTGCGGACGAGGGCAGGTCGTGGGTCAATGCACCGCCAGCTTCACGCCACGCCTTGAGGCCTCCATCAAGCAGGTATACACCGTCGCGTTTACCCAGCCAGGCCAGCAGCCACCAGGCGCGGGCAACAAATGCGCCAGGGCCGTCGTCATACAGCACCACGTCGCTGTGTGCATTCAGGCCCCATTCACGCAGGTGGTGCATCAACTGTGCGGGGGCGGGTAGCGGGTGGCGGCCGGTGATGCCGGGTTGGATGGGGCCGGACAGGTTGCGTTCCAGGTCTGCAAACTGCGCGCCGGGGATATGCCCTTCGCTGAAGCTGCGCTGGCCGTAGGCCAGATCTTCCAAGGCAAAGCGGCAATCGAGAATTAGCAGGTCGGGCTCAGCAAGGCGCTGTTGCAGTTGGGCGGCGCTGATCAATTGGGCGAGAGGCATGCCAGTCATCCTGTGGGCAAAAGGGCTGCACGCATCATAACCATGGCCTGTGCAGAAGAATTTCTATGAATAGACGCTGCATCGTGACCTTTTTATGTGCATGCTGCCTGCCCGTTTTGCTTTGACCGAGGTTGCCACGGCACATGAAGCGTTTTGTCTTGCTCGATACCGCCCCGATTCCCGATGGTTCTGGCGCGCTGTGCTTATTTGAGTATGGCGAGGATTTTGTCATCAAGATCGCTGGCGGTGATGGTGGCCAGCTGATGAACACCCGCATGCATGGCTCCGAAGATGCGCTGGCAGCCATTCCTTGCAAGAAAGTCGCGGGCCGTCCGGATTCGCGGGTGCTGATCGGCGGCCTCGGTATGGGCTTTACCTTGGCAGCAGCGTTACAGAATTTAGGCAAAACGGCTGAAGTGGAAGTGGCCGAGTTAGTACCGGGCGTGGTGGAGTGGAACCGCGGTCCGCTTGGTGCTAAAGCGGGCTATCCGCTCCTCGATCCGCGCACACGGGTGATTCAGGATGATGTCGCCAATTGCCTGAAAAGTGCCGATCAACGTTATGACGCAATCATGCTAGATGTCGATAACGGCCCCGAGGGCCTCACGCAAAAGCGCAATGGCTGGCTTTATTCTGCTCAGGGCCTGCAGCGGTGCTTTCAAGCGCTTCGCCCCAAGGGAATATTAGCGGTGTGGTCGGCCAGCGCTGATCGAGTGTTCAGCGAAAAAGTGCGCAAGGCGGGCTTTAAGGTGGAAGAAGTGCAGGTCTATGCCCACGGCAATAAGGGCACTCGGCACACCATCTGGATCGCCAGTAAGTAGCCATACCCACTAAGCGCTGGGCGAACGCTTCGTGGGGCTGTGTGCTCAGCCAAGCAGCTCGGCAAAGCCTTTGTCGGCATCCAGAATCGCCGGCAGTTCGTCCAGCAGGCTGGCCACATCGAGCCCTTCAAACAGAGGGCCCTGTAAGGTTTCCACCGCTTTGGACATTTCGCCAGGGTACTCGCGTAATGCTTCGGCAATTGACACTGCTTGGGCCAATACCCGAGGCAGTGGCATATCGACCGGAGCCTGGAACGGTCGGCTTTGAAAGGCGATAGCATGCTGGATCAACTCAGGCAGTTGCCAGCGACGCGCCAGTTCCGCGCCGACTTCGGGGAAGCCAAAGCCCAGTTGCAGCGTTTCCAGCGCAACCCGCTGGGCGGCCCCTATATCTTTGCCATTCTGGTTGAGGCGATCTGCTAGCTCAGGCGCTCCAGTCTGGATGAGTAGCTCGCCGATGTTGTGCATCATGCCGCAGGTAAAAGCCGTTTCAACTGCAACGCCACGATTCTTGGCCAGCAGCCGGCTGATGCTGGCGACTTGAAAGCTATGTATCCAAAAGCCCTTGAGGTCAAAGCCAGGCGGTGCGTGGAAGGCGCCTGTGACTGCCGACGCCAGGACTAATGTGCGCAGGGTGTTAAAGCCCAAGCGCATGGCGGCATCTTCAACGCTGGTGCATTCGCGTGCACCGCGAAAACGCGCGGAATTGGCAAGGCGTAGCACCTTGGCAGCAATCACCGGATCTAAGCTGATATTGCGTGCGACGCTGTCCAGGCTGGTATGCGGGTTGTCGAACTGCTGGATCAAGTCTTGGGCAACACGAGGGATTGAGGGCAAGCTGTTTACTTGGGTAAAAAGAGCATTTATATCCATGACAAAGCCTGTTGAGAAGGTTTGAACTATCAAGATAGCAGCGATTTTCTTGTCAAGAGGTTCGGTTTTTGGCTTTGCTGTTCTGCTTGTAAAAACGTCCTGATAGTTGCTGAGCGAAGCGTATCTTCATTCCTATTGCAGACGGCAAGCCCACTGGCAAACTTGCCAAGGGCCTGCTTTGAAAGGGTTAGCGAATTTTTAGCTTACCAATGCGGTCGTTATCCAGGCTGCCGAAGTACAGGTAATCGCCCACAGGTTTGACTGAAGTGATCATGCGCAGATGGGTGCCGCTGGTGTCATGCAGGCTGCGGATGATTTCACCTTGCTCGTTGAGGGCAATGGCAAAGCCATATGGCACCGCTTTTGGCCAGAAAGCGCGCGGCAGTTTGGCCAGTTGTGCTTTGGCCCACGGTGAGCGGTGCAGCATGTCGGCGTCAGCTTTGCGCGGTGAGGGCAGGGCGACCCAGAACGTGCCGTTGCGGTCGCCCTGCAGGTTGTCCGGCAGGCCCGGCAAGTTGTCGATGAAAATATCATGGCTGCCCGCTTTAGCGCCGCTCAGCCAGTAACGGGTGATGCGGTAGCGGTAGGTTTCGTTAACCAGCACGAAGTCTTCATTGGCGGATAGCGCCACACCGTTGGCGAAGTACAGGTCTTTTAGCAGCACACGGGTTTCAGCAGTGGCCGGGTTGTAGCTGAGCAGTCGGCCATGGGGGCGCGCTTCTAGCAGGTCGAGCAGGTAGTCGGGTTGTTCAAAGCGCGCGGAGGCATCACTGAAATAAATGGTGCCATCGCGGGCGATGTCCAGGTCATCGGTAAATTTGAAGGGTACGCCTTCAGCCTCGGTGGTCAGCACCGTGATCTGGCCTTGGGCATTGATGCTGAGTAAGCCTTTATAAGCATCAGCGACGATCAGGTTGCCCAGGGCATCAAAATCCATACCCAGCGGACGACCTTGGGTGTCTGCGAAGGTTTCCATGCTGCCATCGGCCTTTATGCGCACGATTTTGCCGTCATGCAAGCCGCTGTAGAGCTGACCTTGAGCATCAATTGCGGTGTCTTCCGGGCCATGCACTTGGCCGCGGCCAACCAGCTCAGCTTTCATCAAGGTGTCATTGGGTTCCAGCACCCCAGTCATCGGTGGGATGGCGGGTGCGTCCCACGCCAGCGGATCAATCGGACTGGGCGTGACGATCAGATAGATCGCCGCCGCAGCAATTAAGGCCACAAGCAGGCCAAGCAGTTTTTTCATTGTTGTTATTCCCCATGGAGAGAGTGAGCTCAGGCCAGAATAGCGCTTATGCAGCCTGTCGCGCATCGTCAATGCCCGGCCATGCGCCACGGCGATATATACTGCGCGGCATTCTTGATGGGAGAACCCAGTGGCGATTGATATTCAGTGGATTGGTGATGACGCCAGCTTGGCGCAGCATTGCGCAACATGGCGCACGCTTGCGTTTGTGGCGGTTGATACCGAATTTATGCGGGTCGACACCTTTTACCCGATTGCCGGCTTGCTGCAGGTCAGTGAAGGTGAGCGGGCGTACCTGATTGATCCGCTGTTGATAAGCGACTGGACGCCATTTACCCAATTGCTGCAAGACCCCAACGTTGTCAAGGTGCTGCATGCCTGCAGCGAGGATCTTGAAGTCTTCCTGCGTTTGACGGGCACTCTGCCGGCGCCCTTATTTGATACCCAACTGGCGGCCGGTTATCTCAATCTTGGTTTCTCCATGGGCTATTCGCGTCTGGTGCAGGCGGTGTTGAATATCGAACTGCCCAAGGGTGAGACGCGCTCTGACTGGCTTCAGCGGCCGTTATCAGCCACCCAAGTCAGCTATGCCGCCGAAGATGTGCTGCATTTGGCTGAAGTTTACAGCCGTCTTAAGCAGCAGTTGTCTGCCGAAAAATACAGTTGGGTGCTGGATGACGGTGCTGAGTTGGTCAGTAACCTCACTCGTGAAGTCGATCCGACACTTCTCTACCGTGAGGCCAAGCTGGCCTGGAAACTCTCGCGCCAACAGCTAGCGGTGTTGCAAGCGTTGTGCACCTGGCGCGAGGAGCAAGCGCGTAAACGCAATCAGCCGCGTAACCGCATCATCCGCGAACACGCGCTGTGGCCGCTGGCGCGCACCCAGCCGGACAATTTAGTGGCCTTGGCGCGCATCGAAGACATGCACCCGAAAACCGTGCGTCAGGACGGTGAGTTTATTCTGCAGCTGATTAAACAAGCCGCTGCCACTGCACCAAGCGACTGGCCTGAAACCTTGCCCGAGCCCTTGCCGCTAGAGGCTTCAACCTTGCTGAAAAAGCTGCGCGTCATAGGCCAGCGCGAAGGTGAGCGGTTGCAGATTGCTCCAGAGCTCATGCTGCGTAAGAAAACCCTCGAAGCCCTGCTGAAAACCGGTTACCCCAAAGGGCCTTATCAGCTGCCGGCGTCGCTGCGCGGCTGGCGGCGTGAATTGATGGGCCAAGCGTTGCTTGATTGCTTGGCTGAAACGGGAGAATCCGCGTGAAGCGCATCTGCTCGATCTACAAAAGCCCACGCAAAAACGAAATGTACCTCTACGTGCTGCGCAGCGATGCGCTCAAACGCGTACCGAAAAACTTACTGCTGGCCTTCGGCCCGCCCGCGCTGGCCTTCGAGATGGTGCTGACCCCTGAGCGCGAACTGGCGCGTGAGGACATTCATAAGGTGCTGGCCAACCTTGACCAGCAGGGCTACCACCTGCAAATGCCGCCACCTGAAGATGAATATATCGAGCATCTGCCGGATGAGTTGCTGCGCCGCAACGACCCGATGTAACCGCCATGCCTGCTGCCAATAAGCCCACCTTGCGGGTGTTAATCGCAGAAGCTGCGCATGAGCGGTATGCAGCATTATTGCGCCAGCAGGCCCCTGAACTAGGGGTGTTTAGCAGCGCTGACCCCGTTGAGTTAGCAAGCCATGCTGCAGGTTGCTCGGTTTGGCTAGGACAGCCCGATTTACTCGCACCTTTACTGCATCAGGGCTTGCCGCCGCAGTGGCTGCAATCGACGTGGGCCGGCATTACGCCGCTGCTGGCGAAGGGTTTGCCAACTGACTACACGTTAACGCGGGCTGTGGGTATTTTTGGTCAAGTGATGGCGGAGTATGTGCTGTGTCATGTGTTGGCCCATGAGCGCGAGCTTCTCGTAAGGCTGGCCGCTCAGGTCGAGCAGCGCTGGGATAACCGCCAACCGCATAGCCTGATTGGCCGCACAGTATTGATTGTCGGCGCGGGCGATATCGGCCTGAGTGTGGCGCAGTTTCTGGCGCCATTCGGTATCAGATTGCTTGGTATTGCCAGCCATCCACGACCACTCGCACCCTTTACTCAGGTGTCCGGGCTTGACGATTTACCCTGTTTGGTGGGCGAGGCGGACTACATGATCAACCTGCTGCCGGACACCGCCTGCACCCGCGATATCTATGACGCGGAGCTGTTCGCCCGCTGCAAACCCAGCGCATTGTTTATCAATGCTGGGCGCGGCGTCGCGGTGGTCGATGCCGACTTAGTTACAGCGTTGGAGCGGGGCCAACTGGCCGGCGCGGTGATTGATGTCTGCCGCAAGGAGCCCCTGCCTGCGGGGCATCCGTTCTGGCAAGCGCCACGCCTATTGCTTACTGGGCACAGTGCCGCACCCACCGATCCGCGCCTGTTGGTGCAGCTGTTTGTCGACAACCTAGCGCGCTGGCGTGGCGGTGATGCACTACGTGGGCGTATAGATTTCGTTCGCGGCTATTAACAGGTCTTTGTCCATTCGGCACTCCGCCCTTGGCCGGCGCAGGTCAAGCGGCTAGACTGCCGGCCTTTTCGCCCTTCACGTACCTTCGCCATGGCCGCCAAAGTCGAACCCTTCTGGAAACGCAAAACCCTCGAGCAGCTGGATCAGGATGAGTGGGAATCGCTGTGCGATGGCTGCGGCCTGTGCTGCTTGCAAAAGCTTGAGGATGAAGACGATGGCAGCGTTTATTACACGCGCATCGCCTGCAAATTGCTGGACCTGAAAACCTGCCGCTGCACTGATTACAGCAACCGGCGCAAGTACGTCGCCGACTGTATCCAGCTCACGCCAGCTCAGGCCGACCGGTTTCAATGGCTGCCCCCCACCTGCGCCTACCGCTTGGTCAGTGAGGGTAAAGATTTGCTGCTGTGGCATCACTTGGTGTGCGGAGACACCGAACAGGTGCACAAACAGCGCATTTCTCAGGCCGGGCGCATGCTGAGCGAAAACAGCGTGGCCGAAGATGAGTGGGAAGAGCATATGATTTTCCGCGCTGGCTGAACCTCGCCGGCCAATACCTGCCTATAGGTCTCTCAATCAATTATTTGCACTGTGGAGCTTTGCCATGTCGATGCGCCGTGCTGTGTTGTCTGTTTTTCTGCTGAGCCTGAGTGCGCCGCTGTGGGCGAAGAATATCGATCTGGACTACCACGTGCGCTTCTTGCCGGACACCGATCAGGCCGAGGTCAGCCTGACCCTAGAGAAAGGCGCACCTGTCATTAGCTTGGCCTTCAACTTGGGCAAGGATGATGTTTACAGCGACTTTAAAGCTGACGGTGAGTGGACCCAAGACAGCACAGCGCGCGGTACCTGGCAGCCCGCTGATGGCAAAGCCACCCTCAGTTACCGCGTGCGCATCAACAATAAGCGCGATTCAGGCAGTTTCGATGCGCGCATGACTAATGACTGGGCCTTGCTGCGCGGTGACGACTTAGTGCCGGCGGTAAAATTGCGTCAGGAAGATAAAACCGTACTGGTCTCGCGCTTGCAATTCGACCTGCCAAAAGGCTGGAAGAGTGTTGAAACCGGCTGGCCGCGCATTGGCAAAAATAAATTCCGCATCGATAACCCTGAGCGTAAGTTTGATCGTCCGACCGGCTGGATTGTCGCCGGTAAAGTCGGCACACGCCGCGCCAAGCTCGGTGAGACGGATGTGACCGTGGCCGCGCCAGTGGGTGAGGGCATGCGCCGCATGGATGTCCTGACCTTACTGACCTTTGTCTGGCCGCACGCCCAAGACGTATTCCCGCGCGACCCTGCCAAATTGCTGATTGTCGGCGCCGGTGACCCCATGTGGCGCGGCGGCCTGTCGGCAGCCAACTCGTATTACATGCACAGCGATCGTCCGCTGGTCAGTGAAAACGGCACCAGCTCCTTGGTCCACGAATTGGTGCATGTGTTTAGCCGCATCAGCGACCGTGACCGCAGTGACTGGATCACCGAAGGCCTGGCTGAATACTACGCCATCGAACTGATGCGCCGCGCCGGCGGCCTCAGCGAAGAGCGCTACCAGAAGCTCCGTGAACAGCTGATTGGTTGGAGTAAACCGGTAAAAAGCTTACGCACGGACAATTCCAGCGGCCCGGTCACCGCTCGCGCTGTTCTGTTGCTGCAGGAGCTTGATCGGGAAATTCGCCAGGCGACCAAAGGCTCAACCCAACCGCGTTCGCTGGATGACGTGACCCGAGGCCTGATGCGTCTAGACAAAGCCAGCACCCAAGACTTTATCGAGATCAGCGAGAACGTCATGGGCGGCGCCTCTGACGTGCTGGACAGCAAGCTGTTGCGCTAACTACTTGAGGCCCAACCCGGATTTGGTGTTGAGGCCTTTTGCCATGCGGTCGTAGAGCACCACATTGACGGTGGCCGCGAGGTTCATGCAGCCCTGGGTGGGGATGTAGATCACATCCTCACACCAGTCGAGGACTTCCTTGCTCAGCGAACCATCTTCGGGGCCGAAGATATAGATGGCGCGGTCGGGGTGGGTGTACTGCGGCAGTGGGCGTGCGCCTTCGACCAGTTCCACGGCGACCGGTGTGCAGCCGATGGGAATGATCTGCTGCAGGTCTTCAACGCCGATCAGTGGAATATCCATATAGATGCGCTGGGTGTCGGTGACAAAGTCGCGGGCCCGCGCATAGCGTTTGCCGCTATAAAACACCGAGGCTGCGCTATAACAGCCTGCTGCACGCATGACCGAACCGACGTTCTCTGGGGATTTTGGGTTGAACAACCCAATACAGCTGTATCGTTTGTTTGCCACGTGTCCGGCCTTTTCTGTGCCTTACGGCAACCAAGATTAAAGGCCGGGGATTATACGGGGTGGGTAGGCTGGGGCCTATTCTTTGCTCTTCAGCCGTGCCGCTAGGTCGGCAAAGGGGTTGTGTGTGGCCTGAGCCGTCTTCGGCGTACTGAGCGAGCCTTCACTGAAATATTGCTGATCGGTATAGCGCGAATGCTCATTGTCATGGCAGAACAGGCACAGTAGTTCCCAGTTGGAACCGTCCTGCGGGTTGTTGTCATGGTTGTGGTCACGGTGGTGTACGGTCAACTCACTCAAGCGCTTGCCAGAGAATTCCCGAGCGCAGCGGCCACACACGTGGGGGTACATTTTGAGCGCCTTGTCGCGATAGCCTTCTTCACGCGAACGCTGGTTGTCGGCGAGGATGCGATCAAGCTTGCTGGTGGCGGAAGGGGGGGTACTGATGCTCATCGGGTGTCTCACAGGTTGGCTTTGCAGCAGTCTAGCCTGACCGACGATCACTTAGAATCGTCAACGCGGCACTTTGCGACTCTTGGCTGTTCAAAATCTGAGTGCTTACAGATGGCCTCATCCCCATGCACTTAATAGCCCTCAGACTAATCAGGAGTTAGGCAATGCGAATCAACCTTGTGCTTGCCGTTGTGGCGATCGTCAGCCTGCCAGCGGCCTGGGCTCAGCCGACCACTGCTCCTGCACACGACGCCCCTGGGCGTGCGACGCCGCAGCCCTATGCGCCCGTTGCGCCGATTCATCTGCCAGCGCCGAGAGACGGCAACCCACCCCTGTTAACCGTACCTACAGCGCCAGCGGTCAATCCGCCGCGCCGCGATGAAGAGCTGCCATTACTGCGTGAGCAACGGCAGCGGCCCTTAGCGCCGGTGCCCGCGCCGCATCATGTCCCTTGAGTGAGTTATTAAACACGCTGCAGGAAACCGGTTAAGTGATGATCGCCAAAGCGTTCAAATGTGCTGTGGCTCGATGACTCCAGGCGCCTTCAGAAGACCCTATTCTTCGCCCAATACAGAGGTATCAACTTGCCTGAAGTTCATTTTGATCGAGTTGAATTAAAAACTAACGTAATGTTCCTTGATGCGTTTGTACGTCCCGTCCAGCACCAGTTCGCGCGCAATAGATGTGAACGCTAAATTAAATGATGCGCTTGTAGATACTTTGCTAAAGGCAAATTCAGCTTGGTCACCGGAAGCTACTATTTGTGTGGCTTCTATGTTGTCAGTAAGTCCCAGCTGATTAATCTCATACATCCCAGTCAATTCGCTTGCTATCACACCGTCTATGCGATTTTTACCCAGCATCATCCAAAGATTGGATCGCTTTGATACCTTTACAGTTCTCTGGGCGAACTCACGAGAGTTCATTAAGTCCTCATAGCTTTGGCCATATATTACGCCAATTTGAGCGCCTAAACGAAAAGAAGTGTTCTTTAAATCAATTAGGTTGGTTGCGGAAAAATTTTCTTTCAGCCTTGAATGAATGAAAAGTATATTTCTAGAAGCGGGTACTACTGGGCCAGAAAAAAACGCATAAGATTCTCGCTCAGGACTGCGAAAAGCGTCCGGTAGAATATCTAACCTACCATTTTCAAACTCTTTCAAGGCTCTTGCCCAAGGGAGTTTGCGTAGTTTTGCTTTACATCCTAATCGAGCAATAACGGCTCGACTAAAATCTACCGATATACCAATAACCTCGCCTGCATCTGATTGCATGCTGTAAGGTGGGTCGTCATCCCAGCGTAAAGTTTTTTCGCAAGCTGCCAAATATGCCGATGGGCATAAAATAAATAATAAAAAAGTGATATATGGCGGTTGCAGGAGCTGAGTGCAACACGGTTAATGAATTGAAGTCGGAGCATCATGCCGCATTGTCATGGCTGCTTGCATCACCTCGCCCATAACTTCGATGGGGCACTTGAAGTCGAAGCGCTTACGCGGCCGCATGTTCAGTTGCAGAGCGATGGCATCCAACTCTGCCTGGCTGTGTACCGACAGGTCTGTGCCTTTGGGCAGGTACTGGCGGATCAGGCCATTGATGTTTTCGTTGCTACCTCGCTGCCAAGGGCTATGAGGGTCACAGAAGAAGATCGCTACACCCGTTTTCTGGGTGATCTCAGCGTGCCGCGCCATCTCCCGTCCTTGGTCGTAGGTCATGCTCTTGCGCATCGCAAACGGCATGCCATTGAGCGCTGCACTGAAGCCCTCCATCGCCGAGGTCGCCGTCGCGTCGTTCATCTTCACCAGCATCAAGTAACCACTGGTGCGCTCCACCAACGTGCCTACAGATGAGGCGTTGGCTTTACCCTTGATCAAGTCGCCTTCCCAATGCCCCGGCATAAGCCGGTCTTCGATTTCAGGGGGGCGCACGTGAATGCTGACCATTTCAGGGATCTGGCCGCGCCGATCCACGCCGCCAGAGCGCGGTCTGCGCGTCGTCTTGCTTTGGCGCAAGCAGATGATCAACTCCTTACGCAGCTCGCCGACCGGCAGGGCATAAATCGCGTTATAGATCGTCTCGCGACAGACGTAGGCCTCTCTGAGGCTGGGAATATTCATGCTGCGCAGCTTGCCGGCAATCTGCTCGGGAGACAAACGCTCACGCAGCATATGGGTCACCAACGCGAAGCGCTCGCTACCCGGCAACAGCTTTCGCATCGGTCGACACACCTGCCGGCGGGCTTGCATCTGCTGTTGTGCCACCCGGGCCGAGTAGCCGCCACAGGCACCTTGATTACGCCGCAACTCCCGGCTGATGGTCGAAGGGGATCGAGTGATCAAGCAGGCAATCTCGCGCAGGCTGAAGCCCTGGGCACGACCGATTTGAATGGTGGCGCGCTCTTCAACGCTGAGTTCGGTATAAGACATAGGGGCAGCACCGTACCGGAAAGGTCAGGTGTTGCACTCAGATTTTGCGGCCGCCTATCTTATTTTTCTTTGCGTCCTGTAAAAAATAAGATTTATCATGTGTCGCCCATTAAGTTTAAAGCCGTGCGCGGTGGTTTTTGGTGGGATTTTCTTTGTTGGGGTCAATATGCAGTTGGCGCTTTTATCTGTATTTTTTTCAAGTATGATTGAGTGTGTAAGATAGGTTTTTTGAGTTGGTGTATGTAAGTTATCAATCATTTATAGGTCTTCATGCGCAGTGTCTATTTTTATTGATTAATGTTGAACGGTATACCGGTGGGGTAAAAAGTGCCTCCGCCAGAATAGTGAATAGTGCGCAGTTTTTCATTTGGGAAATGCCAACGACCGTTGCTGAACGCTCGCTCATCCGCATAGGCCGCCACCACTTCTGCTATGAACAGGTCATAGCGTTTTTGTATGTGCGGCTCCTCGATCACACGACATTCCAGGTAGGCCAGGCAGCCAGGGATGATCGGTGCCTGTACCACCTGAGCGCGTGCTTCGCCGATGCCGAAGGTGGCGAATTTATCGACATCGTTACCACTGCAAGATCCAACCGCCAGGGTCAGTTCAGCCTGGATACGAGAGGGTAGATTGAGCACGAAACTGCCTGACCCCTCCAGCAGGGGCCAACTAAAGGTGCTGCCATCCAAAACCAGCAGCACCTTTGGCGGATCGAAGTCCAGCGGCATGACCCAAGAAGCAGCCATCACGTTGCGTACGCCAGCATGCTCGAAGGTCACCAGAGTGGTTGGTCCATGGTTGAGAAGGCGATCGGCGGATTTAGCTAGATCCAGGTTTTTCAGGTAATTCATCCGTTTTCTCAGGCAAAGAGTTCTGCAAGGAAGGCGCTGGCGACTTCAACATAGCGGTCGATATCGGCTTCATTATGGGCAAAGGATACTTGAGGCCCAGCTGAGAGAATGCCATCCCAGATACCGCGATTGGCCATAAACAAACGACGGCAGTCGATGAACTCCGCATCCATCGACAAGTTGGCCTCGGCACCGTTGCGTGGCAGTTCGGCAGTCAGGCAGAAACCCGCGCGCGGGCCGAGCTGGAATGCCTGCCAAGGAAGGTCATAGGTCGCGAATGCCAAGCGAAGGCCCTCAGCTAAGCGCTGGCCGAGGCGTTCGATACGCTGGTAATTTGCAGCAGTCAGCACCTGCTCCAGGCTGGCGCGGGCAGCACTCACTGCGAGTGCAGAAGCGTAAAGCGTGCCACCAGTGGCTAAGCCTGCTGGACCAATGTCACTGTCGGTGAAGCGCTCCAGATGGCGAGCGATATCTGCACTCATGCCATAGAGCGCGAATGCGATACCCGATCCAAGTCCCTTGCCGAGCACTACAAAATCGGTCTGCAGGTCCCAGGCACCAGTCAAACCGCCATGGGCGAATTGAAAGGTATGCGCTTCATCCAGGCATAGCAGGCTGCCGTATTGCTGGGTCAGGCGGCGCATGCCCTCCAGGTAGCCGGGAGCAGGATGAACCAGGGTGCAGTTGGTCAGCGCCGGCTCCGTCAGCACCAGGGCCACGTCACCTCTTGCCAGCGCCTGCTCCAGTGCGTCTAGGTCATTAAACGGCAGTATCAGGGTGTTAGCTGCGCTGCCTTTGGCCAAGCCAAGCTGCTGATGCACCGCGCCATGCTCACTTTGGCTGACCATGGTCTCGTCGATATGACCGTGATAATGGCCGTCGAAGATGACGATTTTCTCGCGTCCGGTAATATGCCGGGCGATGCGCATGACCTCGACATTCGCGCCCGAGGCAGACAGTGTGAATTGCCAGCAGGGCAGGCCCACCTGTTCGGCCAACAGGCGACCGACCACCACAGCGTCTTCGGTGGGCAAAAGAAACTGCGCACCCTGACGAACCTGGCGGCTTACCGCCTCTACGATAGGGGCCGGACCATAGCCCATGGTCATGCTCAGGTCGGCGACGTTGAAGTCCAGGTAATCATTGCCATCCACATCGGTGAACACCGCGCCGCTGGCCGAGTGAATAAAGGGCGGGCTGAAGCGGTTGAGCGAAATCATCCAGGCCATCGGCACGCCCTGCGGCATGAATTGGCGTGCCTCTTGGCGCAAGACCTGAGAGCGAGACGTGCGCTGGACGAAGGTGGCATCCTCGCGAGCGCGCAGGGCGGCCAGGCGGGAGCGGTCAAAGGGGAAGGGGCTCGGCGAGGGCATAGTGCAGATTCCAAGGGCTGTTAATCTACCCACCTTAAGTCAGCACCGCATTACGCGGGAACGTTCAGTAACGTGGAGTGGCTATGCACAAAACGACGGATACGTCGGCTGATTGGGATCTATATCGCTACTTCCTAGCGGTAATCGAGTGCGGCAGTCTCAGCGCTGCAGCGCGGCGCCTACTGAGTACACAACCAACCGTGAGCCGCCAGATCACGCGTCTGGAAGCCAAGCTCGGAACCAGTCTATTTACTCGTTCCCCGGAAGGCTTGGTCCCCACCGAAGCAGCGCTACGCCTTTGCGAGCCTGCACAGGCTATGGCTAGTGCAGTGGCGGCTATCCAACGCAGTGCCCGAGACGATGGCGAGGAGGGGAGTCTGCGTATCACCGTGCCCGAGGTTATCGGTGTTGAGGTGCTGACACCTCTGTTGGCCGAGTTCCAGACAGACAACCCAGGTTTGCGTCTGGAACTTTCTATTACCGAGCACAATGAAGACCTGTTGCGCCGCGAAGCAGACTTAGCCATCCGCATGCAACGCCCGCAGCAGGATGCCTTGCTTGCCCGCGGCTTGGGGCGCAGCCGTCTGGGCCTGTATGCGCATCGCAACTACTTGGATCGGCACGGCACACCGAATACCCGCGATGCGCTCGCTGTGCACCGGCTGATCGGATATGACCGACATCTGGGGCGTCATGCGCACTGGCAGGAGCATGGTTTTCCGCTGTCCATCGAAGACTTGGCATTTCGCTCAGATTGCGCCATGGCACGCCTAGCGGCACTAAGAGCGGGCCTGGGCATCGGCTTATGCCATGCCAGCCTGGCTGCGCAGGAGTCCGAGCTGGTAGCACTGGCACCTGAGTTGTTTGGCTTTGAGCTGGAGATGTGGCTGGCGATACATGAAGATCAACGCCAGCGAGCTGGTCTGCGCCGGCTGTTCGATTTTCTTGCCGAGCAATTGCCGCAGTCTCTGCAGTTGGAGTCGTCTATCCGCTATTGAACAGTTTGGTCTGGAGTTAATCTAGAAGCATCTCGGCGACCCTTATGGGGTTTCGGTAAGCGCGTTTACTCACAGATGAAGAGCGAGTTGTTCGTATTGCCACTCGGTGTATTCGAGATCGTACTGAAGCAGGCTACGAATATTGCTCGCCAATATTGCGACTGCTGAGCCAAATCGTTCTGCCGCAACAGAAGTTCGCCATACCCCACTGAGACGTAAAGCTGAACGGCATGCCTATGCTTAGGCATGCCGTTCAGGGATGCTACTCAGCCCTTATCCGTTCTGCTCGGCGTCCATACCCAGAATCTTCAGGATAAAGGCGTACTCCAGCGCAGCATCCTTGAGCGCCTGGTAGCGGCCGCTCATGCCGCCATGCCCGGCCTCCAATTCGGTTTTCAGCAGCAGCAGGTTGTTGTCGGTCTTATGGGCGCGCAGTTTGGCTACCCATTTGGCGGCTTCCCAATACTGCACGCGACTGTCGTTGTAGCCGGCCACCGCGAGAATCGCCGGGTAGGCCTGGGCCTGCACGTTTTCGTAGGGCGCGTAGCCCTTGATTCGCTCGAAGACATCCGGTTGGTTGGGGTCGCCCCACTCGTCGTACTCGGTAACGGTCAGCGGTAGATCGGGGTTTTGCATGGTGTTGAGCACATCAACAAAGGGCACTTCTGCGATGGCGGCGGCGAACAGTTCCGGGCGCTTGTTCAATACCGCGCCCATCAACAAGCCACCGGCACTGCCGCCACTGATCACCAGTTGGCTGGGCTGGGTGTAACCGCTGTCGATCAGGTGTTCGGCGCAGGCAATAAAGTCGCTGAACGAGTTGTGCTTATGTTCAAGTTTGCCAGCGCGATACCAGGCTTCACCCAACTCGCCGCCACCGCGCACATGGGCGATGGCGAAGACAAAGCCGCGTTCGAGCAGCGATAGGCGCGCGTGGGAAAACCACGGGTCGAGGCTTTCGCCGTATGCGCCGTAGCCATACAAGTAGAGCGGGGCACTGCTGCCGAGTACCTCGCGCTTGGCCACCAGGCTGATCGGCACCTGAGTGCCGTCTGCCGCAGTCGCCCACACACGCTGGCTGACATAGCTGTCAGCATCGAACGGGCCGAGTACCGGGGTTTGCTTGAGCACCTGTTGCGCGCCGTTGGCCAACGTCAGCTGACGCACTTGCGCCGGACGGTTAAGCGCTTCATAGCGCAGGCGAATCGCTGGGCTGTCGAACTCCAAGCTGTCTTGCACATACAAGCTGTATGCGGCATCGGGCAGTTGCACGCGATACGCCGGCTGCCCTTGTGGCTGCACCTCGATGATCGGCAGACCGTTTTCGCGCAGGCTGAGCACCAGCGCCTGCTGGTTAAGGCTGAAGCCTTCGAACATGATTTGCGGCTCATGGGCGCGCAGCAGCTGCCAATGCGTGCGGCTCGGGGCTGCTTCGCTGGCGCTGAACAGGGCGAAGTTGATGCCGGGTTGGTTGCTGCGGATTAGCCAGCACCATTGGCCGTCCAGCATGCCGTGGTCGATGTCATATTCATGGCCTTCTTCCCGGGGCGCCACGCAGGTAAAGCTGGCGTGGGGGGCTGCGGCATCCAGCACCCAAGCTTCACTGGTGGTCTTGCTGCCAACGTGAATAATTAATTGGCGTTCCGAGCTGCTGCGGTAGCAACTGAGGAAGAAACGCCCGTCAGGTTCCTCAAACACTAAGTCGGCTAAGTCTGTGCCAAGGGTATGGCGATAGAGCTTGTGAGGGCGGTGGGTCTCGTCCAGCTCGCCGAAGAACAGGGTCTGGCTGTCATTGGCCCAGGTCATGCTGCCGTCGCAGTCTGCAAACGGCAGTTCGATCAGGCTGTCGTCGGCCAACTCCTTGACGAACAGCTGATAGGTTTCTTCACCGCTGGTGTCCAGGCTGTAGGCCAGGCGCTGATGATCCGGGCTGATGCTAAACGTGCCTAGCGAGATAAAACCGCCATCGGCAAGCGCATTGGGGTCGAGCAGTAACTGCTCGCTGTGCTCATCAACCGTCAACGTGCCATCAGCAGGCTTATTGCAGCGGTAATGCCGTGGGTATTCATCGCCGGCGACGGTGCGCTGGTAATACAGATAAGGGCCCCAAGGCGAGGGCAGGCTGAGGTCGGTTTCGCGAATACGGCTTTTAATCTCTTGAAACAGCGATTCGCTCAGCGCTAATTGGCCGCTGAGTTGCTGCTCAAGGTAGGCATTTTCCGCTTTGAGATGATCCAGCACCTCTTTGTTGTCACGGTGTTCCAACCAGCGATAAGGGTCGGCTGCGTGGTCGGCGCGGGCAATGGGGGCGTGGGGCATGAAACAACTCCTGTGGCTGACAGCGGGGACGCCGCAGCAGGCAAAAGCCGTTATCATAGGCGCCGCTTGCCCCGTCGGCTGCTGAAATCTGCGCGACCCTGTGCCCATAGGCCGACCGAAACTTCACTACCAGAGAATTTAGGTGTTATGACTGAAAACGACTACCTGTTTGCCTGGGGTGCCTATTTACTGGCGGCGCTTGGCTGTCTGTTGGTGTGGTTTCGTCTGACCATTTGGATGTGGCGCTACCTGCGCGAGCCGCTGCGGGTGCTGGTACTGGTGCTGTTGTTCGGCCCAACCGTGGTCGACCCCGGCAAAGAGCAGTTCGCTCCGGCGATTGCCATTACCGCCATGGACCTGCTGCTGGATGTCGGTGACAACGCGTGGCGCGCGGTGGCGGACCTGAGCATGTATGGCTTAATCGCATTCAGTCTGTACCTAGTGTTTGTGGCCATTCGCTGGCCTGTGCAACTGTGGTGGCGCGCACGCAAGGGCCCCGCACCGGTTGCTGCTGACGAGCCGACGCTGCGCGAGATGATGACGCGCGATACCGAAGATTTTGGCGACACGCGCTACGATGCACGGGGCGATCGGCGTTTGCGCCTTGAGCCGCGCCTTTAACAGTTCTTATCCTGCGCTAAACAACCATGTCCCTTGCCTATTGCTGGTGATGTCGAGCCAGCCGACCAGCGACTGCCCGTCAGCCTGCCCTTAAGCCTTAGCCGCTACCACGCCATACACCGCAGTGGTATCTCGGGTTAGTTTGAATGTATTTACCCGTGTGGCGTTAGCGCCCGGAGGCCAGATTGCAGCGACACGCTGAACACCTGCGCAAGGCGTTGCACCATGTGTGAATTGCTCGGCATGAGCGCCAATGTGCCAACCGATATTGTCTTTAGCTTTACCGGCTTGATGCAACGCGGCGGCCGCACCGGGCCGCACCGTGATGGTTGGGGCATTGGTTTCTACGAAGGACGCGGCCTGCGCGTATTCCAAGACCCGCAGGCCAGTAGCGAATCACAAGTCGCACAACTGGTGCAGCGTTACCCGATTAAAAGCGAAGTGGTAATTGGCCATATTCGCCAAGCCAACGTTGGCAGCGTTTGCCTGGCCAATACCCATCCGTTTGTGCGTGAGATGTGGGGGCGTAACTGGTGTTTCGCCCATAACGGCCAATTGACCGATTTCGCCCCGCAGTTGGATAACTACCGGCCGGTTGGCGATACCGACAGCGAAGCGGCCTTCTGTGATGTGCTCAATCGCCTGCGTCAGGCGTTTCCTGAACCGGTATCGATGGAGCAGTTACTGCCAACCCTGGTCAGTGCCTGCGCTGAATATCGTCATCAGGGTGTGTTCAACTGTCTGCTCAGTGATGGCGATTGGCTGTTCAGTTTCTGTTCGAGCAAGCTGGCGTTCATCACCCGGCGGGCCCCTTTTGGCCCGGCTCATTTGAAAGATGCTGACATGCAGGTGGATTTTCAGGCAGAAACCACGCCCAATGACGTGGTCAGCGTTATAGCCACCGAACCACTGACCGAGAACGAGAGCTGGACGCTTTACCAGCCGGGTGAGTGGCGTTTGTGGCGCGGCGGTGAGTGTGTGGCGCAGGGCATGAGCGGTTGAGTCAGCACATGATTCATGGGGGAGGGTGCAATGTTTAGAAGTTATCTGCGGTTGGCCTTGTTTGCCTTGGGGTTGTTAATTGGCGTGCAAGTGCCGGGCTTTATCGATGACTACAGCAAACGCGTCGAAGCCCATCGCATCGAAGCAGAGTTGGGTCTTAAGGGCTTTCGCGACACGGCCAAGCGCTTCTTCAAAGGCGATCTGGTCGCCCTAGTCGGCCATTACCAGGCCAGCGCTGACCCGGTAATGCGCAGTGATGCCCAGAGCCTAGGCACACTGGTTGAACGTTCAGCCTTCCTTGAGCGTGAAAGCCAAGCCATGCAAGGGCCTTGGTACGCTCAGGTCTGGCACCTGGCCATAGCGGCAGACCCTGCGCTGATGGACGAAACCTTTGCCGCTTATCGCTACCAAGTGCTGCTGGCACCGCAAGCCATCGCCTGGGGCATTGCCTGCGCGCTGCTATTGGCCTGGTTGCTGGAAAGCCTGCTGATACTGGGCGGCATGCTTATCGGCGTGGGCCGTAGCCAGAAGGTGCAGAAACGGCATTGGCGTTAAATTAGCCCAAAAAGCACAAAGGCCCTGATGGGCCTTTGTGCTTTACCTGACGTGCTATTTGGAGAGGAAGCGCATGCCTTCTTCCAGCCCGCTTAAGGTCAGCGGGTACATTTGGTCGTTCAACACCTCACGCATGATGTTGGTCGAGGCGGTGTAGCTCCACGCGTCTTTGGGGTAGGTATTGATCCAGATAAGTTTTTTGTACTTGTCCATGAAACGTTTGATCCACACGTAGCCTGGTTCTTCGTTCCAGTGTTCGACACTGCCGCCCGCTTGGGTGATTTCGTAGGGCGCCATAGCCGCATCGCCGACAAAAATCACTTTGTAGTCTGCACCGTACTTGTGCAGCAGGTCTTGCGTGGAGAAACGTTCAGAGGTGCGCCGCAGGTTGTTCTTCCACACCGATTCGTACACGCAGTTATGGAAGTAGAAATACTCCATATGCTTGAACTCGGTTTTACAGGCGCTGAACAGCTCTTCGCAGACCTTAACGTGGGCGTCCATCGAGCCGCCAATATCGAATAAAATCAGCAGCTTGACCGCATTGCGCCGCTCTGGACGCATCTGGATATTGAGCAGGCCACCGTCTTTGGCGGTGTGGTCGATGGTGCCGCCCAGATCCAACTCGTCCTCGGCACCTTGGCGGGCGAATTTGCGCAGACGGCGCAGAGCCACCTTGATATTGCGCGTACCCAGTTCGACCTGATCGTCGAGGTTTTTATACTCGCGCTGATCCCAGACTTTTACCGCTTTGCCTTGGCGCTTGCCCGCATCCCCCACCCGGATACCTTCCGGGTTGAAGCCGCCTGAACCAAACGGGCTGGTACCGCCGGTGCCGATCCACTTGTTACCGCCTTCGTGACGTTCTTTCTGTTCGTCGAGGCGTTTCTTGAACTCTTCGATCAGTTTGTCGAGGCCGCCCAAAGATTCAATCTTGGCGCGCTCTTCATCGGTCAGCGAGCGCTCAAATTCTTTGCGTAACCACTCATCGGGGATCAGCGCTTCGATGTGTTGATTGAGGTTTTCTAACCCTTTGAAATAGGCCGAAAACGCGCGGTCGAACTTATCAAAATGGCGTTCGTCTTTAACCAAAATGGCGCGGGCGAGAAAGTAAAACTCGTCCATGTCGGCAAACACCACGTTGTGTTTTAACGCGTTGACCAAGTCCAGCAGCTCACGCACCGACACCGGAACCTTAGCGGCGCGCATTTCATTGAACAGGTTGAGCAGCATGGCTGCATCCTCGTGGCATCTGGGGACAATCCCCTCTCACTTCAGGGAGAGGGCTAGGGAGAGGGTGGGGCAGGCGACACGCGGTCGCTGATACCCTCTCCCCCGGCCCCTCTCCCACAAGCGGGAGAGGGGAGGCAATCAACGACTCGCGCGGCGGCTCATAAACGCCAAGCGTTCCAGCAGCATCACATCTTGTTCGTTCTTGACCAATGCACCGGCCAGTGGCGGGATGGCTTTGGTTGGGTCGCGCTCGCGCAGGACCGCTTCGCCGATGTTGTCGGACATCAGCAGCTTGAGCCAGTCAACCAACTCGCTGGTGGAAGGTTTTTTCTTCAGGCCCGGGACTTTACGCACGTCGAAGAACACGTCCAGCGCCTCTGCGACCAGATCTTTCTTGATGTTGGGGTAATGCACGTCAACGATCCTTTGCAGGGTCGCACGGTCGGGGAAGGCGATGTAATGGAAGAAGCAGCGGCGCAGGAAGGCGTCCGGCAGTTCTTTTTCGTTGTTCGAGGTGATGATGATGATCGGCCGTACCTTGGCTTTGATCGTCTCGTTGGTCTCGTAAACGTAGAACTCCATTTTGTCGAGTTCTTGCAGCAGGTCATTGGGGAACTCAATATCGGCTTTGTCGATTTCATCGATCAACAGAATCACCCGATCTTCGGCCTCAAAGGCCTCCCACAGCTTGCCTTTTTTGATGTAGTTGCGCACATCGTGAACTTTGTCCGAATCCAGCTGCGAGTCACGCAGGCGGCTGACCGCATCGTACTCGTACAAGCCCTGGTGGGCTTTGGTGGTGGACTTGATGTGCCAGGTGATCAGGCGTGCCCCAAAGGATTCGGCCAATTGCTCGGCCAACATGGTCTTACCGGTACCCGGCTCACCTTTGACCAGCAGCGGACGCTCCAGCGTAATGGCGGCATTGACCGCAAGCTTGAGGTCGTCGGTGGCGACATAAGACTGAGTGCCTTCAAACTTCATCGGTAAATCCTCGAACGGTAACGGGCAGGCCATGCCTGCGGGTTCAGTGTCTAAAGGCTAACTATAACGCGCGGCCTCGGTGACTGTGAACGTAGACGGCCCATTCAGTCACTGAATGGCGGGTCACTTGAGCAGTATCACGGTTTGGTGCTGGTGTATTAGGTTTCCAGTTGTGCCGCGTGCATGGCTAGACGGTTGCCCGAACGGGCCTTAGGCTTGAACGCTTATTCGGCAACGCCTAAAAGGACTCCGCCATGAGCCGCATCTTCGCTGACAACGCCCACGCCATCGGTAACACCCCGTTGGTTCGAATCAATCGCATAGGCCCAGCTGGAGTGACCATTCTGGCCAAGATCGAGGGCCGTAACCCAGCCTATTCGGTAAAGTGCCGCATCGGCGCGAGCATGATTTGGGACGCAGAAGAGCGTGGCGTTCTCACTCCAGGCATGACTATTGTTGAACCCACTTCCGGTAATACCGGTATTGGCTTGGCCTTCGTCGCCGCCGCGCGCGGTTATAAATTGCTGTTGACCATGCCTGCTTCCATGAGCTTGGAGCGGCGCAAAGTGCTCAAGGCGCTTGGCGCAGAATTGGTGCTGACTGAGCCGGCTAAAGGTATGAAAGGCGCAATTGAAAAGGCTGCAGAAATCGCCACCTCCGACACGTCCAGCTATTTCATGCCGCAGCAGTTCAACAATCCCGCCAACCCGGCGATCCATGAAAAAACCACCGGCCCAGAAATCTGGAATGACACCGACGGCGCGATTGACGTGCTGGTTTCTGGCGTCGGTACCGGCGGCACCCTCACCGGCATTTCGCGCTATATCAAACTGACCCAGGGCAAGCCGATTCTCTCGGTGGCCGTCGAGCCGGTCACCTCGCCGGTGATCAGCCAGACCATTGCCGGTGATGAAGTCAAACCCAGCCCGCATAAAATTCAGGGCATTGGCGCAGGCTTTGTACCGAGCAACCTCGACCTGAGTATGGTCGACCGGGTTGAACTGGTGACCGATGACGAATCGAAAGCGGTTGCCCTGCGCCTGATGCGTGAAGAAGGCATTCTGTGCGGTATCTCCTGTGGCGCGGCCATGGCTGCTGCATTGCGCGTGGCGGCCGAGCCGGATATGCAAGGCAAAACCATCGTGGTCATCCTGCCGGATTCCGGTGAGCGCTACCTGTCCAGCATGCTGTTTGCGGATATGTTCACCGATCAAGAAATGCAGCAGTAAGCGCCTGGAATTTCAAGAAACCGCCACGCGCAGGCGGTTTTTTGATAGGTGTTCACTCGCTTACTCCCCCCAGTGCGGCTGTTTAATTAAGCCCCATCACGGTCGAGATGATTGTTGACGACAGGCCGCTCACGACCTGAAGCGGACGATGGTCGCAGGCAGAAATCGGTAACAGGCTGAAAATAAATCGGGGTCTTTTACTGCCTCAATCAGCTGAGAAGTCGGATACGCTCTTCCTATCAAAAAACCACCTATGAAAAAGGATGCATCGTGATTTACAGCCTTCTGAAACTTGTCCATCTGCTTTCAGTGATCATCTGGATTGGCGGCATGGTGTTTACGTATTTCTTTTTGCATCCAGCTCTATCATCGCTGGATAAGCCGCAGCGGGTGAATTTAATGCACATCGCTTTGGGCCGATTCTTTCGGGCAGCTCTGGTGGCAGCCAGCCTGACACTTGTCAGCGGTCTTTGGATGATTGGGCGGGTCGCTAAGCAAACGGTGCAGTCGGGCGGGTCATTTCAGATGCCGCTGGACTGGACAGTGATGGCCGTCTTAGGGGTTTTGATGGTGGCGATCTTTTTCCATATACGGTTTGCTCTGTACAAACGCCTTGACCGTGCGGTGGCAGCCGGCGATTGGGATGCGGGCGGTGCAGCACTGGCCAGTATCCGGCCTTGGGTGGGTATCAATATCCTGCTTGGCGCCAGCATCGTGTGCTTCACGCTATTGATGTAGCCCCCGCGTTGAAAACCACGAGCTAATCCGCAAGCGGCTGGCAATCACCCTGGTTTATAGGCACACATGAGGGGCGATTTTGGCCGACTACACCGGCCAAGACGCAATACACTGTGCGCCTAATTTCCGGGCCTCCCACTTGGTTGCACCTTACAAGGAACTCGTCTGCATGGCTTCCCCTGACAAACAGCACAAACGCGCCCAGCGGGCAAAAACCAAGGCTAAGCAAAACCGTTCGGGGAAGCCCAAGACCATTGCCTTACATCCGGTCTTGGCTAATCCGCTGGTCAACGAGCCGTTTGATGATGTCGAAATCGATCTGAGTACCTTCGACTTCAAAGACATCGAAGAGAACGGTTTCGACCCAGCTGAATTTGATGACTTGTTCCAGGCGATGAAGGTCAGCGAAGGCATCAGCCTGCTCGCGATGTGTGTGGTGTTCTTGCAATACCCGGTATTGGAGCTGGTGGTTGCTGAAGAAGCGGAAGAGGCGGCTACCGACTTTATGATGGGCCTGCTGATCACCTATCGCGCGATCTTCCACGATGAAGATGAAGACACAGCCGTGGCGTGGATCGGCGCAGACGCCTTCCAGCATGCCTACGACGAGGCGTCGATGATCCTGCTGAAGAAAAACGCTCGGGGCACCTCAGGCGTCAGGGCTTAAAAAGCAATTTGAGCGTTTTCGCGTCGCGGTTAGCCTGCTGGAGATTTAGCGCAGACCTCTTAACGCATGGCTCCTCAAAAAACCTCAAGCCCCTCGGTTACTTTCCCAGCCGTGAAAACAAAGGCGCGGGTGAATGTTCACCTACACCTTATCCGTGCTTAGTTGTCATACCCCAGATTCGGCGCTAACCAACGTTCGCTGACGTTGAGGTCTTGTTTCTTGCGCGCCGTGTAGCTTTCCACTTGGTCTTTGTCGATCTTGCCGACGGCAAAATACTGCGCCTGGGGGTGGGCGAAGTACCAGCCGCTGACCGAGGCTGCTGGGAACATGGCGTAATGCTCGGTGAGGAATACCGCGCTGTTGCCGGCTTTGTTGAACTCGGCGACCGGATCGAGCAGTTCAAACAGGGCTTTTTTCTCGGTGTGGTCCGGGCAGGCTGGGTAGCCGGGGGCAGGGCGGATGCCCTTGTAGGCTTCTTTGATCAGCTCGTCATTGCTGAGCTGTTCTTGCGGCTCATAACCCCAGTGCGTGGTGCGCACTTGTTTGTGCAGCCATTCGGCGCAGGCTTCGGCCAGGCGATCAGCCAGGGCTTTAACCATGATTGAGTTGTAGTCGTCGCCAGCGTCTTGATAGGCCTTGGCGACTTCTTCGGCGCCAATACCGGCAGTGGTAATAAAGCCGCCAATGTAATCGGTGATGCCGCTGTCTTTTGGCGCAACGAAGTCGGCCAGGGAGAAGTTCGGCTTGGCATCCGGCTTAATGGTTTGCTGGCGTAAGTGGTGCAGCATGGCAATCGGCTGACCGTCAGCGCCATACACTTCGAGGTCATCGTCCTGCACCTGATTCGCCGGCCAAAAGCCAAATGTGGCGCGGGCACTGATCAATTTCTCGTCGATCAACTTTTGCAGCATCTCGCGGGCGTCGGCATACAGCGCCGTGGCGGCTTCGCCAACCACTTCATCGGTGAGGATGCGCGGGAATTTGCCGGCCAGGTCCCAAGAGATAAAGAACGGCGTCCAGTCGATGTACTCGGCCAATACATTGAGGTCGATATTGTCCAGCACCTTGACCCCGGTAAAGCTGGGGACGGTTGGCTGATAGCTGGCCCAGTCGAGTTTAGGTTTGTTGGCGGCCGATTTGGCGTAGCTCAGGCGCTCGGTGCGGGCACTGCGGTTGGCCGTGCGTTCGCGTACTTCGATGTAGTCCAGGCGGGTGCGCTCGACAAAGCCGGGCTTGAGCTCTTTGGACAGCAACTGGGTGGCTACGCCGACTGCGCGCGAGGCGTCGGTGACGTAGACCACCGCGTCGTTCTGATACTTAGGTTCGATCTTCACCGCCGTGTGCGCTTTGGAGGTGGTCGCGCCGCCGATCATCAGGGGCAGGGTAATGCCCTGGCGCTGCATTTCGCGGGCAACATGCACCATTTCATCCAGCGATGGTGTGATCAGACCGGACAAGCCGATGATGTCGCATTTCTCGGCAATCGCCGTTTGCAGGATTTTCTCCGCCGGCACCATCACGCCCATGTCGACGATGTCGTAGCCATTACAGCCGAGCACCACGCCAACGATGTTTTTGCCGATGTCGTGGACGTCGCCTTTTACCGTGGCCATAAGGATCTTGCCCTTTGCCTCCGGCTTGTCGCCTTTTTCCAGCTCGATAAAGGGGATCAGGTGACCGACCGCCTGCTTCATCACGCGGGCGGATTTAACCACTTGCGGCAGGAACATTTTGCCGGCGCCGAACAGGTCGCCGACCACATTCATGCCCGCCATCAGCGGGCCCTCAATCACATCAATGGGCCGTGCGCACTGCTGACGGCATTCTTCAGTGTCTTCGATGATGTGACTGGTAATGCCTTTAACCAAAGAGTGTTTAAGGCGCTCAACGACCGCCCAAGTCCGCCACTCTTCAGTTTCAACTTCCTTGACGCTGCCATCGCCCTTGTAGTTATCAGCAATCGCCAATAACGCCTCGGTGCCGTTCGGGGTACGGTTGAGCACCACGTCTTCGACCGCATCACGCAGCTCTTTGGGAATCTGGTCGTAAATTTCCAGCTGGCCGGCGTTGACGATGCCCATGGTCAGGCCGTTTTGGATGGCGTAATAGAGGAACACCGAGTGAATCGCTTCACGCACCGGGTTATTGCCACGGAAGGAGAACGAGACGTTGGATACGCCACCCGAGGTCAGTGCAAAGGGTAGGTGATCCCGAATAAAGGCGCAGGCCTCGATAAAGTCTACTGCGTAGTTGTTGTGTTCCTCGATACCGGTGGCCACGGCAAAGATGTTCGGGTCGAAGATAATGTCTTCCGGCGCAAAGCCGACTTCGTTGACCAAAATGTCGTAGCTGCGCTGGCAAATTTCGCGTTTGCGCGCAGCCGTGTCGGCCTGGCCTTTTTCATCAAACGCCATCACCACCACAGCCGCGCCGTAGCGTTTGCACATTTTGGCGTGGTACTTAAACTGCTCGACGCCTTCTTTCATGGAAATCGAGTTAACGATGCCCTTGCCCTGAATGCACTTGAGGCCGGCTTCAATCACTTCCCATTTGGAGGAGTCGATCATGATCGGCACGCGGGAGATATCGGGCTCGCCGGCAATCAGATTCAAGAAGGTGACCATCGCCGCCTTGGAGTCGAGCATGCCCTCGTCCATGTTGATGTCGATGATCTGCGCACCGGCTTCTACCTGTTGCAACGCAACTTCCAGGGCTTCGGTGTAATTATCCTCACGAATCAGCCGGGCGAACCGCGCTGAGCCGGTGATATTGGTACGCTCGCCAACGTTAATAAACAGCGAACTGCGGTCGATGGTGAAGGCTTCTAGGCCAGATAAGCGGCAGGCCTTGGGGATTTCCGGGATGGCCCGTGGCGGGTACTTATTCACCGCTTCAGCAATGGCCTGAATATGCGCAGGCGTGGTGCCGCAGCAGCCACCAACGATATTGAGGAAGCCTGAGGCGGCGAATTCCTCAATCACCGCAGCTGTTTCAGCCGGAGTTTCATCGTACTCACCGAAGGCGTTTGGCAGGCCGGCGTTGGGGTGTGCAGAAATATAAGTTCCAGCTTTAGCAGCAAGCTCTTCCAAGTAAGGACGCAGGTCCTTAGCACCGAGGGCGCAGTTCAGCCCCACCGAAATCGGCTTAGCATGGCGTACTGAGTTCCAGAACGCTTCAGTGGTTTGCCCCGACAGGGTGCGGCCGGAGGCGTCGGTAATGGTGCCGGAGATCATAATCGGCAGTTCGATGTTGTCGTCTTCGAATACCTGCTGCACGGCGAAGATTGCTGCCTTGGCATTCAGGGTATCGAAGATGGTTTCAATCAAAATCAGGTCAGCACCACCCTCAATCAGTCCACGGGTGGCCTCGACGTAGTTTTCCACCAGCACGTCAAACGTAACGTTGCGATAGCCCGGGTTGTTTACATCCGGGGACAGCGAGCAGGTTCGGCTGGTTGGGCCTAAGACGCCGGCGACGAAGCGCGGACGATCCGGGGTTTCCAGGGTTTTAGCATCAGCCACCTGACGCGCCAGGCGCGCGCCTTCAACGTTTAGCTCATACACCAGGCTTTCCATGCCGTAGTCAGCTTGGGACACCTGGGTGGCGTTAAAGGTGTTGGTTTCCAGAATGTCCGCGCCGGCATCCAGATAAGCCTTCTCGATAGCGCCAATCACGTCCGGACGGCTAAGGATCAGCAGGTCATTGTTACCCTTCACATCCTGTGGCCAATCGGCAAAGCGGGTGCCCCGGTAGTCTTCTTCTTCCAGCTTGTAGCTCTGGATCATGGTGCCCATGCCGCCATCAAGAATCAGGATGCGCTCAGAGAGAGCCTTCTGCAGGGCGTGGAGACGGGCGTTACGATCGGACATGAGGAACTACCTGAAGGGCTAAAACAAAGGCGACGATGATAGCAAAGCTGCGCGCTTTTGCAGCGACTCACACTTTCGCATGAATCCTATTCATGTTCGTGCGCTGACCACAAGCCAGGAAAGCCCGTTGCTGCCAGTGCCAAGCGCATGCCAAAGGTATTTAGCTGAAGCGACTAAGGAGAAAGGGGTGTGAAATGTTCATCGGTCTAATGCACAGCGGTGAGTCGGCCCGTGACGGCCGTACGACTGAACAGATGGTTACGCCAAACTGTGAGGTGCCTGCTCCCAGCACACCAAGCCTGTGCAGGCGGGTGTGCTGGGTACAGGTGGCGCATTGCTTTGCAGGTACGGCGAGGTCTGTTGGGCGCACACCGAACGTCTGTGCGCCGACGCAGGTTTAACGGTTAAACCGTTCGACTAAGGCGTACTGACCGTGTGCAGTTGCCGTCAGGGCTTCGCTGAGCAGGGCAGTTTCGTGTGCTTCACCGGCAGTTTTGTCGGTCAGTTGGGCGATGGTGGTGATGCTGCGGTTAACCTCATCAGCCACGGCGCTCTGCTCCTCGGCGGCGGCGGCGATTTGGTTGGCCATGTCGCTGATATTCGACACGGCTTCACTGATACCCGCCAACGCATCATCGGCCTGCTGCACGCGCGCAACACCTTCTTCGGCCTGTCTGCGGCCAACTTCCATGGCGGTCACTGCTTCTTCGGCGGTGCGTTGCAACTTGGCAATCAGTTGATGAATTTGCCCAGTGGACTCGGCAGTGCGCTGCGCCAGTGAGCGCACCTCATCGGCGACCACCGCGAACCCACGGCCCATTTCGCCAGCCCGCGCGGCTTCAATAGCGGCGTTCAGCGCGAGGAGGTTGGTTTGGTCAGCGATGCCTTTGATCACATCAACCACACCGCCGATTTCGTTACTGTCTTGAGCCAGACGGGTCACCGTTTCACCGGTATCGCCGACCGATTGCGACAGGCGCTGAATGGCTTGGCGGGTTTCACTGGCAATGGTGCGCCCCGCACGGGTCAGGCGATTGGCGTCCTGAGTGGCAATGGCGGTTCGGGCTACGTTGCTCGCGACTTCCAAGGTGGTGGCAGCCATTTCATTGATGGCGGTGGCAACCTGATCGGTTTCACTGCGTTGGCGCTCAAGACCCGCGGAACTGCTGTGCGCCAGGGTGTCGGCTTGCTTGGCTTGCAAGGTCAGTTGCTCGGCAGTGTCTTGGAGGCGCGTTAGGCAGGTCTTCAGACGTGCTTCTTGGCTAAGAGTGGACATTTCCAGGCGGCCTTGGGCGCCCCGGCTGTCGGTGTACATCTGCGCAATCAGCGGGTCAGAGGTGGTTTGGTCAGCTAACCGCAGCAAGCGTTTCAGACCGCGCTGTTGCCTGTTCAACCCCGCCAGGCCCAGCGGTATTGATACGGCAGCGGCTAGGGCAAAGCCCCAGCTGGAGTCAAGCCAAGCGCCAATGAGAAATCCCACTTGGCTGATTAGAATAAACGGCAGCCAATCTTGCAGCACGGGCAGCCAACGATCACTGCTAGGGATGGCGGATTGGCCGCTGTTGATGCGTTGGTAAAGCGCTTCGGCGCGGCGCACTTGCTCGCTGGTCGGCTTAACGCGCACAGATTCGTAACCGATCAGCTGATTATTTTCCGTCACCGGGGTGACGTAGGCATTGACCCAGTAATGGTCACCGTTCTTGCAACGGTTCTTGATGATGCCCATCCACGGACGGCCCTTTTTCAGGGTATCCCACATGTGCTGGAACACCGCTGCGGGCACGTCTGGATGGCGCACCAAATTATGCGGTGCACGAATCAGCTCATCACGGGTAAAACCACTGATCTCGACAAAAGCATCGTTGCAATAGCTGATTTGGCCTTTGAGGTCGGTGGTGGAGATCAGCCGTTGCTGGTCTGGGAAAGTACGATCGCGCTGGGTAATCGGCTGATTGTTTCGCATGGCTCATGGAATCCTTCGTTTAATGCATCCATGATCGGCCATCGCCGCTAAAAGTTGAATAAAAAAAGCCGCACGACTGGGTGCGGCATTCTTTTTACTCAAGCGCAGGCTTTAGAACAGCCACGCAGTGGCTTACTTGGCAGCGATCAACTGGCGCAGTACATAGTGGAGGATGCCGCCGGCCTTGAAGTATTCCACTTCATTAAGGGTGTCGATGCGGCACAGCACCTCGACTTTCTCGCAGCTGTTGTCAGCACGCAGGATCTCCAGCGTGAGCGTCATTGATGGACGCAATTCAACCCCGTCAAGACCACGGACAGTCAGCGTCTCCTTGCCATCCAGCTTCAAGCTTTTACGGCTTTGTCCAGCCTTGAACTGCAAAGGCAGTACACCCATGCCGACCAAATTGGAGCGGTGGATGCGCTCGAAGCTTTCGGCAATAACCGCCTTGATGCCGAGCAAGTTGGTGCCCTTTGCCGCCCAGTCGCGGCTTGAGCCGGTGCCGTATTCCTTACCGGCTATCACCACCAGCGGGGTGCCAGCGTCTTGATAGCGCATGGCAGCGTCGTAGATCGACACATTTTCGCCACTGGGAAGGTGCAGGGTGTAGCCGCCTTCCTGGCCGCCAAGCATCTCGTTACGGATGCGGATATTGGCGAAGGTGCCGCGCATCATCACGTGGTGATTACCGCGCCGTGAGCCGTAGGAGTTGAAGTCGACCGGTTCAACGCCTTGTTCGCGCAGGTATGCACCTGCTGGGCTGTCGGCCTTGATATTACCGGCTGGGGAAATATGGTCGGTGGTGACTGAGTCGCCCAGCAGGGCGAGGATGCGCGCGTGGTGGATATCAGTCACCGGCGGCGGCGCGTCGGCGATGGTGTCGAAGAAGGGCGGGTGCTGGATATAAGTCGAATCAGCCTGCCAGGCATAGGTAGCCGCTTGCGGCACCTCAATCGCTTGCCACTGCGCATCACCGCTGAACACCTCGGCGTATTCCTTATGGAACATGGCCGTGTCAACGTTGAGCATGGCCTCAGCGATTTCCGCTTGGCTTGGCCATATATCTTTGAGGTAAACCGCTTGACCGTTCTGGTCTTCACCCAAGGCTTCGCGAGTGATATCGATGCGCACGCTGCCGGCCAGGGCGTAAGCCACTACCAGGGGTGGTGACGCCAGCCAATTGGTTTTTACCAACGGATGCACGCGGCCTTCAAAGTTGCGATTACCCGACAATACCGAGGCAACCGTCAGATCAGAGTGCTGGATAGCCTGCTCGATTGGCTCCAGCAGTGGCCCGGAGTTACCAATGCAGGTGGTGCAGCCATAGCCCACTAGGTTGAAGCCCAGCGCGTCGAGGTAATGGGTCAGGCCCGCTGCGTTGAAGTATTCGGTGACTACTTTTGAACCGGGAGCCAATGAGCTTTTAACCCAAGGCTTACGCTGCAGGCCTTTTTCCACGGCCTTCTTCGCCAGTAAGCCGGCGGCCATCATTACGCTGGGGTTCGAGGTGTTGGTGCAAGAGGTGATAGCGGCGATAACCACTGCGCCATTTTTTAAGCGATAGGTGTGACCTTCATGCTGGTAGTCGGCCTCGCCAACCAGCGCGTTAGTGCCCACTGCCGTACCGCCGCCACCTTCGCTGAGCAAGAGGGCCTCTGCGCCCGCTTCAGGCTTAACCTGCAAGCTGATAAAGTCATCGAAGGCGTGTTTGATATTGGGCAGGGTGACGCGGTCTTGTGGGCGTTTCGGCCCAGCGAGGCAGGCTTCTACGCCGCTCATGTCAAGTTCCAGGCTGTCGCTGAACAGCGGTTCAACGCCTGGTTCACGCCACAAACCTTGGGCTTTGCAATAGGCTTCGACCAGTTTGACGGCCTGCTCTGGGCGGCCAGACAAACGCAGATACGCCAGGGTAATCGCATCGACTGGGAAAAAACCGCAGGTCGCGCCATATTCCGGGGCCATGTTGGCAATGGTGGCCCGATCGGCCAACGGCAGCTCGGCCAGACCATCGCCATAGAATTCGACAAACTTACCGACCACGCCTTTGCTGCGCAGCATTTGCGTCACGGTCAGCACCAGATCGGTGGCTGTGATGCCTTCTTTAAGTTTGCCATTGAGCTTGAAGCCAATCACCTCGGGGATCAGCATGGATACCGGCTGGCCGAGCATTGCCGCTTCCGCTTCAATGCCGCCAACGCCCCAGCCGAGGATGCCAAGGCCGTTGATCATGGTGGTGTGCGAATCGGTGCCCACCAGCGTGTCGGGGAAGGCGAAGGTTACGCCGTCTTCTTCTTTGGTCCAGACGGTGCGGCCGAGGTATTCCAAATTAACCTGGTGACAAATGCCGGTACCGGGCGGCACCACACTGAAGTTATCAAAGGCATGCTGGCCCCAACGCAGGAAGGCATAACGCTCACCGTTGCGCTGCATCTCCATGGCAACGTTCTGCTCAAATGCACCGTCGGTGGCGAACTTATCAACCATTACCGAATGGTCGATAACCAGATCAACGGGCGATAACGGGTTGATTTTCTGCGGGTCGCCGCCGGCTTTGGCCATGGCGTCGCGCATGGCCGCAAGATCAACCACGGCGGGTACGCCAGTGAAATCCTGCATCAATACGCGGGCTGGGCGGTACTGGATTTCGCGCTCAGAACTGCGGCTTTTAAGCCAGTCAGCCAAGGCTTGCAGGTCAGTACCCGTAACAGTTTTGCCGTCTTCCCAGCGCAGTAGGTTTTCCAGCAAGACTTTCAGCGACATCGGCAACTGGTCGATATTACCCAGCGTTTTAGCTGCATCTGGCAGGCTGAAGTAGTGGTAGCGCTGGCCGTCAACGTCCAGCGTGCGACGGCTGTTCAAGCTGTCTAAAGAAGGCATTGTGCATCTCCTGTGGCTTGCCACGGTGCAAGCCGGGTTAATTGCCGCAGAGCTTCACATTAGCCCCGTCGGGTCATGCTTGCTATCTAAAAGGCGCTGGACGGGTCAGTGCGTGCGGGGTCTCCGCCACGTGGGGTTGGGCTTTTTACCGCGTATTCGTAATGCCCCGCCAAAGCGCCGCAGTTCTAACTGGACAGGTCACCGGGCTAAGGGTTCCCCACTCAGCTATGATGCGCGCCCTAAGGAGAACCCCAATGCATACCCCTGCGATCGACACGCTACTGCTGCACTGCCGCCCTGGTTTCGAAAATGAGGTGTGCGCGGAAGTCGCCGAGCATGCGGCGCGCCTTGACGTAGCCGGCTATGCCAAGGCTAAACCGAGCACGGCTTGCTCTGAATTTATCTGTACCGAGGCAGGCGGTGCTGAGCGCTTGATGCGCGGCACACGCTTTAGTCAGCTGATTTTCCCCCGGCAATGGGCGCGCGGTGTGTTTATTAACCTGCCGGAACTGGACCGTATCAGCGTGCTGCTCAACCATCTGGCTGATTCCCCAGTGTTTGGCAGCCTGTGGCTCGAGGTATTGGATACCAACGACGGTAAGGAGCTGTCGAATTTCTGTAAGAAGTTTGAAGCGCCGTTGCGCAATGCCCTGACTAAGGCTGGCAAGTTGGTCGAGGATGACAACAAGCCGCGCTTGCTGCTGACCTTTAAGAGCGGCCGTGAAGTGTTCGTTGGCATGGCTGAGGCGAGTAATTCAGCGATCTGGCCCATGGGCATTCCACGGCTGAAATTCCCCCGCGAGGCGCCGAGCCGCTCCACTCTTAAACTCGAAGAAGCTTGGCACACCTTTATCCCTCGCGAGCAGTGGGATGAGCGCCTGTCCGGCGAGATGACCGGCGTTGATTTGGGCGCGGCACCGGGCGGCTGGACCTATCAGCTGGTCAAGCGCGGCATGTTGGTCACCGCCATCGATAACGGGCCCATGGCTGAAAGCTTGATGGACAGTGGGCTGGTGCAGCATTTAATGGTGGATGGCTTCACCTGGAAGCCCAAGCAACCCGTGGACTGGATGGTCTGCGACATCGTCGAAAAGCCAGCGCGCAGCGCTGCTCTGCTGGAAACCTGGATCGGCGAGGGCCATTGCCGTGAAGCGGTGGTCAACCTCAAGCTACCGATGAAGCAGCGCTATGCCGAGGTGCGGCGGCTGTTGCAGCGCCTGGAAGATGGCTTTGCTGAGCGTAAAATCAAGGTGTCGATTGCCTGCAAGCAGCTCTATCACGACCGCGAAGAAGTCACTTGTCACCTACGCCGGTTAAGCAAGTAGAAGCTTCACAAGGTCGCCTGATTAGCCAACAAAGGTGACCTTTTCCCCAGCTTTGCGCGAGAATAACGGCCTGCAATTGGAGCCCAGTGATGTCTTTGCAAACGACCGTAATACCCGATGACACCCTCGATGCCAGCGGCCTGTTCTGCCCGGAACCGGTGATGATGTTGCACAACAAAGTGCGCGCACTGCCGGCTGGCGGCTTGCTTAAGGTGATTGCCACTGACCCCTCGACCCGCCGCGACATTCCTAAATTCTGCGTATTTTTGGGTCATGAACTGGTTGAGCAGGCTGAAGACGGCGCGACCTATTTGTATTTAATCCGCAAGAAGTTTGATCAATGAATTGGTACTTCGCTTACGGCTCAAATATGAATCCGGCGCGGATGCAGGCGCGCGGGTTGGCCGTGCTTGAAGCACTACCTGGCCGTCTGCCGGGCTATGGCCTGTGTTTCAACAAGCGCGCGATGGACCGGGCTCCGGGCCGGGCTTACGCCAATATCCAGCATGCGCGTGAGGGTTTAGTGGAGGGCGTGTTGTATCGCTTGGAGAGCGCGCGTGAAATGACCAAGCTGGATCACTTCGAAGGCACCCCGATCTACTACAGCCGCGAGTGCTTGCCGGTTAGGACGGCGCATGGTGTGCAAGCGGCTTGGGTGTATATCGCCAACCCGGCTTTTCGTGAAGAAGGTTTGCTGCCGAGTCAGGACTATCTGGCGCATCTGCTGGCGGGCCGTGGGCTGCTCTCTGAGGCTTACTATTCGGCGTTAGCCGCGCTG
The DNA here is from genome assembly GCF_037943105.1 of Pseudomonas sp. TMP9. Taxonomy (NCBI): domain Bacteria; kingdom Pseudomonadati; phylum Pseudomonadota; class Gammaproteobacteria; order Pseudomonadales; family Pseudomonadaceae; genus Pseudomonas; species Pseudomonas vesperimontis. The sequence goes on from NZ_CP149803.1 coordinate 1,799,273, forward strand.
CCGTTCCATCCCGACTGACCGGGAGCCAAGCCGCAGCTGTTGAGCATGTCTTGCCAACTGCGCACATGACGAACAGTCGCTTTTTGGAAGTCTGCCCATAACGAGTCTTGGTCTGCACTCAGGCTTTGCAGGTACTGATGAGTTGCCGCCGGCACCTGCGACACGTTGCTGAGTGAGCGCAAGCTGTCACTCCAGCTTTGCCCGCGCTGGTCCACTTGCGCTAAATAAGGTTGCAGGCTGCCGGCGTAATACTTAACGAAGATGTTCTGCAAAATGCGCCCACGCTCTGTGGCCTTACCCGTGGGGCAGACGGGCCTTTGCTGCTGGCGGTTTTGCAACATGCGGCTGCCTTGGTTGAGGCTATGGGTAAGGCTGACCAGGCTGTGGATCAACTGGCCGCCTTTATCGCTGGCATGCAAGGCAAAAAACAACGGATCAAGCTGCTCAGCGCTCGGCGGTAAGGTCGCTGGCAGGGCGTGGCCAATACGCGCCAGTTGCGCCAGCGCATCCAAGGCCGCGCTGTCTTTATCGGCATTCAGTGCCAGCGCGTGCTCATCAAACCTTAAGTAACGCTCAACCTCGGGGCTGGCATTGAGGGCATTCCAGAATACGGCCGGCAACTGCGCGCGTTTGTCTTGTGCCAGTTGCGCCAAGGTGCCGAGCAGCGCCTGCTCTTCATCGCCGCGCACATAGTCAATACAGGCATCAATGGCGCGCAGCAAGTCGCCTTCATACGCTAAGCGGCTGCTGGGCGACAGTTGTTTGCCTAGGCTGTTATTGCGCAGGCTAATTTGCTGTTGCAGTTTGGGGCAGCGACGCACCTCGACCAGCAACTCAATCAGGCTAATGCGCACCTCTGGGATGTTTATCACACGCTCACGGCGCGCCGGCAGGCGATAGCGGATGATCTCGGCCGAGTCTACGTGCTGCGCTGGGTCGACATCTAGGGCGTTGCTAAGGCGCTTCAGATAATCGTCCTGCAGCGCCATGCCGTCATCGGCAGGCGTACAGGCGCACAGCAACAGTGCGCAGATTAAAAGCAGCAGGTGAGTTTTCATTAGGCCATCTTAACGGCTCGGATGCGTTTACGCGCGCTGCGCGCCAAACGTATGCCCAGCATTATGGCCGCACAGGTCAAACCGACTACCAACCCTTGCCAAAGCCCGCTTGGGCCACTGGCAGGCCCTAACCAATCGCTAAGCCCTAGTGCGTAACCCACGGGTAAGCCGATACCCCAATAGGCAAACAAGGTCAGAATCATGGTTACGCGCGTGTCCTGATACCCGCGCAGCGCACCGGCGGCGGTGACCTGAATGGCATCAGAAAACTGGAACAGGGCGGTGTACACCAGCAAGGTGGTGGCCACTGCGATCACTGCTTTGTCGGGCGTATAAGTGTGCGCAATTTGCTCACGCAAAATCAGCATCAGGCTCGCTGACAGGCAGGCATAACCTAACGCCGCAGCCATGCTTACACCGGCAGCAAAGCGTGCTTCCCGTGGCTCGCCACGACCCAATGCCTGGCCCACCCGCACGGTGGCTGCCATGCCCAGGGAGTAGGGGATCATAAACACCATGGAGCTGAAGTTAAGGGCAATTTGATGGCCAGCCACCACAGTGGCTCCCAAACCGCCTATCAGCAGAGCGATCACCGCGAAGATGCTCGCCTCAGCAAACACCGCAATGCCAATCGGCAGGCCAACTGAGAGCAAACGCTTGATCACTGTCCATTGCGGCCACTCAAAATGACTAAAAATGGCGCTCTGTTTATAAAAAGGTGCCCACTTCACCCACCACAGCATGCTTAAGAACATAAACACCATCACCAAGCCTGTGGCCCAGCCGCAGCCCACGCCGCCCATGGCCGGCACACCGAGCTTGCCGTAAATAAAGATGTAATTGAGCGGGATATTCAGGGCTAAGCCCAACAAGCCAATGACCATGCTGGGGCGGGTATGACCCAGGCCATCACTGAAGCAGCGCAGCACGTGATACAGCGCCACAGCCGGGAAGCCACAGGCCACTGCGCGCAGGTAACCCATGGCAGGTTCGATCAATACCGGATCGACATTCATCACCACGAGGACGATTTCGGCATTCCATAAAATCACCGCAGCGGCGATACCCACGGCCAATGCGAGCCATAGTGCTTGGCGCACCAGCGGACCGATTTCTGCGTGCGCGCCAGAACCGAAACGTTGCGCGACCTTCGGCGTGGTGGCCAGGAGGATGCCGGTCATCAAGAGAAACACCGGAATCCAAATCGAGTTACCCAGCGCCACGGCCGCTAAATCCTGCGGGCTGACTCGGCCCGCCATCACCGTGTCGACGAAGCCCATCGCAGTGTTGGCCAACTGGGCAATGATAATGGGGGTTGCCAGCTTCAGCAGGCTGCACAGTTCATTGCGGCTGCGTTGCAGGCGGGCTTGGGCAAGCATGACGATCATCCGGCAGTATTCAGGAAACCGCGCAGTCTACGCCTTGACGGCGTGGTCAGGAATCCTAAGGCGACATGTTTAACCAATCATTCGCGGGCAACGTCTCATCCTCGCCAACCGTGCGTGTCGGGTTAGAATGCCGGCCTGATCACGGGAGCCTGCCATGCGCATTGTCGCCGACGAAAATATCCCCCTGCTTGATGAGTTTTTCGCCGGGTTTGCTGAAATAAGATGCCTGCCTGGCCGGGGCATCGATGCCACTGCAGTCGCCGATGCCGACCTGCTGTTGGTGCGCTCAGTGACGAACGTTGACCGCACCCTGCTGCAAGGTTCAGCGGTGAAGTTTGTTGGCACGTGCACCATCGGCACTGACCATCTAGACCTTGATTATTTTCAGCAAGCAGGCATCAGCTGGGCCAGCGCACCGGGCTGTAACGCCCGTGGCGTGGTTGATTATGTACTGGGCAGTTTGTTGGTGTTGGCTGAGCAGCAGGGCGTCGATTTAGCATCGCGCACCTACGGCGTAATCGGTGCGGGCCAGGTTGGCAGTCGGTTGGTCAAGGTTATGCGCGGTTTAGGCTGGCGCGTATTGGTGTGCGACCCACCACGCCAGTCGTTAGAAGGGGGTGATTTTGTCAGCCTACAGCAGGTGCTGGATGAGTGCGATGTGCTCAGCGTGCACACGCCCCTGCAAAAGCTGGGTGAGCATCCGACCTATCACGTGTTTGACGCGCAGCGCTTAGCCGCATTGAAACCCGGCAGTTGGTTGATCAACGCCAGCCGCGGCGCGGTGGTGGATAACCGCGCATTACGGGACTTGTTAAGCCAACGCAGTGATCTGCACGTGGTGCTGGATGTCTGGGAAGGCGAGCCGCAAGTGGATGTTGCCTTGGCGGCGCTGTGCCGTATCGCCACGCCGCACATTGCCGGTTACAGCCTGGATGGCAAGCTGCGGGGTACGGCGCAGGTGTACCAAGCGTTGTGTCAGCACTTGAAGGTGGCAGGCTCTATTGAGCTGTCGCAGCTGATGCCAACTGCTTGGTTGAATAGCCTGACAATTGACGCCGGCGCCGATCCCGCTTGGGCCTTGGCGAGCATTTGCCGCGCGGTGTATGACCCGCGCCGCGATGACGCAGATTTTCGGCGCAGCCTGCAGGGCGACGATATCAGCCGACGCACAGCCTTCGACACGCTGCGCAAACACTACCCCATGCGTCGCGAAATCGACGGGCTTGAGGTCTGCTTAAACGGTCACAATGAGGTTTTAGCGGGGCTGGTACAGGCGCTAGGCGCGAAGTTAAAGCAGGTGTAGCAAAGGGCAGCGAGCGCTGCCCGAGCATTACCGTCACTTCGTTGTGGATGAGGCCGCTTGCTGTTGGGCTTGCTCTAGGGCATTACAGGCGTGCTGGATCATGTCTTCAGTGATCGGGACTTCTCGACCTTGGGCATCGATGACAAAGCCACCGATCGGTGCTGGCGTGGTTTTTTGTGGGTTGTTTTGCGAGCTGTGCATGGCTTATCTCCTCATCGTTAAGCGCGATTTTATGAGCATCAGATGACGGCGCTGTGACTGCGACGGCAAAAAACCGGCGCAAGACACAGGTCAACGTGCCCGTTTCAGACACGATTTAGGCACCATGCAGGCATTGCGCCATACAAACCCTGCGCCTAGGTGTTTGCAGGCTGTGGACAAGAGGACGTTATGGCGGTTTTTCATATCGGTTTGATTATTAATCCCGTGGCGGGACTGGGCGGCCCTGCAGGCTTTAAAGGCAGTGACGGCATGGCCGCGCAAGCCTTGGCCTTAGGTGTTGAGGCTAAAGCAGCACGGCGCACGCAGACAGCGCTTGAGGTGCTGTTAGGGCTACGCGAGCGTTTGCACTTTGTCACATTCCCCGGCGCCATGGGCGCTGACTTACTCACTGAGATGGGCTTTGCCCACCGCGTGGTCGGGGCATTAAGCGCGGGCGAATGTTGCGCGGCCGACACCCGAAAAGCAGTGGAGTTGCTACAAGACGCTGGCGTGGCCTTGATTTTATTTGCCGGCGGCGATGGTACGGCGCGGGATGTCTGCGCCGCCGTGCGTGACGGTCAACCGGTATTGGGCATTCCGGCTGGGGTAAAAATCCAATCTGGGGTGTATGCCATCAGCCCGCGTGCAGCGGGTGAACTGACCGCACGCTTGCTCGAAGGTGGCTTGGTGCGCTTGAGCAGCGGTGAGGTGCGCGATATTGATGAACAAGCCCTGCGCGAAGGCCGGGTGACTGCGCGCTGGTATGGCGAACTGACCGTGCCGCAGGAAGGCGGCTATGTTCAGCAGGTCAAGCAGGGCGGTGTCGAGTCTGAAGAGCTGGTGTTGGGCGATCTGGCGGATTGGTTGCAGGAAAGCTGGGACGCCGATGTGCGCTACGTTTTCGGCCCTGGCTCGACCTTGCATGGCTTGGCGCAAAACCTTGGGCTGCAGACCACGCTGCTTGGCGTTGATGTGATCGAGAACGGTCACCTGTTGGCCGGTGATGTCACCGAGGCGCAGCTATTCGAGTTAGTTGACGGCCATGCGTCGCGCTTGCTGGTGACTGCTATCGGCGGTCAGGGTCACATCATTGGTCGCGGTAACCAACAGATCAGCCCACGGGTGTTACGTGCTATCGGCCTTGAGCACCTGCGGGTAGTCGCTACTAAACGCAAACTTGCCACCTTAGAAGGTAGGCCGCTGCTGGTAGACAGCGGCGACGTGACGCTGGACGATGCCTTCCCCGATGCAGTGCGCGTGTGGGCCGGTTATAAAGAAGAGCTGCTGTACCCGCTGGGCAAGTAGCGGCGCCGCCGGCGAACAGTCAGCTTTGCGGCGATGCGACCGGCGTGCCTGAAACCGGCTGTCGCGTGCAAGCTTTAGGCGGTTTTCTGCAGGGTGGACTGGCCCTGCTGCTTGATCACCTGCCAACCCGTCCCCATCTGTTGCTGTAGGCGTTCAATCCATCGCCGTTTGGTGTGGTGCGCAGCAGTTTTCTTACCTAAGCGGCGTTTGCGCCCATAGCGAGTGTGTATGCCTTCAGTCTTATCATCCCGCCAACGCAGCGCTTTACGCATGGCGTGGCGTTTTATTGCGCCGTATCGCTGGCGCGTGCTTGGCGCCTTACTGGCGCTAATGTTTACCGCCGCCATCACCTTGTCGATGGGCCAGGGCATCAAGTTACTGGTTGATCAGGGGTTGTCGACACAATCGCCAGCGGCGCTGCAGCAATCAATCGGCTTTTTTTTCGTATTGGTGCTGGCCTTGGCGATCGGCACGTTCACCCGGTTCTATTTGGTGTCGTGGATTGGCGAACGGTTTGTCGCGGACATTCGCAAACGCGTGTTTAACCACTTAATCGAATTGCACCCAGGCTTTTATGAGAGCAACCGCAGCTCAGAGATTCAGTCACGCTTAACCGCAGACACCACACTGTTGCAATCGGTGATCGGCTCATCGCTGTCGATGGCGCTGCGTAACCTGATCATGCTAATAGGTGGCAGCGTGCTGCTGGTGGTCACCAACGCCAAGCTCAGTGGCATTGTATTGATGGCGCTGCCACTGGTGGTCGCACCGATCCTGATTTTTGGCCGACGGGTGCGGGCGTTGTCGCGGCAAAGCCAGGACCGCGTCGCCGATGTCGGCAGTTATGTCGGCGAGGTGCTCGGGCAAATTAAAACGGTGCAAGCCTATAACCACCAAAATGAAGACAAACGCCGCTTTGGTTTGTCCGCTGAGGCCGCTTTTGACACGGCACGTAAACGCATAGCCCAGCGCGCGTGGCTGATTACCGTGGTGATTGTGCTGGTGTTGGGTGCGGTGGGAGTGATGCTCTGGGTGGGCGGTATGGATGTGATCGCCGGGCGGATTTCTGGCGGAGAGCTGGCCGCATTTGTCTTTTACAGCCTGATCGTTGGTTCAGCCTTTGGCACCTTGAGTGAGGTGATTGGCGAGTTGCAACGGGCGGCTGGCGCTGCTGAGCGCATCGCCGAATTGCTGCAGGCGCGCAATGAAATTACTCCGCCTGCCATTGACCGGCTGCAATTAACCCAGCCGGTGCAGGGCCATATCGAGTTACAAGGCCTACGGTTTGCTTACCCTTCACGCCCCGGCAGTTTTGCCATAGACGGTATCGATCTGCAGGTGGCGCCGGGGGAAACGTTGGCGCTGGTCGGCCCTTCAGGGGCCGGTAAGTCGACATTGTTTGATTTGCTGCTGCGCTTTTTCGACCCGCAAGAGGGACGCATTCTGATTGATGGTCAAGCCATCCAGCGGCTTGATCCAGTTGATTTGCGCAGCAGTTTTGCCCTGGTGTCACAGAACCCGGCGCTGTTTTTTGGCTCTGTGGAAGACAATATCCGCTACGGCCGCACAGACGCGACGCTGGCTGACGTGCAGGCCGCGGCCGAGGCGGCGCATGCCCACGACTTCATTATGAAAATGCCCGATGGGTATCAAACGCACTTAGGCGACGCTGGCTTAGGCTTGTCTGGCGGGCAGCGTCAACGCTTAGCCATTGCCCGAGCCTTGCTGGTGGATGCACCGATTCTGCTGCTTGATGAAGCCACCAGTGCGTTGGATGCTGAGAGCGAACACCTGATCCAGCAAGCACTGCCACGCCTCATGCAGGGGCGCACAACACTGGTGATTGCGCACCGCTTAGCCACAGTTAAAAGTGCCGACCGCATTGCGGTGATTGAAAACGGCAAGCTGGCAGCTATCGGCACCCACAGCGAATTAGTGCTGAGCAATCCCTTGTATGCGCGCTTGGCCGAGCTGCAGTTCAGCAGTGAAGCTGACGGTCCGCTTGAGCCTTAAGCCTTGAAACCAGAGTCACCCAGCCCGCGCGGTTAAAGCAGTTTGGCTTTGGGTTTAAAGGTGGCGGCAGTACCTGCTGAGGCAAGGATGATGGCGCTAATCGCCAGCCATTGGCTCAATGTCAGGCGCTCGCTGAGAAACAATAAACCTGAGAGCGCAGCGATGGCCGGCTCCATGCTCATCAGAATGCTGAATGTACGGGCCGGTAAGCGGGTGAGGGCGATCATCTCCAAGCTATAAGGCAGGGCTGATGAAAGCACCGCCACGCAGAGCGCGATCGGCAATAAATCCAGTGAAAACATGCCGCTGCCGGCCTGCCATACACCTATTGGGAACACCAACAACGCCGCCACGACAGTGCCCAGCGCCACGGTATGCCGGCCATGTTCGGCCCCAGCCTTTTGCCCAAACACGATATACAGCGCCCAGCACAGCCCGGCAGCCAGTGCCAGCGCCATGCCTACTGGGTCCAGCGGTACATCGCTCTGGCCGGTGGGCAGCAGCAGCCAAATACCGAATACGGCCAAGGCAATCCAGACGAAATCCAGCAGCCGGCGTGACGATAACAGCGCCAAACTCAGCGGGCCGGTGAATTCCAGCGCAACAGCGATGCCCAGCGGAATGGTCTTCAGAGAAAGGTAAAACAATAAATTCATGCCGCCCAGCGACAATCCATACGCCAGCAAAGAACGGCAGGACGTTAGCGTCAGTTTGGCCTGCCAGGGCCGCATCAGCATGCACAGAATCAGCGCGCCGAGGCTTAAGCGCAACGCTGTGGTGCCGCTTGCGCCAATTTCCGGAAACAGGCCTTTGGCCAGGGAAGCCCCGCTTTGGATCGAGGTCATGGCGATCAACAACAGCAAAATTGGCAGTATCACTAAGGAAAATTGGCTTGAGCGCGGCATGCAAAACCTTTATCGACAGCATAAATGGTGGGGATTGGCCTGTGGGCGAAGCGCCCACATCAATAGGGCGACGACGTTCGCCCGATAAGAGGCACTCACAAGCTGACCATTTGCTCAAATAAGCGGGTGCCGAGCGCACCATAAAAAAATCCGCGGCCCGAATAGGCCGCGGATTTTATGGGGCAGGTGCATCGTCCAGGTTCTAAACCTTAACGCAGGCCTGAAAACCTTCAGGTGCCTTTCTACTCAGGAGAGGAAACCGCCGTCAACGTTCAGCGCTACGCCAGTGGTATAGCTGGAGGCATCGCTGGCCAGGTACAACACGGTGCCCGCCATTTCACTTGGGTCGGCTACGCGCTTAAGCGGAATCCGCTGCAAGGCGATTTTGAGGATGGCATCATTCTTAACCAGCGCTGAGGCAAACTTGGTGTCGGTCAAGCCAGGCAACAGGGCGTTGCAACGGATACCAAACTGCGCGCACTCCTTAGCAAACACCTTGGTCATGCTGATCACAGCCGCCTTAGTGACCGAGTAGATGCCTTGGAATTCACCCGGCGATACGCCGTTGATCGAGGCAACGTTAATGATGCTGCCACCACCATTGGCCTTCATCAGCTTGCCGCCTTCGATAGACATAAAGTAGTAACCGCGAATGTTCACATCAACGGTCTTCTGGAACGCCGACAGGTCAGTGTCCAGTACGTTGCAGAACTGCGGATTAGTGGCGGCGTTGTTGACCAAAATATCCAGGCGGCCGAACTGCTCTTTGATCTGCGCGAAGACGTTAGTGATCTGCTCCATTTCACCAATGTGGCAGGCTACCGCTGTGGCTTTACCACCGTCGGCAATGATCGCATCGGCAACTTTCTGGCAATCATCAATTTTGCGGCTGGAGACGATGACATGTGCACCTTGCTGCGCCAGCAACTTAGCAATGGCCTCGCCGATACCGCGGCTGGCACCGGAAACAAAGGCAATTTTGCCGTCTAGGTCGAACAGATGAGTCTTGGACATGGTGTTTTCCTTATCGCGTTAAGAGGCCTGTCCGGCCGTTTACAGCTGTGATTTATTGATAACGTTGAGGCTCATCTGCTCCAACAATTTGTTCATATGGATGAACTGAGCGAAGCGCTTGTCTTTTGTTTGGCCATGGAAATAGCGGTAGTAGATCTGCTGCACAATACCGGCCAGACGGAACAAACCGTAGGTGTAGTAAAAATCAATGCTTTTGATCTCGATGCCAGAGCTCTCGGCGTAGTAATCGGCAAACTGCTGGCGGGTGAGCATGCCGGGCGCATTACTCGGTTGGCGGCGCATCATTTGAACCGGTGCAGGGTCTGCCGCCTCAATCCAGTAGGCCAACGTATTACCCAAATCCATCAGTGGATCGCCAATGGTGGTCAGCTCCCAATCCAGCACACCGATGATTTCGCTTGGGTTGTGCGGGTTGAGAATCACGTTATCGAAGCGGTAGTCGTTGTGCACGATGGCAGGCTTGTGGTGATCAGCCGGCATCTTATCTTTGAGCCAGGCTTTGACCGGCTCCCACAATGGTGCGTCCGGGGTTAGAGCCTTTCCGTAGCGATCACTCCAACCGCTGATCTGGCGCTGTACATAACCTTCCGGTTTGCCTAAATCACCCAAGCCACAGGCTTGGTAGTCGACGTTATGCAGCTCGACCATTTTGTCGATAAAGCTTTTGCACAGTGCGCGGGTCTGCGCTTCGCTGAAATTCAGCTCAGCAGGCATGTCCGAGCGCAGGATGATGCCGTTGACCCGCTCCATGACATAAAACTCACCGCCGATCAGCGACTCGTCTGTGCAATGCACATAAGCTTTGGGGCAGTAGGGGAAGCCGGCGTTGAGCTGGTTGAGAATGCGGTACTCGCGGCCCATGTCATGGGCGGACTTGGCTTTGTGGCCAAAGGGCGGGCGACGCAGAACAAATTCTTGATCCGGGTATTCGAGCAGGTAGGTCAGGTTCGAGGCGCCGCCGGGGAACTGGCTGATGCGTGGCTCGCCTGTGAGGCCGGGGATATGCGCCTTGAGGTACTGGTCGATGACCGCAGCGTCGAGTTCTTCGCCGTCACGGATACGGGTGGACTGGTCAGTAAGCGCCATGTTTATCCCTTCTACTTATGATGGGTGCCTAAGATAATTAGCTAATCTAATGCGCCAATGCACCACTCACAACCAGTATGGGATGTTATAGGCCAGCGTGTTGCTGCCTAATCAAGCTGCCTGATTGATCATCACGCGTAAGCGAGGCGATTAGCCACTCGGACTGGGAAGCGCGTGCTGGCTACTTTTCAGCTGGATGTTGGTTCTGCACGGGTAACGCTGAGCGTGGCGCTGCGAGCCTGACCGCTGGCAGCGACTCGGCCTCAATAAAAAAAGGCGAGGGCTGTGATGCCATCGCCTATTTATTGACGGTGATTCAGGCGTGTGCCGCCAAACCCGACAGCTGCGCCCTAACGACTGAGCAATGAAGCAGCACCGGCCCCGCCGAACAAGGCCGCACTGATGCGGTTAAACCACACCTGACCTTTGCCCGAACGCAAGTGGCGTGCTGCACCTTGAGCGCTGAGGCCGTAGAACAACTTGCAGGCCAGATCCAGCACCGCCCACGTGACGATCATCACCAGCAACTGATTAAGCATGGGCTGCGCTGCGCTGATGAACTGCGGCAAGAAGGCGGCGAAAAACAGAATATCTTTAGGGTTGCTGGCGCCTAAGCCAAAGGCCTCCCAGAACATGCCACGGGCACTTGGGTTGGCGGGTGGCTCATCGGCAACCATCGGTTTGGCGGCCAGGCGTGAGGCTTGCCAGCTCTGCCAGGCGAGGTAGAACAGGTAAAGCGCACCCACAATTTTCAGCGCACTAAATAATTCCTGCGAAGCCAACAGCAGGGCACCTAGGCCAAGCGCCGAAGCGCTCAGCAAGCAAATTGAGGCTGACACGCCGCCGATAAAGGCAGGCGCTGAGCGGCGCAGGCCATAGTTCAAACTGTTACTGACCATCAGCAGTGACAATGGCCCCGGAATCAAAATCACCACCAATGCAGCGCTTGCGAACAACAGCCAAGTGTCTAGGTTCATGTACAACGCTCCTAATAGCCGCACTCGGCGCAGGTACCGGTGACTGAGGCACGATCAAGCAATGGTCGCAAAACGTGCGAACCATCACTCGTAAATCTGCAGTGTTTTATCGCACTCACAACTCTGGCATAAAAAAACCCCACGGCAAGGAGCAACAGCCGTGGGGCGAAAAAAGATTGCGCGGTTTTACCTGTGCAGTTTCAAGGCAAGCCCAAGCGTTGCCCCTGCTGCAAGCGGGCGGTTTTTTTGGCTTCTCGTTTTTCTACAAAGCCGCGGATGAGCACATAGAAAAGTGGCGTCAGCAGCAGACCAAAAAAGGTCACCCCGAGCATGCCGCTGAACACTGCCACACCCATGGCATGGCGCATTTCGGCACCGGCGCCGCTAGACAACACCAACGGCACAACCCCCATGATGAAAGCGAAGCTGGTCATCAGGATGGGCCGCAGGCGTAGGCGGCAAGACTCCAGCACCGCGCTAACGCGATCCATGCCTTCTTCCTGTTTTTCCTTGGCGAACTCCACAATCAGGATGGCGTTTTTACAAGCCAGACCTACCAGTACGATTAAGCCGATCTGGGTAAAGATGTTGTTGTCGCCGCCGGTCAGGATCACCCCGGTAATGGCCGACAGCAGCGTCATCGGCACGATTAAAATCACCGCCAGCGGTAGGCTCCAGCTTTCGTATTGGGCGGCCAACACTAAAAAGGCCAGCAGTACACACAGCGGGAAGACGAAGATCGCACTGTTACCTGCCAAAATCTGCTGGTAGGTGAGGTCGGTCCACTCAAAGCTCATGCCGTTTGGCAGTTCTTCCTTGAGCAATTTGGCGATAGCGGCCTCAGCCTGACCGGAGCTGTAACCGGGCGCGGCGGCGCCGTTGATTTCGGCCGTGAGGAAGCCGTTGTAGTGCATCACCCGGTCCGGGCCAGCACTCGGGCTAACCTTAAGGAAGGCCGACAGCGGCACCATTTCCCCTCGTTTGTTGCGCACCTTGAGTTGGCCGATCTGCTCCGGCTCCAGGCGGAACTGTTGCTCGGCCTGCACGTTGACCTGATAAGTACGGCCAAAACGGTTGAAGTCGTTGGCGTACAGCGAACCGAGGTAGATCTGCATGGTGTCGAAAATGTCGCTGATGGCCACGCCATGGATCTTGGCTTTGTCGCGGTCAATCGCGGCATCAATCTGCGGCACATTGACTTGGTAGCTGGTGAACACCGACATCGGGTTTAGCTCTGGTAGTTGTCGGGCCTTAGCGATGACGTTTTGGGTTTGCACATACAACTCGTCATACCCCAAATTACCGCGGTCCTGCACCTGTAAACGGAAGCCACCGATGGTGCCTAAACCCTGCACCGGGGGTGGCGGGAAGATGGCGATATAAGCGTCTTGAATCTCGCTGAACTGCGCGTTTAATTCTGCCGCGATCGCAGTGGCACTCATCGACGGATCGCTTCGTTCATCGAAGGGTTTAAGCGGGGTAAAGACGATGCCGCTATTGGGGCTGTTGGTGAAGCCGTTGATCGACAAACCTGGGAAGGCCACAGTGTTAGCGACGCCTTGGTGTTTGCCGGCGATTTCCGACATCTGCTTGATCACCGCTTCGGTGCGATCCAAGGTGGCAGCGTCCGGTAGTTGCGCGAAGGCCACCAGGTATTGCTTGTCTTGCGTGGGGACAAAACCGCTCGGGGTGCTGGCAAAGCCTAGATAGGTCAGGCCGATTAACCCGGCATACAGAAACAGAGCGATACCGCTGCCACGCAGTACGCGTTTTACCGTGACGACATAGCCAAGGCTGGCGCGCTCGAACACCCGGTTGAATGGCGTGAACAACCAGCCGCCAAACAGCTTATCGAGCACCTTGGAGAAGCGGTCTTTCGGCGCGTCATGGCTTTTCAGCAGAATGGCTGCGAGGGCAGGGGACAGGGTCAACGAGTTGATGGCTGAGATCACCGTGGAGATGGCAATGGTCAGGGCAAACTGCTGGTAAAACTGTCCGGTGAGCCCGGAGATAAAGGCCGTTGGGATAAACACCGCGCACAGCACCAGGGCCGTGGCAACGATCGGCCCAGTCACTTCCTTCATCGCCTGCTTGGTGGCGTCAACCGGAGTTTTACCCAGACCGATATTACGTTCGACGTTCTCCACCACCACGATGGCGTCATCCACCACAATACCGATGGCCAGCACTAAGCCGAACAAAGAGAGCGCGTTAAGTGAGAAGCCAAACATATGCATCACGGCAAAGGTGCCGATCAACGACACCGGCACTGCGACCAGTGGAATGATCGAGGCACGCCACGTTTGCAGAAACACAATCACCACCAGCACCACTAGGATGACGGCTTCAAGCAGGGTGTGCACCACAGCCTCGATGGAGCCCCGCACGAAGATGGTCGGGTCGTAGACGATTTCATAATCAACGCCCTGCGGGAAGCTCTGCTTCAGTTCCGCCATGCGCTCACGCACTGCATCGGAAATCTCGATGGCGTTAGAACCCGGACGCTGAAACACCGGAATAGCCACCGCCGGCTTGTTGTTCAGCAGCGAGCGCAGGGCATATTGGCTGGAGCCCAGCTCAATGCGGGCGATGTCTTTTAGACGGGTGATTTCGCCATTGTCACCCGCACGGATGATGATGTTCTCGAACTCTTCCTCAGACACTAAACGGCCTTGGGTGTTGATCGACAACTGGAAGCTATTGCCGGCATCGGACGGCGGCGCACCGAGCGAGCCGGCCGCGACTTGGCGGTTCTGCTCGCGAATAGCGTTAACCACATCGCTGGCGGTGAGGTTGCGTGAGGCGACTTTATTGGGGTCCAGCCACACGCGCAGCGAGTAGTTACCCAGACCAAACAGCTGCACATCCCCCACACCATCTAAGCGCGCCAGTTCATCTTTGACGTTGAGCGCAGCGTAGTTGGACAGGTAGAGCATGTCGTAGCGGTCGTCCGGTGAGGTCAGGTGCACCACCATGGTCAAGTCGGGCGAGGCTTTATCGACAGTCACACCGAGGCGCTGCACTTCGCTCGGCAGGGTTGGCATGGTGCGGGTGACGCGGTTTTGCACCTGTACCTGGGCTTTGTCCAAGTCGGTGCCGAGGGCGAAGGTCAGCGTCAGGGTCATCTTGCCGTCTGCGGTGCCTTGCGACGACATATAGAGCATGCCTTCTACACCCGTTATCGCTTGCTCCAGTGGTGAGGCTACGGTCTCACCGATGACTTTAGGGTTAGCACCGGGGAATGCGGCACGCACCACCACAGTGGGCGGCACCACTTCTGGGTATTCGCTGATCGGTAACTGAAACAGCGAGATCGCGCCACCGATCAGGATCAGTAATGACAGCACCGCGGCAAAGATCGGCCGCTGAATAAAGAATTGCGAGAAATTCATCGTCGTTTTACCTAATTAATCGCGCATTAACCGCGAGGCGCCGTGCTGCTTGGGCTGTTTTTATCGGCGACCTTTGGACGGCTATGTTGCGCAATGATCTGGCGCTGTTGGGTCAATTCAGCCAAGGTCTGCTCATCGGCCATGGCCACGCGTTGCGGGTCAACCATTACGCCGGGGAAGGCGCGTTGGAGGCCGTTAACCACGATCTGCTCACCCTTGACCAAACCGCTGCGCACGATGCGCAAGCCTTGCAGCTTGGGCCCCAGCTCAACAGCGCGGTATTGCACGGCGTTATCCTGATCGAGGACCAGCACGAATTTTTTGCCCAGATCAGTTCCCACCGCTTCGTCCTTGATCAGCACGGCCGTGTATTGGCCGCTGCCCACCAGCTTGAGGCGTGCATAAAGGCCAGGGGTGAAGCGCCCATCGCGGTTATCGAACACGGCGCGGCCACGGATAGTGCCGGTCTGCGGATTGACCTGATTGTCGAGAAAATCTAACTGACCCAAGTGCGGGTGGCCTTCTTCATTGGAAAGGCCCAAGTACACGGGGCTGGCATCGCGGGTTTGGCTGCCAGCTTGGCGCGCCAGCTCGACGTATTTAAGAAATACGCGCTCATCAGCGTCGAAATAGGCATGGACCTTATCGGTGCTCACCAAGGTGGTGAGGTGGCTTTGCCCGGCATTGACCAGGTTACCTTCGGTGATTTCTGCCCGGCTAACGCGCCCGGTAATGGGCGCGGTAACACGGGTAAAACTGAGGTTGAGGCGCGCATTGTCAAGTTGCGCTTGGATGCCGGCCACCGCTGCTTTGGCTTCTGCGGCGGCACTGGCACGGGCATCGGCTAACTCGGCGGAGATGGCGTTACTCTTGCGTAAGCGCTCGCCGCGGCGGGCTTCACTCTGGGTGCGCGAATAACTGGCGCTCGCTTGTTGACGCTGGGCCTCAAGGCGCATTACCTCGGCTTGGAAGGGCCGTGAGTCAATCTGAAACAGCAGGTCACCCTTATTCACCAAGCTGCCTTCATTAAAGGCAACGCGTTCAATCAAGCCGGAGACCCGTGGGCGGATATTGACTGACTCTGGCGCTTGCAAACGACCGGTAAACTCATCCCACTCGGTTATCGGTTGCTCGATCACTTCGGCCACGCTGACTTTTGCAGGCGGCATTTGTTGTGCGCTGTTTTGTGCATTACCGCAGGCGCTTAATAGCAGAACCACCGCAAGAGCCAGAGGAAAATGCCAAAGGTTTAGTGTCGACTGTGCCATGTGTGCTTCCGCGCCTGGGTGTTGTGAGGCGGCGGAGTCTGCGGCGAGCGCTCTATTGCGGCGAATCGAACGATTCGAAGATGTGTATCAATCAGAATGATTATTTACAGGTACGTATCAACGAACACGTATGTGATCACTGCCTGACCCAGCGCTAACGAGCCTATTCCAGGCTGTCCGGGTCACCGCAGAACATCTGAATACGCGAACGCAGCCAGCGTTCGGCCGGATCATTGTCCTGCGCGCCGCGCCAGGCCATATGCAGCTCGAAAGTCTGCGCCGTAATGGGCAATTCCTCAGTGCGCACCCCTCCGGCGGAGCTCAGCGCAGCAGCGGTGTAATCCGGGACGGTGGCGAGAATATCCGTACCCGAAAGCAGGGTGCCAAGACCACTGAACTGGGGCAGGGCGAGCACAACCCGCCGTTTACGGCCGAGTTTCTCCAGCTCTACATCGATAAATCCATTGAGATCGCCGGCAAACGATACCAACGCATGCGGCCGTGAACAAAAGTCATCCAGACTCAGTAAGCCTGGAGCAGAGTCCGCGCGCAGCAACTTCGGTTTGCTCCGGCGCAGGACCTTGCGCTTGGCATTGGCTGGCAACTCTTCGGTGTAGGCCACCCCTACGGAAATTTCGCCGGAGGCCAGCAGCGCTGGCATCAGCAGGTAATTAGTCCGGCGAATCACCAGCACCACACCCGGCGCTTCGGCGCGCAAGCGCTTGATCAACGGTGGCAGTAGACCGAATTCGACGTCATCTGATAGACCAATGCGAAACACCGCATTACTGGTGGCAGGGTGAAATTCCGCAGCGCGGCTGACGGCTGTAGAGATCGAATCCAGCGCCGGTGAGAGCAGGGTGGCGATCTCCATCGCCCGCGCAGTAGGCTCCATACTGCGACCAGTGCGAACGAATAACGGGTCATCAAACAAACTCCGCAAACGGGCGAGGGCCGCGCTGATGGCTGGCTGACCCAGAAACAGCTTTTCCGCCGCACGCGTTACGCTGCGCTCATGCATCAGCGTTTCAAAGACGATCAGCAAGTTGAGATCGACGCGGCGAAGATCGTTACGGTTCATCCAGTGTCCATTCTCGAGTGGCGGCGGTGTGGCAGGCCAGTCAGGCTAATGCTGAATGCTGCTAACAGGCAATATGCACACGTAAATGAGCGGCTGACGATTGATCATCACCGACACGCATGGTGAATATCAGCCTTGAGCGGTGGAATTGCCGGCAGAGCCCAGATAAAGTCCGTGGCCTGAATGGGTCAACCGAAGAGGTTTGCGATGTCCCGCATAGTGCGTTTCCATGAGTTTGGTGAGGCCGACGTCCTCAAGATCGAAGAGCGAAATATCCCTGCGCCTGCAGCGGGTGAAGTGCTGGTCGGTGTTGAAGCCGTGGGCGTCAGCTGGCACGACGTACTCTGGCGGCAGAACTTAGCACCCACGTTGGCACAGTTGCCCGCCAGCCTTGGCCATGAAGTGGCCGGTGTGGTGTTAGCCGTCGGTGACGGAATTGAAGATTTAGCCGTGGGCGATCGGGTTGCCAGCTTCCCGGGGCACAGCGCGAACCATTACCCAAGCTATGCTGAGCACGTGGTTTTGCCGCGCAGCTCGCTGGCTCGATACCCAGAAAGTCTGAGCGCACAACAGGCTGCCGTGCACTATTTACCCTCGATGGTCGGCTGGCTCGGGTTTGTTGAGCTGGCACGCTTGCAGCCGGGCGAAACGGTGCTGGTAACGGCGGCCAGTCGCTGCTGGGGGCCGTATATTGTGCAGATGGGCAAAGCGCTAGGTGCCACAGTAATCGCCGCGACGGCCTATGCCGACGACAGCGCCTTTCTCAAGCAGTTGGGCGCTGATCACATCATCCTCACTGAAGAACAGGACTTAGTGAGCCGCGTCAGCAAACTGACCGATGGCCGTGGCGTCAATGTGGTGATGGACGCCTTAGGCGGTCCGCAAATGTGCCTGTTAGGCGATGCTATCGCGCCGCGTGGCCGGCTTATCCTGTTTGACCTGCAAGGCGGCAATGAAACGCCATTTCCAGCCTGTGCGGCGTTCCAAAAGAACATTCAGTTTTTCGTGCACTGCATCGGCAACTTCACGGGCAAGGAAGAGCTGAATATTCCTCAAGACCAAGCCGCCGTGGCCAAGGCTGTGCAAGGTATTAATCAACTAACTGCTGATGGTTTGCTCAAGCCATTAATCGATAAGGTGTTCAATTTCGACGACGTAGTCGAAGCGCATCGCTATATGCAAACGTGCCCAAGCAGAGGTCGTGTGCTGTTGAACGTACGCACTCGATCAACATAAGCCATTCATACGTAGTCAAAACAAGAGCAAAGCTTTTGGAACTTAAGCTCAGGCGGCGTGACTGTTTGAACTCAAGGCTTCGTATAATGGTAACGTTACGTTCAGTCGGCTGCGGATAATGCTGTAAGCTCCGGGGCCGATTTAATGTAACGTTTATTATGCGAACGCCCGTTACCGTAATCATTCCCCCTCACTCTATCGACCAGGCGCGGTTATACGCAGCCGGTCGGAGTGATTCCGAAGCTGTACAGCATTTGCTTGATGATTACCCCAGGCTTGTTTCTGAGGTCCGCGAGTTACGCCGTCGCCTGATCCAGCTCGATGACGAGGGCACCGCAATGGATGCCCGTCTTGACTCTTTGCAGGCTGCTTGCAGGGCAGTTCTTGAATTATAGTAACGTTATTTTTTGCGAATTCGCCAGAATTCAGGGTTATGCACTTTCATCATTGCGTCTTCTGCCTGCCGCTCTGTTTCGTATTGGTCGGACACTCTCCAGCGTCCTTTTTCGTTTTTGCATTGAAGCTGCCACACCTCCTTTTTAGTAACGTTACCGGCTTCAATATCTTTCAATTTCCTTTCCGCTTCTCTTGCTCTTTTGGCCCATTCCCCGAGTTCTTTCTCCAATACAATTTGACGCTCTCCCAGGCGTTCCAATGCCTCGCGCAGCACAATTGAGCATTCCCCTTTTGCGGTAACGTTACTTTTCTGACGCTCGCGGTATGCCTTCTGCTTCTGCGCTGGTGTCAGCGCTGCGCCGGTCGATGGTCTGCCGCGCCCGCGCTTAGGCTGGATCAGGGGGAGGGATATTGTTTTCTTGTCTGTTGGGTCGATCATTTCGGCGTCACCATGTTTGCTGTTCATGGTGTAATTATAGTCACGTTACCGATAATATACCAGCGGTAACGTTACCGAAAACATACCGTTCGTCCGGTTTATAGTAACGCACTGCACGTTACCTTAATTAACTGCCCGGCTCGCCGTGCCGTCGATCTCTAAACCCACCTCATCACTGATCAACTCCGGGTAGCCCTCCGGGCGCAGGGGCTTGCCCCTGATCCAGCGCAGCGCGGATGCCTCTAAGTGCGCACCAGGTGACTTTTCATCGGTCGGGGTAGCGTAGCGAGGGGGAACCCCTGCCAAGCGCAGCGAAGGTGCCTTTTGCTTTTGAGATTTCCGCGCCGAACGGGTGGGGGTGCTGTTACACCCCCACTTTACCCCGGACTCCCATGGTATTTGCCTAGCGCAGAGCTTCTTGCTCGTACCCGAACAGCACGCCTTTTAGTGCAATCCGTGCCTGATTCCGTATTTCTGGCGGCAGGGCTTCGAATCTTTTCAGGATCGGCTCTAGGTCTTCGGATACCGACCTTTCTTGCTCTGTAAGCAGTAGCTCGTCAGTTGTTACTCCAAGTGCCTTTGCCAGCCTGACTATCACCTCTCCTGTTGGGTCTGCTCGTCCTGCTTCGTATGACGTGTAACTCGATTTGCTCACTCCTGCCGCTTCCCATACCTCGCGCTGACTGAGCTTTTTCGCTGCTCGGTATCTCTTTAGGTTGTCTGCGATGGTCATTGCTCGCTCCAGGCTGCTCCCACTCATCGTCGATCCTATATACTGGTGTTTCGTACAGTTCCGGTATACCGGAACAAAAAGGCTTGCATGTCGGTGAATTCAAGTCTTATCATCCTGTCCATCTTGTATCTGCATCCAGATATTGACAGGGATTTCCATGTTCATCGACTGGCTTCGGCTTTCTCAGACTTTTGACCACGACCTGCCCACGGTCTGTGACGTCTATAGCCTGACTATCGATGCCAACACGCATGAAATTCTCAGCACCAAGCAGCCCAAGTTTCAGCATCGCGGCAGCCATTGCTCCTCGATCACTGAATCGCCCCGGGTTTTCTAGACACCGGCCAGCCTCTGGAAATATCGCTTTTCAAACTCTACCGGTGACAGCTGATCATTGAAACCATGACGCCGTTTCGGGTTGTAAAACATCTCGATGTAGTCGAACACGTCACTGCGTGCTTCCTGCCGAGAACCATAGACTTTCCGCTTGATTCGTTCTCGTTTCAGTAACTGGAAAAAGCTCTCAGCCACAGCGTTGTCATGACAGTTACCGCGCCTGCTCATGCTTCCTAGCAAGTTGTTGGCCTTCAGGAAGCTTTGCCAGTCTGAGCTGCTGTACTGGCTCCCCTGATCTGAGTGAATCATGACTTCCTGCTTCGGCTTACGTCGCCAGACCGCCATCAGTAACGCATCTATTGCCAAGTCGCTGGTCATGTTCGGTTTCATTGACCAGCCAATGACCTGACGCGAAAACAGATCGAGCACCACTGCCAAGTACAGCCAGCCCTCGTAAGTTCGGATGTACGTAATGTCGGTCACCCATACTTTATTGGGCTCTGTGACATTGAAGCGACGTTCCAAATAGTTTGGAGAGGCAACTGGCGGCTTACCACCGTAACGTCCCGGGCGTCGTCGATAGCCCGTCTGCGAACGCAGCCCCTCTTTACGCATCAGTCGAGCAACACGATGCCGACCGCAGACCTCTCCAAGCTCGCGCAGGTCGTCATGAATTTTACGGTAGCCGTAGACGCCGCCGCTCTCTAACCAAGAGTGCTTTATCAAGCCAAGCAGTCGCAGGTCATCCTTAGCGCGCGCCGACTTGGGCTCAGCCCGCCATGCGTAGTAACCGCTGACGTGTACTTTCAACGTCAGGCACAGACGGCGAATCGAGTAACTCGCTGACATCTGATTAATGAAGGCGTACTTCAGCCGCACTCCTTGGCAAAGTACGCGGCGGCCTTTTTTAGGATGTCTCGCTCTTCAGTTACACGCTTGAGTTCGGCGCGCAGGCGCCGTAACTCAGCGTGCTGATCATCCTCTTGCAGGCGTTGCTCCGCAGGCTTGCTGTAGCGCTTCACCCAGGCATACAGGCTGTGTGTCGACATGCCCAGACGAGCGGACACCTCAGCGACCGGCAGGCCCCGTTCGGTAACCTGCCTAGCTGCTTCAATTTTGAACTCTTCGGAAAAACGCGGGTTGCTCATGGCACCTCCTGATGGGCCTTATTATGAGGCGTGGAGGTGTCTACGAAACTAGGGGCGATTCAGACCTACAAAATGACCAAGCTGACTGCCATCGGCTCTGCTAAAAAGTATCGCGTTGATATCTACCTAGGCGCACCCACTGGCCAAAACATCCCTAAAAGTAAGCTCATCCGTCAGACTTTCGGCCAGTACAAAAAGAACATTTATAAGTACTACAGCAGTGCTACACAGTCAGCCACAGGCACTGTTGGCGATGAATCTAAGGCAGACAAGCGCGGTACTATCTGGCGTTCGCCGTTCATTATTTTCAGCATCCTCGGCCCGCTGATCGGTATTCCGCTTGGCCTCTGGTACGTCGTCGGCATTTTTACCGGCGGCTTTGGCATTAGCGAAAAAGCCGAGGAGGGCGCTCTTCCTCAAGCACAGGTTCAGCATCTCGGCCTTACTAATCCGCCCCCACCCGGCCTACAAACCCAGCCACCTACCACCTACTCTGAGCCTTCGCCGCCTCAGATTGTTGATTCCTCAATTTGGCGTGTTTCTGGCCACATCAAGCGCGGAACTGGTGGCACTACCGGTTCTACTTCTTGGCCATCCATTTCCGGATACGGGCAGCCTGAATCCCAAACCATTCCCCAGGCTGACGTGCCTGACTTGGTGATTCTTTATTCCCAGATTTACGGCACGCGCTACGCTTTGGCTAGTGACTGTGAGCTGTTTCCGGATGGCCTAAACTGGCAATGCATAGTCGACGGCACACGCGTTGCACCTTGGACCGGTCGCGGCGATGCAACTCAATGGGCCTCAGACCCACAACGCTTAGCCGGTCGTACTGCTGCTGCAGCGAGCGGAGCGACCGAAAGCAGAAGCACGACTAACATCCTTGTGAACCCTCAGCCCCTCTAAGGCTTCGTATAATGGTAACGTTACGTTCAGTCGGCTGCGGATAATGCTGTAAGCTCCGGGGCCGATTTAATGTAACGTTTATTATGCGAACGCCCGTTACCGTAATCATTCCCCCTCACTCTATCGACCAGGCGCGGTTATACGCAGCCGGTCGGAGTGATTCCGAAGCTGTACAGCATTTGCTTGATGATTACCCCAGGCTTGTTTCTGAGGTCCGCGAGTTACGCCGTCGCCTGATCCAGCTCGATGACGAGGGCACCGCAATGGATGCCCGTCTTGACTCTTTGCAGGCTGCTTGCAGGGCAGTTCTTGAATTATAGTAACGTTATTTTTTGCGAATTCGCCAGAATTCAGGGTTATGCACTTTCATCATTGCGTCTTCTGCCTGCCGCTCTGTTTCGTATTGGTCGGACACTCTCCAGCGTCCTTTTTCGTTTTTGCATTGAAGCTGCCACACCTCCTTTTTAGTAACGTTACCGGCTTCAATATCTTTCAATTTCCTTTCCGCTTCTCTTGCTCTTTTGGCCCATTCCCCGAGTTCTTTCTCCAATACAATTTGACGCTCTCCCAGGCGTTCCAATGCCTCGCGCAGCACAATTGAGCATTCCCCTTTTGCGGTAACGTTACTTTTCTGACGCTCGCGGTATGCCTTCTGCTTCTGCGCTGGTGTCAGCGCTGCGCCGGTCGATGGTCTGCCGCGCCCGCGCTTAGGCTGGATCAGGGGGAGGGATATTGTTTTCTTGTCTGTTGGGTCGATCATTTCGGCGTCACCATGTTTGCTGTTCATGGTGTAATTATAGTCACGTTACCGATAATATACCAGCGGTAACGTTACCGAAAACATACCGTTCGTCCGGTTTATAGTAACGCACTGCACGTTACCTTAATTAACTGCCCGGCTCGCCGTGCCGTCGATCTCTAAACCCACCTCATCACTGATCAACTCCGGGTAGCCCTCCGGGCGCAGGGGCTTGCCCCTGATCCAGCGCAGCGCGGATGCCTCTAAGTGCGCACCAGGTGACTTTTCATCGGTCGGGGTAGCGTAGCGAGGGGGAACCCCTGCCAAGCGCAGCGAAGGTGCCTTTTGCTTTTGAGATTTCCGCGCCGAACGGGTGGGGGTGCTGTTACACCCCCACTTTGGTATGGACTCCCATACTTTCCGGAATTAATCCCTTCCCAAAACCGCCTCGCGGTAAGCCTTCACGTCCTCCGCCTTTAGCGTCCCCAGGTGCTTCCATATCAAAGCGCCCAGTAGGTCGCTCTCTTTCACGTCCTCTTTCCGCTCGACGATGAGCTTTATCCGTTTAGCGTTCAGCGCTTCTACGGCTTCATCCCTGAGCCTGTACGTCTTCGCCATGATTCCACCTCGCCATCACACGTGATTTTTATTGAATATGATTTTTGCACGTGTTGCTTTGTCATGTGTGATTAGGCTATAAAGTGCGCACAAATCATTTGTGATTATGTCACAAGGCGAAAAGCGGACTTTTATGTTCATTGACTGGCTTCGACTCTCTCAGACGTTTGACCACGACCTGCCAACGGTCTGCGACGTCTACAGCCTGACGATTGATGCCAACACCCATGAAATCCTCAGCACCAAGCAGCCCAAGTTTCAGCACCGCGGTAGCCACTGCTCCTCGATCACAATAAATATTCAGGGCCGCAAACTCACCGTTGACGGCAATCCTTCTCGGATAAACCGCCTCGATAACCTCTTTGGGTTTACCACTATTCAGCAGTGCGTAAACGTCTACAACGCGCTTCTGGCCGAGTACGGGCTGCCCGGTTTTACTCGTTGCACCACCGTTCAGCAGTGTCAGGTTAAGGGTATGCGCGGCAAGTTCGATCAGGCACTCATTGCAGACGGTGCAACCATCGAACGTATCGACCTGACCACCAATGCCGCATTGGGCAAGGACAACGTTCTGGCGTTCCTTCGCGGCGTTTCTACACAGTCAATTGGCCACTCTGTCGGCTTCCTTTACCCGAATGGCCGCACCTGTGTTTGGACGCCAGAAGGCAATGGTGAGGGCGGTCGGCTTCAGTACCGAAAGCTTTACGACAAGGCTTTCGAAATGGCCAGCAAAAAAGGCGTTCTTGCCAAGGTCAAACGCCTCTACGGCGAAACCTCACTTGAATACGCCCATGTCCAACGTGTACACAAATTTTGCATAGACAACGGCATTTGCCGTTTTGAGCAGGAACTAAAAAGCGAACTCCTCAAACGCAAAGGCTTGTCCTTTTGGGGTCTGTTCGATGAGGGCCAATTTGCCCAACTCCACGATGAGTTTTTGAAGGTCGATGACCGCCTGAAGGTGACTGCTATGGACATTGTGACTATTGCGCAGCAGCTGATAGATGAGGGCGTCGTTACTTCAACATACGCCGCCAACATCACCGCGATGTATGCCATTAACTGGGCCAATGGTCAGGCCTTTGATTTTGACAAATCTCAGACGAAAACCCACCGGGCGCGCCTTCGCCGCATCGGCCTTGATATTGCTCGCCCATACGACAACACCCGTTCCGCGACTGTCATCGTCCGCGAGGCTCGCGAGGTCACCAAGACTTTCGACATTCAGCCGCCTGCCTGGTACCGCATGCCAGAAGCTCGCCAACTGCGATTGGTGGCCTAAATGTTTCCACTATCCGAAGCTTATAACTCTGGTTTTTCTTCTTTTAACCGTGGCGATTCTTATAAAAATCCTCACCCTGATTTATCACCAGAATTTAACCTTTTCGAGCGTGGCTATTTCCAAGCCCTTAAGACTTCTTACGTTTTCCCTAAAGGTCAAAAACGCCGCAACGTTGGCAATATTTCCATGCAATTACAACGCGACGCACAAAAACACATGAGGTCTATTTAAATGATCGATTTAGATCGCGTTCTTTGTGACTGCTGCGGCGATGACATGGGCCAAATCCTCGGCGGTGTTCCAACCTCTGCCGGCGTTATCTGTGATCACAACAAAGCTCCTCATTTTGCCGTCTGTCCTGATTGCACTTTTGACGCGTGCGAGTTCCTTGGCCTTCCACTCCCTGAGGGCTTCCCATGCGCACCGTGAGTTTTCAAGGTACTCAGGTCAGCGAATCCCAGCGCCGCAACTTGCAACTACGCGCCCAGGTGCAAACTTCTTTTATGGCACCCCACCTGCTTGCATCAGTTCAGCAAACCGAACAGCTCTTATCCGAACGCAAAGCAGCCGGCGTCAAACCTGAAAAGCTCTGGTTTGTTGTTCGCGACGAAAAAGGCACCTCCTGCGTTGCTGAATGGATGGGCTACTAATTTCGCCCAACTGGGCTAACAAACGGCCAGCCTCCGCGCTGAGCTGCCACTAAGTAAGAGGGCAACACGATGACCGCAATGCTTATCAAAGTTACAACCACCGGTACTTCTCGTAGCGGTATTTCTGCAAAGCAAAAGCCTTACACCATGGCCACCGCTTATGCCCATTTGCCAAATATTCCGTTTCCTCAGGAATTTTCTTACTACTGCGAAACTCCTCAGCAGGTCCAACCCGCTGGCGAATATGAATGCGAAGTCGTCCTCAGCATCAAGGATGGTCGTATTAACGTTGAGGTAGACCCTCGCCAAGGTCGCAAGCTTGTTGCTTCCCCAGTTCGCCAACAGGCGTCTGCCTAAATGTCTTCGGGCGTTCTCCGCTGTGACGGCTCAGTCGCCATCGCTCCGGACGGTGCCCCCCTCTGTTCCGGTATCTGGGAATTGGTCCCAGTGCCTCAACCTTTCAGCCTTGAATTGCTCGACCCCGCACAACTTGCGGCTGCGTTTATGGCTGGATTTGTACTCGTCGGTACTTGCTGGTTCGCCGGTTGGTGCTGCCGATCTCTTCTCTCAATGATTAAGTGAGGTTTACACCATGGAAGCAATCGTAAGCGCTGTATCTGTTACCGATGTTGTTGCCGGTATTCTCGGTATCGCTGGCGTTATCGCGCTGGCTCTGGTTGCTCGTATGGGCGCCCGCAAACTGCTTGGCATGATCAAGTAAGCGAACCCCCACCCGTTGCAACTGCGGGGGCTTCGGCCCCCCTTTTTCTTTGTGAGGACGATATGGAACAAGTCTGGTTACTGACTCTTTTTATTACCGGTGCCGCTTCGGCTTTTCTTTGTTTTCATGGGTGGTGATATGCGCTTTTTAATCTCGTTTTGTTTTTTATTTTTTACTTCATCATTCGCATATGCCTCTGATTATTATTGGCAGCGTGCCAATGGTTCTGTATACGACAATCCGACTGCTGCTTGTCAGGCTTGGGAAGCTACTCATATAACCTTGGGTGGCAATAATAGGTTTACCGGTCTTATATGGTATTCCCCTGATTTCGTTGGTTGTCAGATTAACAATTCAACTGGTCGTTCAGAGACTATTCGTCGTTATGGGACTTCTTGTCCAACTGACTCAACCTACAACACCGAAACCGGCGAATGCGAATCCCCTAAGCCTAACGAATGCGAAGCCAAATCTGGCGAATCAACCACTTTTACAAAGTCCGGCACTGCGCCCGATGCTTATGCTGTCGTCCTCCCAAGCGGCCAACTAGGCCAAGAACAATCCGCCTGTTTTTCTTCCTGCGTAGTCTCAACTACTGAACAAAAATGTACTGTTAATGGTATTGGCAACTATACATGTCGTGGTAAGGCTTATTACACCGGTCAAAAATGCACAACAGGCCCTGAGGTTGATTACACCGACTCCCCTAAAGAGCCTGAGCCCGAAACAATTACTAAAGACAAGCCATGCCAATATATTGAACAGGCAGACGGCACCCTTCGTTGTGACTCTGAGAAAAGCACAGAAAAAGAAGGCCAATCATGTGGCACCGTTAACGGCGTTAAAAAGTGTTTTGACACTAAACCAACAAAAGATGCTGTCAATATTGAAACTGATGTAAAAACTGAAACTAAGCCAGACGGCTCTAGCACCATTACTAAGACTGATACCGCTACAAAGACCACCTGTAGCGGCATTAACTCATGTTCAAGCATTACTACTAAAACCACGACTAAAACCGAAAAAGATGCTGACGGCAATACAACTTCAATATCTGGCACATGCACCGGATCTTCTTGCCCCGACAAGAATACAAACCCCGATGGCGACGGCGACGGCTTCGGCGATTGTACTGACGGTAACTGCTCCTCTGGTGCTGGCGGTCCTCTAGAAACCCCCGAACTTGAAGAAGTCCCCGGATTTTCTGAAACAACCTCAACCTTTACTGGGCGAATTGCTGCGGCCCCAATAATGACTGCCATCAAAGGTATTAGACTCAATGGCGGCGGCTCTTGTTCCATGTCTGGTACGACAACCATTATTGGCTCAGTTAGCGCTTCTGCCTTTTGTGACAACTCCAGCTGGCTTGATCCGCTCTATTTTGTATTTCTTGCAATTCATGCATTGGCTGCTGTTCGTGTATTCCTTAGCGCATAGGTGACATATGTTTGATTCTCTAATGGCTTGGCTTTCCGAAACTTTTACCGAAATATTGACTTGGCTAAAAGATTTACTACTTTGGATACCGCGCAAGGTATATGAGGAAGTTTTAGACGGCATGGCCTCTTTCTTTGAGTCCTTGCCCGTTCCCGATTTTATTATTCAAGCATCCTCTGCACTCTCGGGCATTTCCGGCAATGTTTTATTCTTTGCCCAAAAGTTTGCAGTGGGCGAGGGCATCATTCTAATTTTGTCGGCGTATATCCTTCGCTTCATCCTTCGCCGCATTCCGTTCATTGGGTGATATATGGCAATTGAGGCTTATGTAGGCTTACCAGGGCACGGCAAAAGTTACGGCGTTGTTGAGCATGTTGTTTTGCCTTCAATCATGGAAGGGCGGCACGTCGTTACCAATATTCCGCTTGAAGTCGACGACATAATTGCTGACTTCGGTTCACCCGGCAGCCAGATTACCCAGCTTCCCGAGGATTGGTTTGAACGTGCAGATTTGGCAGACTTCATCCCTAATGGCTCTGTCTTGATTCTCGATGAACTCTGGCGTCGTTGGCCTTCCGGCCTCAAGGCTAACCAAGCTTCTTTGCCTGACAAGTCTCTGCTTGCTGAGCATCGCCACCGTGTTGATTCTGATGGTCGCTCTATGCGCATTGTCCTTGTGACTCAGGACTTGTCTCAGCTTGCTTCTTGGGTTCGTATTCTGGTTGAACAGACCTACAAAATGACCAAGCTGACTGCCATCGGCTCTGCTAAAAAGTATCGCGTTGATATCTACCTAGGCGCACCCACTGGCCAAAACATCCCTAAAAGTAAGCTCATCCGTCAGACTTTCGGCCAGTACAAAAAGAACATTTATAAGTACTACAGCAGTGCTACACAGTCAGCCACAGGCACTGTTGGCGATGAATCTAAGGCAGACAAGCGCGGTACTATCTGGCGTTCGCCGTTCATTATTTTCAGCATCCTCGGCCCGCTGATCGGTATTCCGCTTGGCCTCTGGTACGTCGTCGGCATTTTTACCGGCGGCTTTGGCATTAGCGAAAAAGCCGAGGAGGGCGCTCTTCCTCAAGCACAGGTTCAGCATCTCGGCCTTACTAATCCGCCCCCACCCGGCCTACAAACCCAGCCACCTACCACCTACTCTGAGCCTTCGCCGCCTCAGATTGTTGATTCCTCAATTTGGCGTGTTTCTGGCCACATCAAGCGCGGAACTGGTGGCACTACCGGTTCTACTTCTTGGCCATCCATTTCCGGATACGGGCAGCCTGAATCCCAAACCATTCCCCAGGCTGACGTGCCTGACTTGGTGATTCTTTATTCCCAGATTTACGGCACGCGCTACGCTTTGGCTAGTGACTGTGAGCTGTTTCCGGATGGCCTAAACTGGCAATGCATAGTCGACGGCACACGCGTTGCACCTTGGACCGGTCGCGGCGATGCAACTCAATGGGCCTCAGACCCACAACGCTTAGCCGGTCGTACTGCTGCTGCAGCGAGCGGAGCGACCGAAAGCAGAAGCACGACTAACATCCTTGTGAACCCTCAGCCCCTCTAAGGCTTCGTATAATGGTAACGTTACGTTCAGTCGGCTGCGGATAATGCTGTAAGCTCCGGGGCCGATTTAATGTAACGTTTATTATGCGAACGCCCGTTACCGTAATCATTCCCCCTCACTCTATCGACCAGGCGCGGTTATACGCAGCCGGTCGGAGTGATTCCGAAGCTGTACAGCATTTGCTTGATGATTACCCCAGGCTTGTTTCTGAGGTCCGCGAGTTACGCCGTCGCCTGATCCAGCTCGATGACGAGGGCACCGCAATGGATGCCCGTCTTGACTCTTTGCAGGCTGCTTGCAGGGCAGTTCTTGAATTATAGTAACGTTATTTTTTGCGAATTCGCCAGAATTCAGGGTTATGCACTTTCATCATTGCGTCTTCTGCCTGCCGCTCTGTTTCGTATTGGTCGGACACTCTCCAGCGTCCTTTTTCGTTTTTGCATTGAAGCTGCCACACCTCCTTTTTAGTAACGTTACCGGCTTCAATATCTTTCAATTTCCTTTCCGCTTCTCTTGCTCTTTTGGCCCATTCCCCGAGTTCTTTCTCCAATACAATTTGACGCTCTCCCAGGCGTTCCAATGCCTCGCGCAGCACAATTGAGCATTCCCCTTTTGCGGTAACGTTACTTTTCTGACGCTCGCGGTATGCCTTCTGCTTCTGCGCTGGTGTCAGCGCTGCGCCGGTCGATGGTCTGCCGCGCCCGCGCTTAGGCTGGATCAGGGGGAGGGATATTGTTTTCTTGTCTGTTGGGTCGATCATTTCGGCGTCACCATGTTTGCTGTTCATGGTGTAATTATAGTCACGTTACCGATAATATACCAGCGGTAACGTTACCGAAAACATACCGTTCGTCCGGTTTATAGTAACGCACTGCACGTTACCTTAATTAACTGCCCGGCTCGCCGTGCCGTCGATCTCTAAACCCACCTCATCACTGATCAACTCCGGGTAGCCCTCCGGGCGCAGGGGCTTGCCCCTGATCCAGCGCAGCGCGGATGCCTCTAAGTGCGCACCAGGTGACTTTTCATCGGTCGGGGTAGCGTAGCGAGGGGGAACCCCTGCCAAGCGCAGCGAAGGTGCCTTTTGCTTTTGAGATTTCCGCGCCGAACGGGTGGGGGTGCTGTTACACCCCCACTTTGGTATGGACTCCCATACTTTCCGGAATTAATCCCTTCCCAAAACCGCCTCGCGGTAAGCCTTCACGTCCTCCGCCTTTAGCGTCCCCAGGTGCTTCCATATCAAAGCGCCCAGTAGGTCGCTCTCTTTCACGTCCTCTTTCCGCTCGACGATGAGCTTTATCCGTTTAGCGTTCAGCGCTTCTACGGCTTCATCCCTGAGCCTGTACGTCTTCGCCATGATTCCACCTCGCCATCACACGTGATTTTTATTGAATATGATTTTTGCACGTGTTGCTTTGTCATGTGTGATTAGGCTATAAAGTGCGCACAAATCATTTGTGATTATGTCACAAGGCGAAAAGCGGACTTTTATGTTCATTGACTGGCTTCGACTCTCTCAGACGTTTGACCACGACCTGCCAACGGTCTGCGACGTCTACAGCCTGACGATTGATGCCAACACCCATGAAATCCTCAGCACCAAGCAGCCCAAGTTTCAGCACCGCGGTAGCCACTGCTCCTCGATCACAATAAATATTCAGGGCCGCAAACTCACCGTTGACGGCAATCCTTCTCGGATAAACCGCCTCGATAACCTCTTTGGGTTTACCACTATTCAGCAGTGCGTAAACGTCTACAACGCGCTTCTGGCCGAGTACGGGCTGCCCGGTTTTACTCGTTGCACCACCGTTCAGCAGTGTCAGGTTAAGGGTATGCGCGGCAAGTTCGATCAGGCACTCATTGCAGACGGTGCAACCATCGAACGTATCGACCTGACCACCAATGCCGCATTGGGCAAGGACAACGTTCTGGCGTTCCTTCGCGGCGTTTCTACACAGTCAATTGGCCACTCTGTCGGCTTCCTTTACCCGAATGGCCGCACCTGTGTTTGGACGCCAGAAGGCAATGGTGAGGGCGGTCGGCTTCAGTACCGAAAGCTTTACGACAAGGCTTTCGAAATGGCCAGCAAAAAAGGCGTTCTTGCCAAGGTCAAACGCCTCTACGGCGAAACCTCACTTGAATACGCCCATGTCCAACGTGTACACAAATTTTGCATAGACAACGGCATTTGCCGTTTTGAGCAGGAACTAAAAAGCGAACTCCTCAAACGCAAAGGCTTGTCCTTTTGGGGTCTGTTCGATGAGGGCCAATTTGCCCAACTCCACGATGAGTTTTTGAAGGTCGATGACCGCCTGAAGGTGACTGCTATGGACATTGTGACTATTGCGCAGCAGCTGATAGATGAGGGCGTCGTTACTTCAACATACGCCGCCAACATCACCGCGATGTATGCCATTAACTGGGCCAATGGTCAGGCCTTTGATTTTGACAAATCTCAGACGAAAACCCACCGGGCGCGCCTTCGCCGCATCGGCCTTGATATTGCTCGCCCATACGACAACACCCGTTCCGCGACTGTCATCGTCCGCGAGGCTCGCGAGGTCACCAAGACTTTCGACATTCAGCCGCCTGCCTGGTACCGCATGCCAGAAGCTCGCCAACTGCGATTGGTGGCCTAAATGTTTCCACTATCCGAAGCTTATAACTCTGGTTTTTCTTCTTTTAACCGTGGCGATTCTTATAAAAATCCTCACCCTGATTTATCACCAGAATTTAACCTTTTCGAGCGTGGCTATTTCCAAGCCCTTAAGACTTCTTACGTTTTCCCTAAAGGTCAAAAACGCCGCAACGTTGGCAATATTTCCATGCAATTACAACGCGACGCACAAAAACACATGAGGTCTATTTAAATGATCGATTTAGATCGCGTTCTTTGTGACTGCTGCGGCGATGACATGGGCCAAATCCTCGGCGGTGTTCCAACCTCTGCCGGCGTTATCTGTGATCACAACAAAGCTCCTCATTTTGCCGTCTGTCCTGATTGCACTTTTGACGCGTGCGAGTTCCTTGGCCTTCCACTCCCTGAGGGCTTCCCATGCGCACCGTGAGTTTTCAAGGTACTCAGGTCAGCGAATCCCAGCGCCGCAACTTGCAACTACGCGCCCAGGTGCAAACTTCTTTTATGGCACCCCACCTGCTTGCATCAGTTCAGCAAACCGAACAGCTCTTATCCGAACGCAAAGCAGCCGGCGTCAAACCTGAAAAGCTCTGGTTTGTTGTTCGCGACGAAAAAGGCACCTCCTGCGTTGCTGAATGGATGGGCTACTAATTTCGCCCAACTGGGCTAACAAACGGCCAGCCTCCGCGCTGAGCTGCCACTAAGTAAGAGGGCAACACGATGACCGCAATGCTTATCAAAGTTACAACCACCGGTACTTCTCGTAGCGGTATTTCTGCAAAGCAAAAGCCTTACACCATGGCCACCGCTTATGCCCATTTGCCAAATATTCCGTTTCCTCAGGAATTTTCTTACTACTGCGAAACTCCTCAGCAGGTCCAACCCGCTGGCGAATATGAATGCGAAGTCGTCCTCAGCATCAAGGATGGTCGTATTAACGTTGAGGTAGACCCTCGCCAAGGTCGCAAGCTTGTTGCTTCCCCAGTTCGCCAACAGGCGTCTGCCTAAATGTCTTCGGGCGTTCTCCGCTGTGACGGCTCAGTCGCCATCGCTCCGGACGGTGCCCCCCTCTGTTCCGGTATCTGGGAATTGGTCCCAGTGCCTCAACCTTTCAGCCTTGAATTGCTCGACCCCGCACAACTTGCGGCTGCGTTTATGGCTGGATTTGTACTCGTCGGTACTTGCTGGTTCGCCGGTTGGTGCTGCCGATCTCTTCTCTCAATGATTAAGTGAGGTTTACACCATGGAAGCAATCGTAAGCGCTGTATCTGTTACCGATGTTGTTGCCGGTATTCTCGGTATCGCTGGCGTTATCGCGCTGGCTCTGGTTGCTCGTATGGGCGCCCGCAAACTGCTTGGCATGATCAAGTAAGCGAACCCCCACCCGTTGCAACTGCGGGGGCTTCGGCCCCCCTTTTTCTTTGTGAGGACGATATGGAACAAGTCTGGTTACTGACTCTTTTTATTACCGGTGCCGCTTCGGCTTTTCTTTGTTTTCATGGGTGGTGATATGCGCTTTTTAATCTCGTTTTGTTTTTTATTTTTTACTTCATCATTCGCATATGCCTCTGATTATTATTGGCAGCGTGCCAATGGTTCTGTATACGACAATCCGACTGCTGCTTGTCAGGCTTGGGAAGCTACTCATATAACCTTGGGTGGCAATAATAGGTTTACCGGTCTTATATGGTATTCCCCTGATTTCGTTGGTTGTCAGATTAACAATTCAACTGGTCGTTCAGAGACTATTCGTCGTTATGGGACTTCTTGTCCAACTGACTCAACCTACAACACCGAAACCGGCGAATGCGAATCCCCTAAGCCTAACGAATGCGAAGCCAAATCTGGCGAATCAACCACTTTTACAAAGTCCGGCACTGCGCCCGATGCTTATGCTGTCGTCCTCCCAAGCGGCCAACTAGGCCAAGAACAATCCGCCTGTTTTTCTTCCTGCGTAGTCTCAACTACTGAACAAAAATGTACTGTTAATGGTATTGGCAACTATACATGTCGTGGTAAGGCTTATTACACCGGTCAAAAATGCACAACAGGCCCTGAGGTTGATTACACCGACTCCCCTAAAGAGCCTGAGCCCGAAACAATTACTAAAGACAAGCCATGCCAATATATTGAACAGGCAGACGGCACCCTTCGTTGTGACTCTGAGAAAAGCACAGAAAAAGAAGGCCAATCATGTGGCACCGTTAACGGCGTTAAAAAGTGTTTTGACACTAAACCAACAAAAGATGCTGTCAATATTGAAACTGATGTAAAAACTGAAACTAAGCCAGACGGCTCTAGCACCATTACTAAGACTGATACCGCTACAAAGACCACCTGTAGCGGCATTAACTCATGTTCAAGCATTACTACTAAAACCACGACTAAAACCGAAAAAGATGCTGACGGCAATACAACTTCAATATCTGGCACATGCACCGGATCTTCTTGCCCCGACAAGAATACAAACCCCGATGGCGACGGCGACGGCTTCGGCGATTGTACTGACGGTAACTGCTCCTCTGGTGCTGGCGGTCCTCTAGAAACCCCCGAACTTGAAGAAGTCCCCGGATTTTCTGAAACAACCTCAACCTTTACTGGGCGAATTGCTGCGGCCCCAATAATGACTGCCATCAAAGGTATTAGACTCAATGGCGGCGGCTCTTGTTCCATGTCTGGTACGACAACCATTATTGGCTCAGTTAGCGCTTCTGCCTTTTGTGACAACTCCAGCTGGCTTGATCCGCTCTATTTTGTATTTCTTGCAATTCATGCATTGGCTGCTGTTCGTGTATTCCTTAGCGCATAGGTGACATATGTTTGATTCTCTAATGGCTTGGCTTTCCGAAACTTTTACCGAAATATTGACTTGGCTAAAAGATTTACTACTTTGGATACCGCGCAAGGTATATGAGGAAGTTTTAGACGGCATGGCCTCTTTCTTTGAGTCCTTGCCCGTTCCCGATTTTATTATTCAAGCATCCTCTGCACTCTCGGGCATTTCCGGCAATGTTTTATTCTTTGCCCAAAAGTTTGCAGTGGGCGAGGGCATCATTCTAATTTTGTCGGCGTATATCCTTCGCTTCATCCTTCGCCGCATTCCGTTCATTGGGTGATATATGGCAATTGAGGCTTATGTAGGCTTACCAGGGCACGGCAAAAGTTACGGCGTTGTTGAGCATGTTGTTTTGCCTTCAATCATGGAAGGGCGGCACGTCGTTACCAATATTCCGCTTGAAGTCGACGACATAATTGCTGACTTCGGTTCACCCGGCAGCCAGATTACCCAGCTTCCCGAGGATTGGTTTGAACGTGCAGATTTGGCAGACTTCATCCCTAATGGCTCTGTCTTGATTCTCGATGAACTCTGGCGTCGTTGGCCTTCCGGCCTCAAGGCTAACCAAGCTTCTTTGCCTGACAAGTCTCTGCTTGCTGAGCATCGCCACCGTGTTGATTCTGATGGTCGCTCTATGCGCATTGTCCTTGTGACTCAGGACTTGTCTCAGCTTGCTTCTTGGGTTCGTATTCTGGTTGAACAGACCTACAAAATGACCAAGCTGACTGCCATCGGCTCTGCTAAAAAGTATCGCGTTGATATCTACCTAGGCGCACCCACTGGCCAAAACATCCCTAAAAGTAAGCTCATCCGTCAGACTTTCGGCCAGTACAAAAAGAACATTTATAAGTACTACAGCAGTGCTACACAGTCAGCCACAGGCACTGTTGGCGATGAATCTAAGGCAGACAAGCGCGGTACTATCTGGCGTTCGCCGTTCATTATTTTCAGCATCCTCGGCCCGCTGATCGGTATTCCGCTTGGCCTCTGGTACGTCGTCGGCATTTTTACCGGCGGCTTTGGCATTAGCGAAAAAGCCGAGGAGGGCGCTCTTCCTCAAGCACAGGTTCAGCATCTCGGCCTTACTAATCCGCCCCCACCCGGCCTACAAACCCAGCCACCTACCACCTACTCTGAGCCTTCGCCGCCTCAGATTGTTGATTCCTCAATTTGGCGTGTTTCTGGCCACATCAAGCGCGGAACTGGTGGCACTACCGGTTCTACTTCTTGGCCATCCATTTCCGGATACGGGCAGCCTGAATCCCAAACCATTCCCCAGGCTGACGTGCCTGACTTGGTGATTCTTTATTCCCAGATTTACGGCACGCGCTACGCTTTGGCTAGTGACTGTGAGCTGTTTCCGGATGGCCTAAACTGGCAATGCATAGTCGACGGCACACGCGTTGCACCTTGGACCGGTCGCGGCGATGCAACTCAATGGGCCTCAGACCCACAACGCTTAGCCGGTCGTACTGCTGCTGCAGCGAGCGGAGCGACCGAAAGCAGAAGCACGACTAACATCCTTGTGAACCCTCAGCCCCTCTAAGGCTTCGTATAATGTATATTATGTTAAATAGCGTACGCAGGCTCTTACTGTGACATGGCCTTTTCTCGTACGTCTGCAAACTGGACTATTGCGCTCGCCAGCGCTCGCAATCACGATTAGTTGGCGTACTCACGCAGAAGATAATCGTGCCCTCGGCAGTGATCACCGTCATTACCGGTGATCACGCCACTCAATAATCAATCACGATCCAGCAAGTGAAAACTGGGCAAAGCTATGCGCCAGCGAATGGCCGCTAGACGCGTCAGCAAGACTGTGAGCATCGCGACGCCGGTATCTACCCAGTGTGGTGTGCCCAGTTGGCGCATGCCGATAAATACCAAGGCACCGGCAATACAGGCGGTGGCGTAGATTTCCTTCTGGAAGATCAGCGGGATTTCATTGCAGATCACATCCCGCATCACTCCGCCCGCGACACCGGTCATGACTCCCATGATTATCGCTGTGCTATGCGGCACGTTATGCTGCATGGCGATTTCAGTACCGATTACGGTGAATATCGCCAGGCCAAAAGCATCGGCCAGAAGTAGACCTTTCTCGTGAATTGGCTTGGTCAGGCGCACCCAGATTACGGTACCAACAGCTGCTAATGAGGCGATGACAATATACATATCATTGCGAATCCAGCTGACCGGGTGGTTGTCTAAGATCAGGTCACGCAAGGTGCCGCCGCCCAGTGCGGTGATGATGGCAATAACCAGCACGCCGAACAGGTCCATGGATTTACGCCCCGCCATCAGCGCACCGGTAATGGCAAATACCGCAACGCCAAACAAATCGGCAAGATAAAACAATTGCGTCATGCTGACCTCAGGACGGTATAGGGGTGCGCATGGTGACGAACTCTTCGGCAGCCGTTGGGTGCACGCCAATGGTGTCGTCAAAAATCTGCTTAGTAGCGCCTGCTTTGAGCGCAACCGCCAGGCCCTGTACGATTTCGCCAGCCTCCGGGCCGACCATATGGCAACCGAGTACGCGGTCTGTATCTGTGTCCACCACCAGTTTCATCAGCGTACGCTCCTGGCTTTCGGTCATTGTCAGTTTCATCGGACGGAAACGACTTTCAAAGACGGTGACGTTGTAGCCCTCCTCCTTCGCCTGCTCCTCGCTCAGCCCGACCGTGCCAATATTCGGCAAGCTGAATACCGCTGTCGGGATCATTTGATAGTCGACTGTGCGGTATTGCTCGGGTTTGAACAGGCGTCTGGCCACCGCCATGCCTTCAGCCAACGCCACCGGTGTCAGCTGAACGCGACCAATTACATCACCGATAGCGAGGATGGAGGGCGTGCTGCTCTGGTAATGCTCATCAACCTTGATGTAGCCGCGCTCATCCAGTTCAACATGGGTATTTTCCAAGCCTAAATTGTCCAGCATAGGCCGCCGACCGGTGGCGTAAAAAATACAGTCTGCCTCTATTACGCGCCCATCTTTGAGAGTGGCATGAAGGCTACCGTCAACCTGTTTATCGATCCGCGCAATGTCGCTGTTGAACTGCAGATCAAGACCACGTTTGATTAGCTCTTCCTGTAAGTGCAGGCGCACCGCTTGATCAAAGCCACGCAAGAATAAATCACCTCGATAAAGCAGTGAGGTCTGCGTACCAAGGCCATTGAAGATGGAGGCAAACTCCACAGCAATATAACCACCGCCAATAACTAACACGCGCTTGGGAAGCTGCTCGAGAAAGAACACTTCATTCGAGCCGATAGCATGTTCATGCCCAGGTACTTGAGGAATATGTGGCCAGCCGCCGGTAGCAATCAAGATGTGCTTGGCGCTGTAAAGCTTGCCGCCCAGCTCGACAGTGTTGTCATCAACGATGCGTGCATGGCCTTCAAGCAAGGTCACACCACTATTAACAAGCAGGTTACGGTAGATGTCATTGAGTCGATCGATTTCGCGGTTTTTATTGGTAATCAGAGTTGTCCAGTCGAAGCTGGTTTGCCCAAGCGACCAGCCAAATCCCTGAGCTTGCTCAAAGTCCTCGGCAAAATGGGCACCATAAACCAGCAGCTTTTTAGGTACGCAGCCGACGTTGACGCAGGTGCCACCCAGATAACGGCTTTCGGCAACCGCTACACGTGCGCCATAGCTCGCTGAAAATCGTGCAGCACGCACGCCACCAGAACCAGCACCGATTACAAACAGGTCGAAGTCGTAGGTCATTTTAGTCTCCATAGCAGGCTGCAAGCATACCCCAAGCCGGGCTAGGCTTTGGCTTGAAACTACCCAACAGAGGGAGAACAGTTATGCGCCCTACCCTTACCCATTTGGCGTTACATGTGCCCGATGTAGAAGCATGTGTAGTTTTTTATGAGCAGTTCTGTGCAATGCGGGTGATACACCGACGCGCCGGTAAAGGCTCAACGATTGTCTGGATGGCGGAACCCGATAAAGAGCACAGCTTTATTTTTGTGATCATGCCAGGCGGTCAGGAGCGGCACTTAGCAGCCGATGATTACAGCCATTTCGGCTTTGCCTTAGCGAGCCGTGACGGAGTCGACAGCATGGCTCAGCAGGCACGACGAGCAGGATGTTTGGTCTGGGAGCCTCGGGAGGAGCCCTATCCCGTTGGATATTATTGCGGCGTAAGAGATCCGGCCGGTCATTATATCGAGTTTAGCTATGGCCAGCCGCTAGGGCCCGGCGCCGAGCCTATGCTAACGACCTGAATGCAAACAGCCACCCGAAGGTGGCTGTTAGTTGACGCGCCAAAGGTTCAGTTAAAACGCTTTACCAGTCTTATAAAGGTTTTCAAAACAGAAGTTGGTGGCGTCAATATAGCCTTCTGCGCCGCCGCAATCGAAGCGTTTGCCCTTGAACTTATAGGCGATTACGCAACCGTTCTGGGCCTGCTTCATCAGTGCATCGGTGATCTGAATTTCTCCGCCCTTGCCAGGCTCGGTTTGCTCAATGAGCTCGAAGATGTCCGGCGTAAGAATATAGCGCCCGATAATAGCCAAGTTCGAAGGCGCATCTTCCGGCTTAGGCTTCTCGACCATGCTGTTTACTCGGTAGATGTCATCACGAATCATCTCACCCGAAATCACGCCGTATTTATGAGTCTCTTCGGGTGGCACTTCTTGGATGGCAACGATTGAGCAGCGGAACTGCTTGAACAGCTTAACCATCTGCGTCAACACCGCATCGCCGTCCAAGTTCAGGCACAGGTCATCCGCCAGAACCACGGCGAAAGGCTCATCACCGATCAGCGGACGGCCACAAAGAATAGCGTGGCCCAGGCCCTTCATCTCAACCTGACGGGTGTAGGAAAAGCTGCATTCGTTGATCAGACGGCGAATACCGACCAAATATTTTTCTTTATCCGTATCGCGAATTTGATGTTCGAGTTCGTAGCTGATGTCGAAGTGATCTTCCAATGCGCGCTTACCGCGGCCGGTAATCATGGCAATTTCCGTCAAGCCGGCTTCCAGCGCCTCTTCGACGCCATACTGGATCAACGGTTTGTTCACGATCGGCAGCATTTCCTTGGGCATAGCCTTGGTGGCTGGCAAAAATCGGGTGCCGTAACCGGCTGCAGGGAACAAACATTTCTTGATCATGGGAAACCTTGAGCAATGATTTGGAAAGTGCATGGTAAGTCTATCAGGCTGCACACGGCCCCGTGAACAAATGGCAGGCACAAAAAAACCGGCTAAAAAGCCGGTTTCAAAGGATTACAGGTGCATTTTTGCATCTAAATCTATGTGTGGTGCCCGAAGCCGGAATCGAACCGGCACGGGGTTACCCCCGAGGGATTTTAAGTCCCTTGCGTCTACCGATTTCGCCATTCGGGCGGTAGCGCTGCATTGCAAGACATGGACTATATACAGCCCTTGTGCGCCTCGCAAGGTTTCAACTTATATGAAAAAACCTCGTAAATCAGTGATCTACGAGGCTCTTTTAATTGGAGGCTGAGGTCGGAATCGAACCGGCGTTCACGGATTTGCAATCCGGTGCATAACCACTCTGCTACTCAGCCTTAAAGCGAAACGATCGTATAAAACTGATCGTTGAAATCTGGAGCGGGAAACGAGACTCGAACTCGCGACCCCGACCTTGGCAAGGTCGTGCTCTACCAACTGAGCTATTCCCGCTTGTCGTGTTGACGGCGGCCATTCTATAGCTTCGCAGCTTGCCGTCAACCCTTTGATTCAAAAAAGCTTATTTCTTATCAGAGGTGATCTTCAGGTGTGGCCATGCGGCTAACAGATACTGCGCCATCGACCACAGAGTGAGCACGGCCGCGATTATCAGCAGCACGTAACCTAAGACAACCCAGGCAGTAAATGCTGCCGGATTTGCCAGCAGAATCACCAACGCCACCATTTGTGCGGCAGTTTTCCATTTGGCCAGTTTAGACACGGCTACATGAGCCCGCGCGCCGAGCTCTGCCATCCATTCGCGCAGCGCCGAGACTACAATCTCGCGACCAATAATAATCGCCGCTGGCAACGTCAACCAAAGGTTGGAGTGCTCATCAACCAGCAGGACCAGAGCCACTGCCACCATCAACTTATCCGCGACCGGGTCAAGGAAAGCACCAAATGGCGTGCTTTGCTCCCAGCGGCGTGCCAAGTAACCATCCAACCAATCAGTGGCTGCAGCAACCGAGAACACCGCGCTAGCGGCCCAGTAGCTCCAACTGAAGGGCAGGTAAAACATCATAATAAACACCGGTATCAGCAGGACGCGGAGCACGGTGAGCAGGTTGGGGATATTCATCGACACAACTTGGCGGAAGAAAGAGTCAGCATTCTACTCACTGTGCAGTGCGGCATAAATCAACTCGGCGAGTTTTTTACTGATTGAGGGTGCTTTAGCAATTTCTTCGATACTGGCGCGGGACAACTCTTGCAGCCCACCAAAGTGATTGAGCAACTCACGCCGGCGCTTAGGTCCTACCCCTGCAACCTCCTCAAGCGTTGAGGTGCGGCGTGTTTTACCGCGGCGCGCACGGTGACCAGTGATAGCAAAACGGTGTGACTCATCGCGTATTTGCTGGATCAGGTGCAGGGCCGGAGAATTACCAGGCAAGGTAAACTCATGGGCAGCGTCATTCAGGTATAAAGTTTCCAGACCTGGTTTGCGGGTTGCGCCTTTGGCCACACCGAGCAGAATTAAGTCTGGCACGGCCAGCTCTTCCAGCACCTCGCGGGCCATTGCCAGCTGGCC